>NZ_BCSG01000032.1 GCF_001570745.1 Alicyclobacillus mali NBRC 102425
AAAGGGCTCGTACTTTAAAAACAAGGAGGACATCCTGATCTCGTTGTTTCGGGAGAAGCTCGGCAGTCTCGTGCGCAAGTTTCACGAGCACGTGCATGACGATGATCGCGCGGACGAAGCCATCCGCAAGGTTTGCGAGCTTCACTTCACCGAACTCGAGAAGGATGTTCAACTCGCCAAGGTCACACAGTTGGAGCTCCGCCAGAGTTCGCGCGAACTGCACAGCGAAATCAGCAATGCTTTGAAGCCCTACATCCAGCTGATTGAGGACGTGCTGGTTCGGGGGATTGAACAAGGGATCTTCCGCAGCGACTTGGATGTGAAGCTCACACGCCTGTTGATCTTTGGCGCAATGGACGAGGTGGTATCGTCCTGGCTCATCTCGGGCAGGAGGTACTCTCTCTCGGCCCAAGTCGACAAGACCGTCGACTTCTTTCTCCGAGGTCTTCGCGCCTGACAGCGCAGGACCCAAACCACCCATATTTCGTTTTAGGAGGGTTCATCATGCATGTCGTAGTCCTGATGAAGCAGACGTTTGACACCGAAGAGCGTATCCGGCTCGCGGATGGCAAGATCGCGGAGGATGGCGTCAAGTGGATCATTAACCCGTACGACGAATACGCGGTCGAAGAGGCCATCCAATTGAAGGAAAACCAAGGTGCCACGGTGACCGTGGTCAGTGTGGGCAATGACAACACGACGCAGGCACTGCGTACGGCGCTCGCCATGGGAGCTGACGAAGCCGTCTTGATCGAAGCGCCTGAGCTCACCGATGAGCGCGCCATCGCCAAGGCCATCGTCGCCTACCTGAAGGACAAGTCGTTTGACGTGCTGCTCGCAGGCAACTTTTCCGTCGACAATGGAGCCGGTCAGGTAGCCATTCGCGTGGCGCACGAACTGGGTCTTCCCCACATCGCCGCGGTCACGCAATTGACCATTGAGGGCAATCAGGCAACTGGCGTGCGAGAAGTCGACGGCGATGTGCAGACCGTCACCGCTGTGCTGCCGGCCCTGTTCACCGCGCAGCAAGGTCTGAATGAGCCACGCTACCCATCGCTCCCCAATATTATGAAGGCAAAGAAGAAACCGCTTACCACTCTGACCCTGTCCGATCTCGGCCTCTCCAGCGACGACGCGGGCGCAAAGGTGGAGCGCGTCGAGGTGACGCTGCCGCCGAAGCGCCAAGCTGGCCAGAAGATCACGGGCACCCCGGATGAGCAGGCGGAGCAGTTGGCGGAGATCCTCGCGAAAGCACTTCGCTGACGTGGACGGGACGGAAAGATCAACGGGAGGTTGAAGAAGATGCCGAAAAAAGTTTTGGTGATTGCGGAACAACGCGATGGAAAGCTTCGTCAGGTCGCGCTGGAGGCGCTGACTGCTGCACGCACCATTGCAGACGGCGGATCGATTGTATCGGTCGTATTGGGAAGCCAGGTTCAGGATGCCGCGAATGAGCTTGCCCAGCACCCGCAAGACAAGGTGATTGCAATTCAGGGCGAATCGTTGACCAACTACGATTCGGAGCACTACTATTTGGCGCTGCGCCCGGTGCTGGACGAGATACAGCCAGACGTGGTGGTGCTCGGTCACACGGCTGGCGGCCGCGATCTCGCGCCGAAGATCTCGGCTGCCCTGGACGCGCCTCAGGTGTCGGACGTGGTGAGCCTGGATGCACAAGGGGGCGACGTCCTGTTTAAGCGCCCCATCTACGCGGGCAAGGCGTTCGAAACGAAGCGCGTGCTGTCAACCCCATATGTCGTGACCGTCCGCCCGAACAACCTCGCTGCGGACGGAGAACAGAGCGGCTCTGCGCCGGTTGAAGTGCGCACCTTCGACGAACCGGCTGACGTGAAGACGCGCGTCGTCAACGTGCAGAAGAAGGCCAGCACGGGCCGGGATCTCACCGAGGCCCGGGTGGTGGTCTCGGGCGGCCGCGGCGTCAAGAGCGCGGACGGCTTCAAGCCGCTCTACGAGCTCGCGGAAGTCCTGGATGCTGCGGTCGGCGCGTCTCGGGCGGCCTGCGACGCGGGCTACTGCGACTACAGCCTGCAGATCGGCCAGACGGGCAAGGTGGTGACACCGGACGTCTACATCGCATGCGGGATCAGCGGTGCGATTCAGCACCTCGCCGGCATGAGCCAGTCGAAGCTCATCATCGCCATTAACAAGGACGCCGAAGCGCCCATCTTCGAGATCGCCGACTACGGCGTGGTGGGCGACCTGTTCGAAATTCTGCCGAAGCTGACTGAAAAGCTTCGCGAGAAATTGGCGGCCGCCAGAGCCTGACGCGCAAAAGACCGCGGGCACCTCGCTGCGCTAACCTTGGCGCACGAAGGTGCCCGCTTTATAATCTCCATCGAAGAAAACCCCGTCCATGCCATCCGCATCGTAGTTCACGTGCAGCCCCGCGATCTCGACGTTGTGATCGCCGCCGATATCGCCGGACGCCTTGTTCGATTTCTGATGTTGATCCCATCCGGTGATTTGAGCGTCCCCTACAAACACGCCCGCATTTTGCTGCATCGAGTTCACGCCGAGCCCCTGAAACGCGATTCGCGTGTCGATGGGCGCCTGTTGGCGCGTCTGGAGCACATGCATGTCGCGATCATCCACCGGCATGTCGATCCCGTCGGGATCGTACAGAAGCACACGGTTTTGCGCAATCCACGAATGGGAGCCCACCTGGCCAAAGCCGGTGTTTGACTTTTCGTGCGAACTGAGTCCATAGACGACGTTGCATCCACCGACGATCAGAGCGGAGGAGCGCTCGACGGACCCGACATGAAGGTGGATGGGCCACGCGCGCAACGGCATCCCCTCCCCCATCATGTTTCCTCTGGGCTGAATTCGATGGCGATGCTGTTCCCCGGCGTCTCGCGAGCTAAATCCTTGGCCATGTACACAATGAGAAGTCCACTGCGATAGACCGCCTTGACGCCGTCCGGATTGACGCGCTCGGGTAGGTCAATCTCGCGATCGAAATCGCCGCGGAACAGTTCGGAGGACAGGATGTGATCGTGTGCCGCTGCGAAATACGAGGAGAGATGGCCTCGCACGCGCAGCAAGCGCGGCCGCACCGTGAGCGACACATCACCCTGAGATTTCAGACCTGGCAGCGCGATCACAGCGACTATCTCGCTGCTCCTGTTGTACAGGTCGATGGGCGGAAAAGGCGATCCCGCAGTTTCGTCCTGAAAGAACGGCATGCCTTGAAAATTCGGCATCGGCATGTTTTTCAGGAAATCAGGCCCAAGCCATTTCTTCATGTCGCCGAGTTCCTGCAACTGATTGAGAAACTCGAACGGGTGATTGGACTTCTGGTTCATCCTTCAGCCTCCAACGCGGAACACCCGCGCCTCAGGATCGGACCCAGCGCACCGGCCACGGGGACGGCCGTTCCTCACGGGCCCTGGTCTCGACGGGTGGTGCCCACTGATTGTTGGCGACGATGGAACGGCTGCCGTACACGTTGCCGAATCCCTGCTGCACGTGCGCCTGATGGCGAAAGTCGGATGCCCACGTGTTCCCAAGGCTCATGACGGAGGCGCCCGCCACTTGATGAACCGTGATTTGGCCAATCACAAACGTGGGCGACAGGATGCGCACGAACGGCTGCAGATCGGGGATCACGGCGAGCTCTGCGCTTGGCGCTCTTCGCTCCACGATATGCGGTACCCCCTTGATGTCGCTTCTAGTTCCGAAGTTTCGGTCGATGGCTCGGAAGTCGAGTGGGCGTCCATCCGGATGTGATTTCCAAGGGTGAGCGTTCCGCTCAGCTCGTTGATGTCCAACCTATCAAGCCGGAATACGAGTTCCTTGAGATCGACGCGATCGACCTGGAGGCGCTCCACGGCGATGTCGATCCGGCGATCCGGCGACGGATCCAACCGTTCCTCCAGCATCGTCAAGACGCGCGTCAACTGTTCGAGGATCTCGGTTTCCTTTTTGCGGCGGCGAAGCGAGAACATGCGCCGATCCTCCCAGCGGGACCAAAACCTCTGTTCAGATGTATGCGAACGCTATTGGCTTCATTCCGCTTGTCAATGGACCGGCCACGAGCGGGGTGATTTACGAAACGGGGCTTTCTCCGTGTTGCTTTCTCCAGCGCTTGTTTTCATAAAGGCGTTCGTCGGCAGCGGTGTAGCAGGCTTCCAAGCTGTCGCCATCCAAGCCGAAGACGCTCCCGCCCACGGACACCTGGCATGTGCCGCTCGAATGCTCTCGAATGGCCCGTTGCATGGCGAGCATCCTCGGCCGCCAGTCGGGTACGTCAGACCACGCAATGACGATGAACTCGTCTCCGCCGATGCGGCCCACGAGTTCGTCCGGCTGGGCTTGTTCCTGAAGCGCCTGGGCCACGACGCGCAGCACGCGATCTCCCACGGGATGCCCGTACGTGTCGTTGATGCGCTTGAAATGATCGATGTCCACAACGCCGACGATGACGTGCCGCTCATCCGCTCCGCGAGTTGCGTCCAAGACGCGCGGCCACCTTCGCTCAATGCCCAGCCGATTCCAGGCGCCGGTCAGCAGGTCTCGCTGACTGGCGTGTTCCGCAATCCGGATGGCCATGATCATGTCAAGCGCGAGCGAGACCTGTGCCGAACACGCCTCCATGAGCGCATGGCTCGTCTCCCACGTGAGATGCACCACGGCTTTTGTCCGCGCCACAACCATGGCGCCCCGCACTTCTTCGCGCGAATAGAGAGGCCACACGCCAAACTCCAGCACGGAGAGCGATGCGAGCCACGTCCGGAGATCGTCCTGAGGAATGTCTTCCACCAACAGCCAGCGCCCCGTCGGCAAGTCCAGCGTGAGACTGGACCGCAAAAGCTGTTCCACGCACGGGGCGATAGGCTCTTCTGCAAATGTGCCAAACGTGTGGTAGACAGCCGGTGGCTGGGGTTCACCACCCGTCTCCACGCCGCGTTTGCGATAGATAAAGAACCCACCGTCCACCGACGCGAGATGCGTTAGCGCATCGGCGGCAAATTGAAACAGCTCCATCCCGCGCTGCGCACGTCCCCACGTCCGCGTATGCTCAAAAAATGAACTGAGCGCACCTGCGTCCATCTGCATCGTCACCCGCGATCCGACTTGGCTCTCGCTGTCTCGTAGGTCTCATGTTGTGATTGTAAGCGTTTTGGCGCCTTCAGGACAGCGCTTTTTCCCATACGGCAGCCCTGTGTTCACCGTACAGCGACCACAGGTCATTCCCCTGGCGAAACACGAGCGTTGGATATCCCAGCGGAGCGTACCGATCTCCAGCGGACGGTGTCAAGACGAACACCTCTTTGAACGGAGCCAAATGCAGGGTCGCGTCCTCTTCTCGGGCGATGCGAACCGCGGTCTTGAGCGACGTGCCAGCCGGATATCCTACGTTGACAATCACAGGATCTCGTTTCAGGCGCTGGCGAATCGAAGTCAACAGTTCCAGCGTGCGTTGGCAATGAGGACACCAGTACGCCGCAAAAAGGAGGGGCTGAGCATCCGCGCTCAGCAACTCCTTCTGACCTGTCGCCGTCCAAACGGTCACTGCACCGTACAGGTCTGAGGAGGCGGGCTGAGGATCCCACCTCGGATCCTGTCCTTCGTTCATCTCGCCCGTGAGATTCTGAAACACAAGGGGATGCGCGCGATCCCGCCCAGAACTCTTCCCGGGCTGGCCGCTCATGGCGGCATTTTCGACGGTGCCACACCCCGCCATCAACACTGCCACCCATCCGGCCAGTGCGAGCACCCATGTCCGGCGCATACGAGCCCTCCCTTCACCGGGACCTCCTCCCTACGATACCCCGGCTCACGTCTTGCGGCAATCGCGCGCAGGAGAGTTTCGTAGCCTTCAGAACGCGCCACCGTTCCGCCCGTGCGCTTCAGCGACCAGACGCGCTTCCAGGGTCCGGGCGTGCAGGGTGAGCCGGGCTGTCATGTCGTAGCGGAGGAAGGGCGTCACCAAATAAATTCCCGGGAACCGCTGCAGAGCCATCTCCACGAGTTCCCGCGCAATGGCCTCTCCCACGGCGGGCGCTTCTTCCGGTGACGTCTCCCGCATGCGGCGCAGGGCTTCGTCGGACAGCCGAATGCCCGGTACCTGGTGGTGGAGAAACTCCGCATTGCGCACGCTCGTCAGTGGCATGATGCCTACGAAGACCGGCACGCCCAGGTCGCGCGTGGCCTCCGCGATAGCCTCCATCAAATCGGCATTGAACACGGGCTGTGTCATCACGAAGTCCGCGCCCGCCTCGACCTTTCGCTTCAGGCGCTCCACGGCCTTATGGAAGTTGTGAACGTGCGGATTGAACGCTGTGCCGATGACAAATCGCGAGGGCTGCTTGAGCGGCTGGCCCGAGAAACCGATTCCTTCGTTTAACCTGCGCACCATTTTTGTCAGGTCCATGGAGGACACGTCGTAGACGCTCGTGGCCCCTGGCAGTTCGCCATACCGAGACGGATCTCCCGTCACAAGCAAAACGTTGCGAATTCCGAGTACCGCGAGCCCCATCAGGTGCGACTGCTGCCCGATGAGGTTTCGATCGCGGCAAGTCACGTGGACGAGCGGCTCGATGTCTCGCTGTTTCAACAGGCTTGCCAGCGCCATGTTGGACACGCGGACCGATCCGAGTGAATTGTCCGCCATCGTGATGAGATCGGCACCCGCGCGAGCCAGCGCCTCGGCGCCCTCCAAAAACCGACCAATGGACAAGTGCTTCGGCGGGTCCAGTTCGACCACGATGGCCTTTCTCTCTTTAGCGATGTCAACCACGCTCATGCCGTCGTGATACACGCCGGCTCCTGATTCGACTGCCACGGTGGTGCGGCGGCTGGCCGCGTGGACGTGCGCCGGGACGTCGGCATCACCCGATGTCCGTTCGGCGCGCATCAACGCATCGCGAAGCGCACGGATGTACTCAGGCGTCGTTCCACAACAGCCGCCGAGCCACTGAACGCCAAGTTGCGCAATTCGCAGCATGAGACGGGAAAAATCTTCTGTGTCGCCCGTGTACGCGATCTCGTCCCCCTCCGATCGCTGCAGAATGCCTGCGTTCGGCACCGCCGCGTACGGTCCATCTGCCGTCACACCCGCCTGCTCGTAAGACCGCAAGATGCCGTAAGGTCCAAGCCGGCAATTGACTCCTACGACATCAGCACCCGCTTCCCTGATGCGCCGGAACGCGTGCGCGAGGGGGACACCGTCGCGCGTCACACCAATTTCCTCTGGCGACAGGTTGACCACCAAAGGAAGATCCCCGAGAATCGGACGGACGGCCGCGATCGCTACGAGTGCCTCCTCCAGATCCGGGAACGTCTCCAGGACCAAACCGTCGATACCCGCGCCGACGAGCGCTTCTGCCTGTTCCGCGTACACGCGGGCAAGTACGTCGCGCTCTTCATCTTGAAGAAGAGCGCCGTAGCGATATCCCCCCATCGCAGGGCCCATGGTGCCGTACACGCTCGCTTGATCGCGGGCGGCAGAGCGCGCAATCTCAACACCTCGCCGGTTCAGGCCAAGAACGTCCACGTGCAAACCGTGACGCTCCAGCGCCAACCGATTGCCCATGAACGTGTTGGTCTGCACCACCGTGCACCCCGCTTCGACGTACCGACGGTGCACACGGGCGACAAGATCGGGCGAAGTCAGGTTGAGCTGCTCGACCGGGGTGCCGATGGGAACACCCAATTGGTGCATGTAAGTCGACATGGCCCCGTCGAATAGGACGTACGCGCCAAGCGGGCCCTCCACGTCCCGCGGCGGACGACGCCACTGGCGCCACACTGCATCGCTCATCTGAATTCTTCCTCTCGTTCACGCGATAGATGAAAGGTTTGCGAGATTTTCGACATTGTAACACACGCCAGCGGCGCAGGTTCAACGAAAGCCGAAAAAAGGCGATCCGCCGATGCGGACCGCCCAGGGTGTGGGTGTTTCTCACCCGTTCGACTGCCTCTTGCCGTGAGGCACATTCGCCCGGTGATATGCCTTCCAGGGAACCACCGCATCCAACCGCGAACCGATCATCTGGTTGCGCCGCTCCACGAACGTCTCCACCTCGTGATTGTGGCTGAGCGCACCCACAAACGTGAAGTCGTCGTTGTGATGTTGCGTGTGTTCACCTGACATCTGGCCCACCCCCGGCTTAGCATGGCACCATCATGCCAGCTTCATGCCCTCACCACGACGCGCCAGACGACTGCAGCTGTTGATCCAGCCACGAGCGCACGCTTGCAATAGGCACTCTCACCTGTTCCATGGAATCGCGCATCCGGATAGTGACCTGTCCGTCCGATTCCGACTCGAAGTCGTAGGTCACGCAGAAAGGTGTTCCGATCTCGTCCTGCCTACGGTATCGCTTGCCGATGGACCCGGTCTCGTCGTAATCCGCGCTGTACGCCTTCGCCAAGTCGAGGTAGAGGCGATGTGCAGGCTCGTTCAGCTTCTTGGAAAGCGGCAATATCGCCACCTGATACGGCGCGAGCTTAGGGTGCAGCCGAAGCACCACGCGCGTGTCTCCCTCCGCCACTTCTTCCTCATCGTAGGCGTCGGCGAACAGCGCAAGGAAGAGGCGATCCGCGCCGATCGACGGCTCAATACAGTAGGGAATGAACGGCTCCCGCCCTTCCTCCTGCACCATCATGTTCTCGCCTGAATGGGCCTGGTGTGCTTTGAGGTCGTAATCAGTTCGATTGGCGACCCCAAGAAGTTCTCCCCAGCCGAACGGGAAATGATACTCGATGTCCGTCGTCGCCTTGCTGTAGTGTGACAATTGCTCCTTGGCGTGGTCGCGATACCTCAGGTTGTCCGGCTTGATACCCAATGAAAGCAGCCAATCCATGCACGTCTTTCGCCAGTATGCAAACCAGTTCTCATCATCGCCCGGTGCGCAGAAAAACTCGATCTCCATCTGTTCGAATTCGCGCGTGCGGAAAATGAAATTGCCGGGGGTGATTTCGTTGCGAAAGCTCTTGCCGAACTGACCAATGCCAAACGGCAGCTTTTTGCGCATGGTTCTCTGCACGTTTTTGAAATTCACGAAGATACCCTGCGCGGTCTCAGGGCGCAGGTACACCTCGTTCGCCGCGTCCTCCGTCACGCCCTGAAACGTGCGGAACATCATGTTGAACTGCCGGACATTCGTAAAATCGCGCGCCCCGCAGTTGGGACATGCAATCTGGAGTTCTTCCATCAGCCTCTCCATCTCCGCAAACGGCAGCCCGTCCACGACCAGGGTCTTTCCTTGCGCCTCAGCCGCCTCTTCAATCAACTTGTCGGCGCGAAACCTGGCCTTGCACTGACGGCAATCCACCATCGGATCGTGGAAGTTCGCCACATGTCCGGACGCGACCCAAACCTGCTTGTTCATCAGGATGGCCGAATCCAGGCCGACATTCAGCGGATTTTGCTCGATGAAAAATCGCCACCATGCGCGCTTCAGGTTGTGCTTCACCTGCGCGCCGAGCGGCCCGTAATCCCATGTGTTGGCCAGTCCGCCGTAGATCTCGGAACCAGGGAAAATAAAGCCGCGCCGCTTCGCGAGCGACACCAATGTATCCATCGTCACCTGCATCGACTGTTCCTCCTGCTCGTCCTCAATATGGCTATGATAGCCGAGCCTGGCGCGTGCGCGCAATGGAGCGCGTTCGCTGTGCCTATTTTGGCAAGGTGTTGTGTATAATGAAACTCCGACTGGTCTGATACCGGCGCGAGCGGTCGCAGCATGGGGGGAGTTGTTCGTGAAGACCAAGCAACGCGTCAAGATGGTGTTTCTCGACATCGACGGAACGCTGTTTGTGAACGGCCGGATCGTGCCAAAAAGCGCCGCGGCGGTCGCCAAACTGATTGAAAACCAGATTCCCGTCGCGGTGTGCACGGGGCGCAGCGTCATCCACGCTCAGCACGTGCAGGCGTCACTCGGCATCCCTTACGGCATCTATTTCAACGGCGGTTTGGTGAAGGCAGGAGAACGAGAGATCTTTTCTCTTCCTTTCTCGCGTGACGTGGTTCGAGGAATCCTGGAAGCGGCGGAGCGCCGTGACATCCAGGCCATCATTCATACGCACGATCACGCCTTCAGCCTGCGCCCGATTCCCGCCGAATACCTGCCGGTCCTCGCGTCTTATGATTTCCCACCCATTGTGTGCGAACCGACAATGGCCGAACGATTGGATGATATTGGCGTGTTTCAGTTGAACGCGTTCATGACGGCCGAGTGGGATGACGTGTTCGAGCGCGAGTTTCCCGAATGCTATGTGTACCGGTGGCACGAACGGGCCGTCGACTTTCAGCGGCGCAAATCGGATAAGTCCATCGGTGCGCTGCATCTTCTCTCGCACCTGGGCATCGCACCTGAAGATGCCGTGCACATCGGCGACGGAGGCAACGACATCGGTATGTTTCGCACGATGGGTTACTCCTACGCCATGGGCAACGCAAGCGACGACGTCAAGCGCGCGGCCAAACGCGTCACCTCGCGCGCCGATGAGGGCGGCGTCGCGGACGCGCTGGCAGAGTTGGGTCTCGTCTGACCCGTATCGTCAACTCCGAACACCTGTTTGCACCCCGGGCTTCACGTGGTAGAATGAGGCCGAAGGGAGTGGGGACGGTGAGCGGTCTCACGGCTCGTCAACGCGCAATTCTCGAGTTTATCCGAAAAAACATCCGCGAAAAAGGATATCCTCCCTCGGTGCGAGAGATCGGCGAAGCGGTCGGTTTGGCATCGAGTTCGACAGTTCATGGTCACCTCGAGCGTCTGCAACAAAAGGGTTATTTGCGTCGAGATCCGACGAAACCGAGGGCATTGGAACTCCTGGTGGACGACGAAGAGCCAGGGGACGTCGTTCTCGCCCCCATTGTCGGCCGTGTGACGGCGGGACTTCCCATTGCAGCACTGGAAGACATTGAGGGCTATCTGCCTCTGCCGCGCGATTTTGCGAAGGCGGATCAAGTCTTTGCGCTGCGCGTAATCGGCGACAGCATGATCAACGCGGGCATTTACGACGGGGACTTGGCCATCGTGCGCCGGCAGACGTCCGCTGACAACGGCGACATCGTCGTGGCCATGACCGACGAAGATGAGGCCACCGTCAAGCGGTTTTATCGCGAGGACGGCCGCGTGCGCCTTCAACCGGAAAACGACGAGATGCCGGCCCTCTACTTTCCCAAAGTGACCGTTCTGGGCAAGGTCATCGGCATCTTTCGCCATATTCGATAGAAATAAAAACATGCGGCGCAAGCCTGTTTCGCTTCGCCGCATTTCCAGAACACCTCTTTCAGACCAGGCAAACACGTTGGCTCAGGCGTTCACAGCGTGCGCCCCCGCTCCGACTGCAGCCAATCGCTTTGAATGTTCTCCATCGTCTTTTTACTCGTCTCCGGCACGGCGCGCTGCATGAAGACGGCCATGGCGACGCAAAACACCGCAAAGATCCAAAATGTCCACGTTCCGCCGATGGCTTGCAGTAGAATCGGGAAAAATTGCGCCACGAGGTACGTGGCGAACCACAGCGCGAAAGACGCGATAGCCATCGCACGGCCGCGGATGGCGGTGGGATAAATCTCCGACAGCACAATCCAGACGCCTCCGCCCCAGGACAACTCGTAGGCAATGGTGTGCGCAAAGACGAGCGCGAGCACCAGCCACGTGATCATATGAGGCAAGGAGAAAGCGATGCCGAGAATGACGAGAAAGAGCGCCATGAGCCCGCCGTTCCATACAAGCAACCGCTTTCGTCCGACGCGATCGACGATGATCATGAGCACAATGACGAAGATAACCTTGATGGCACCAATCCATACCGTGTCGTAGAAGGACGCATTGGTCCCAGCGCCAGCTGCCTTGAAGATCATCGGCGCATAATAACCCACGGCATTTGTGCCGGTAAACTGCTGAAAGATGGCGAGCACGACCCCGATACCCAGCGCCTTGCGAATGCCCGGGCGGGACAGTTCCTGAAACAGCGAATCCGGAACCACCTCGAGCGACTTCCGGATTTCATTTGCGTCAAAGCTTGCCCGCTCGGGACCACTCACGCGTTCGAGAATCGAAAGAGCCTGCGCCTCGCGCCCGCGCTTCATCAGGTACCTTGGGCTTTCGGGCACGAAGAACAGCAGTGCAAAGAAAATCACTGCGGGAATCACGCCCATGGCGAACATCCAGCGCCAGCCCGTAGTCTGGTTCCAAGCCGCTGTGTGCGAACTGACGATGGCAGCGTTGACAAAATACACGATGAAAATTCCAGACACGATAGCCAATTGGTTCGAACCAACCAACCGCCCTCGGATCCGGGGCGGCGCAATCTCGGCGATGTAAAGCGGCGACAACAGCGACGCCAAACCGATGCCCACGCCTCCGATAAATCGTCCGAGCACCAGAACGCCGACGCTCGGCGTGAAAGCCGAGATCAAACTCGAGGCGATAAAGATGATGCCAGCGACCGAGAGCGCTTTCTTTCTGCCGATGGCGTCGCCGAGAAAACCCGCGATGAGGACGCCGAGCATGGCGCCGAGATCGATGCTACTTGACACGAGTCCGGTGGTGGCGGCACTCATGTGAAACTCGGTTTTCAAAAACTCGTTTGCCCCTGCGATCACGCCGGTGTCGTAACCGAAGAGAAGTCCGCCGAGCGATGCAATGACGACGACTGTCACGACATAGCTCAGATTCGGCCGATATTCTACCTGAGTGACTTCTGTCTGCATCAAGTTCGGTCACCTCCTGAGTGCATGTTGCAAGGGAGACCATCTCTTGGTTCCCTGTTGTTCAGCGCAACGGACAGTCAGACCATGCTTATCACCCCGTGTCGCTTGGCTCACCTCCTTTCCGCTGGCAGCTTGGGTGGCCCGTTTACTTCACAAGGAAGCGATGGCTTCGACCGGACCGCGGCTGAGCGCCGTGGCCACAAACCTCACCCAACCGTCGAGCACGCCGGGTACCTCCGTCAGATCCGCGGACCAGAGTTCCGCGTCGGACAAAATGGCCCGCGCCGAGCCCTCAAGGTCCTCCTGCCACAGACTCATCAGCCGATCCGCGGCCGGATCCGACGCTGCCACGTCCCTCATGCCAGGGCGATAGGCCAAGCTCACCGCCGCGATGGCCGCCGTGAGCCTGCGTGCTTCGCCCAGCCGCTCCACCGCGTCGAGGAGCGTAGGCACAAGCCGGATGCGCGCCTTCGAGATGGCATTGGTGGCAATGGAGCGCAGCTTGTGCTCTAGGTATGGATTTTGAAACCGCTCGAGCACGTCACGGGCGAATGCTCGCAACATCTCCGGCCGGGTCACACGAGACTCGGTGGCCGGCACAATTTCGTCCTGCACAAGTTGGTGGACGAACTGTGAAAGCGTTGGGTGTTGCATCACCTCGAGCACCGTCTCAAGACCTGCCATGAGGCCCAAGTTGGCCAGCGCCGTGTGTGTGCCATTCAGCGCCCGAAGCTTTTGCAAGCGAAAGTCGCGGATATCGTCCGCGTAGTGAACGTTGAGGCCGACCTCCGCAAACGGCCACAGCGCCTTCAACCGCTCACTCCCCCGAATGGCAAACAGGTAGTACGGCTCGACCGTCACCGCCAGCGCGTCTTCATACGGCAGCGGCGGATGGCCTGCGTACGGCGTTACAATCCGATCGACAAGCGTGTCGCAGAACTCGACGCGATCGCGTAGCCATCGATAGAAGTCGTCTTCAAGTCCCCAATCTGCCGCATGCCGTTCGACGATGGAGCGCAGCTGCTGACCGTTGTCGTCGATGAGCTCGCACGGGACCACAACCATTCGTCCCGCCTCCTGCCATCCGAGCGCGCGATAGCGCTCGTACAGACACTGGGCGAGCTTGGCTGGATAAGTGGCCGGTGGAGCCTCCGACGATGGCCGGGGCACGGGCTCATACCGCACGCCGAGCTCCGTGGTGTTGGACAGGGCGATCTCGACATGCGGATCCCGCGCCAATTGCAGCACTTGCGACCATTCGCAGGTGGAGTCGAATGCGCGGGCCACGGACGTGACAAGCTCCGCATGTTCCACGGGGTTCCCGTCCTGAAGGCCGCGCACCGTCACGGTGTATAGTCCTTCCTGCTCCTGAAACTGATGAATGTGATGTGTGCCGCTCGGCCGCGGATTCACCACGGCAATCCGCCCTTGAAACGCTCCGGACTCATTCAGGCGGTGGACAAGCCAGTCGACGAAGCCTCTCAGAAAGATACCTTCGCCGATTTGAATGACCCGGATGGGCATGGCCCGCGCGCGCTCAAAGCTCGCGCGAGCTTCACCGTCCAATGCGCCTGCGTGTAACCGCATTTTCTCGTCTCCTCACGGAAAGATCCGAAACTTAATCCCACGAGCGCTCGCGGATCCAGGCGTGAGCCGGATCGTCGTGCGGGATCATCACGCGATCCACGGGTCCCGCCATGAGCCACAGGTAGTACAGTTGATAGCCGCCAGCGGCGCAGACGGGGTGATACCCGCGCGGAATCATGAACGCGTCGCCATGTTTCACTCGGTACGTTTCATCGATGGAGCCATCCGACGTGTAGATGGACTGCAGCCCAAAACCGCTAGACGGGTTCAGTTGATAGAAGTAAATCTCCTCCATGAGCGCCTCGACGCCTGGAATATAGTCGTCGTGTTTATGCGGCGGGTAACTCGACCAGTTGCCCGGCGGGTTGAACGTCTCGCCGACGATAATCCGGTGGACCCGGCCCTCCGCCTGCTGCACGACGATGTCGTGGACCTTGCGTTCGAAGTTGGCCTGCCCAACGGTTTTCACCACGACGTCGTCGGGCGTGACCACAAACGGCTCGTGCGCTTCCTCCGCAACTGCCTGGCAGACCGCGACCTCGAGCGCCGCGTCGCCCACGTTTTCCACCCGAAACGTTTGGCCGACTGGCACGTACACCGCCGTCGCCTGGGCTGCGAAGACGTTCGGCCGATCGTATGGCCCAAAGGTGTGATGGCCAATCGACACGCGCATCGAACCCGACAGGAGGACCAGGACGACCTCTCGGCCCTCAAACACCGCCTCATGTGCTTCGCCCCGACCGAGCCGCAACAGGCCGAACGAAATCCATTTCAAACCGGCCTCGTTCTGTTGAGAAACCAGCTCGTGATAACCGTTTTCCGCCTTGCCTCGCACCAGATACATGCTCATCCAACCTCCGCTTCGCTCACAGCGTGACGCCGTCCTTGAAGATGGCGATCTCACGATATCCACTTGTCTCGTTTCGGGCGAGTTCTTCTCCTGAGGCTACGCGAATTACCTTGTGCAACAGTTCTTCCGCGAGCGCATCCATCGATTCCCCGAGGACAATCCGCCCCGCGTCAAAGTCGATCCACCCGGGCTTCGACTCGGCAAGTGGATGGTTGCTCGCGATTTTCAACGTTGGAACCGGACCGCCGAACGGCGTGCCTCGACCGGTCGTGAATAAGATCACCTGTGCCCCGCTCGCCGCGAGCGCGCTGACGGATACCATGTCGTTTCCTGGCGCCGAGACCAGGTTGAGTCCCTGCTTCACGGCCGGATCCCCGTAGTCGAGTACATCCACCACGCGCGAGAGGCGACCGCCCTTCTGCACGGCGCCCAACGACTTTTCTTCCAGGGTGGTAATGCCACCGGCTTTGTTGCCGGGAGACGGGTTTTCGTACACGGGCTGGCCGTGGCGGGTATAGTAGTCCTTCCACGACTGAATCAGATCCACGATTTTTGCGAACGTCTCAGGGCTGTCCGCGCGGTCCATGAGCACCGTCTCAGCGCCGAACATCTCAGGGACCTCGGTGAGGAGCGCTGTTCCACCGCGTGCAACGATGCGGTCCGCCACCTGTCCCACGAGCGGATTCGCCGTGACGCCTGACAGTCCGTCAGATCCGCCGCATTTCAATCCCAATTTCAGCCGGGAAATGGGCACCGGCTGGCGGTCGAACGCGCACGCCCGTTCGACGAGGTCCTCCAGGAGCCGCATGCCGTCCGCGAACTCGTCGGCGGACCGCTGAAGTTCGAGGAAGGAAACTTTGCTAAGAGACGCCGGATCGAGCCACTCCTGAAACGCCTCGATTCGGTTGTTTTCGCACCCGAGCCCGACCACGAGAACGCCTGCGGCATTCGGGTGTCGGACGAGCCCGGCGAGCAGGGACTGCGTGTAGGTGAGATCGTCCCCGAGCTGCGAACACCCGTACGGATGCGCGAAGTGGTACACGCCGTCGACCCCGTGTCCCCTCCACTTCGCGTCCGCCATCGCGGCGAGGCGCTCGGCAACCTTGTTGACGCAACCCACGGTGTTTAGAATCCAGATTTCATTGCGCACGCCGACCTGTCCGTCCGGCCTCACGTACCCCATGAAGGTCAGGCCGTCGTCGAGCACGGGTGCAGGCGAGCCGGTGGGGCGGTATGCGTAGGATCCATGCTCCGTAAGGGCGGTGCGCAGGTTGTGCGTGTGCACCCATTCACCCGGCTCAATGTCCTGGGTTGCGACGCCGATGGGAAAACCGTATTTTTGCACCGCCTCCCCGCACTTGACGGGCCTTACGGCCAACTTGTGTCCCAGCGCAATGGGCGCCCGAGTGGTCAACTGACCACCGAAAGGTGTTTCAACGACATCCCCGACGTCGAGCGGTTCAAGCGCGACGACGACATCGTCGACCGGCGAGAGATGCAAAACCTTGGGTGCCACGCAGAACCGCCTCCTCTCCTCGCGTTTGCGCAGCGCAGGTCGCGAATAGTTAATATAACTGTTACATTAACATAAATGCGATACAAAATCGTCAGGGCGTGAATGCGATTTCTCTCGCAAGTCAAGTGAAGTATACGCCGGTCGAAAAAGTGTTGTCAACATGTTATGATTCACATCAGGAGACCGCCGAGAGAAGGGTGACGAACATGACCACGATGGCGGATGTCGCGAAGCGGGCAGGCGTGTCCATCATGACCGTTTCGCGCGTCGTGAACAACTCAGGCTACGTGAAGCCGTCGACGAGGCAAAAGGTCCTTGCGGCGATGCAGGAACTGAACTATGTACCGAAGTCTCAACAGTCCTCACCACACGACACGTGGATGCTCATCGTGCCGGATATCACCAATCCGTTCTTTACCTTCATTGCGCGGGGAATGGAGGATGTGGCTCGCAAACACGGATTCCGCGTTTTTATCGCGAACACGGACGAAGATCTGGATAAAGAACTGGAATACGTGCAGATGTGCCTCGAATACCAGGTGCGCGGCGCACTTGTCGTGCCGGTGGGCGATCCGTCGCGGGAGAATTTGATGCGGCTCACGGAACATCATGTGCCGTTTGTGCTTATCGATCGCGAGATTGACGGACTCGATGCGGACCTCGTCAAAGGTGACATTCGAGAGACCTCGCGCCGTCTCGTGGACCACTTGCTAGAACTCGGGCATCATCGCATCGCCGCCGTGGTGGGACCGCTGCACAGCGCCTCCAGCCGAGAGCGGCTGGACGGCTACCGCGACGCCCTGCTTCGAAGAGGACTTCCAGTGGATGAAAGTCTCATCTTTACGGCGCCCATGACGAGAGACATGGACGCCGCGTTCATCGACGAGCTCGCGCGCCGAGCCGACGCACCAAGCGCCCTGTTTCTCAGCAACATGTTTCAATATGCGCACATTGTGCGCAGGCTTCGCGCCCTTGGCCTGTCTATCCCCGAGGATATCAGCGTAGTCAGCTTCGGAAATACGGACGATCTCGCCTCCGTCGATTCCCTGGCGACGGCGGCCGTGCAGCCAGCGTACAACTACGGTTCGCTCGGTGCGCAGCTCCTGCTCGAGCGGATCGAAGGCGTGCGGAGAACTGCGACGCGCATCGTGCTCAATTCGGAAATCGTCGTGCGGCGTTCCACGGCGCCGCCTCGCGTCCGGGCGATCCAAGAGGGGTGACCGGCATCGGCCACCCCTCTATCGAACTAGTAAATACTGAAGTATTGTTCCCGCTCCCACTCCGTCACCTGTGTGCGGAACATGTTCCACTCAATGCGCTTTGCCTCGATGAAATGGAGCAGGACGTGATCGCCGAGAGCGTCCATGATCACTCCATCCCGCACCAGAGCGTCGAGCGCCTCGTTGAGGTTGGACGGCAGGCTTCGGATGCCCGCCTCCTCCTTTTCCGCTTCCGTCATCATGTAGATGTTCCGGTTGACGGGCGGCGGAGGCTCCAGTTCGCGCTCGATCCCGTCGAGCCCGGCGGCGAGCAGAGACGCGATGGCAAGGTATGGGTTGCAACTTGGGTCGGGGCTGCGGACCTCGACCCTCGTCGACATGCCGCGCGCGGCTGGGACGCGGACGAGCGGCGACCGGTTTTTCCCGCTCCACGCGATGTAGCTCGGCGCCTCATAGCCAGGCACGAGGCGCTTATAAGAGTTCACGAGCGGGTTGCAGATGGCCGTGAACGCCCGGGCGTGCTCCAGCAGCCCCGCGACGAATTGGAGCGCCGTCTCGCTGAGCCCCATCTCGCCTTCCGGATCGTAGAACGCGTTCTGGCCATCGCGGAACAGCGACAGGTGGGTGTGCATGCCGGAGCCGTTGATGCCATAGAGCGGCTTGGGCATGAACGTGGCGTGCAGCCCGTGCTCCCGCGCCACCGACTTGACGACCAGGCGGAAGGTCGTAAGGTTGTCCGCCGCCTCCACCGCTTCTGCGTAGCGAAAATCGATCTCATGCTGGCCCGGCGCGACCTCGTGGTGCGACGCCTCAATTTCGAACCCCATCTGCTCAAGCGCGAGCACGATGTCGCGGCGGCAGTTTTCGCCGAGATCGACCGGCGCCCAGTCGAAGTAACCCCCTTCGTCGTTGAGGTCAAGCGTGGGCTTGCCGTTTTCGTCCAGCTTAAAGAGGAAAAACTCCGGTTCAGGGCCAACATTGAAGGCCGAAAACCCCATCGCCCTGGCCTTCTCGCAGACGCGCTTGAGAACCGAGCGCGGATCGCCCGCAAACGGCGTCCCGTCCGGAAGGTTGACGTCACAAATGAGCCTGGCGACTCTCCCCTGCGGCGTGTCCCAAGGAAACACGAGCCACGTCGAGCGGTCCGGCGCCAGATACATGTCCGACTCCTCGATGCGGACAAACCCTTGAATCGACGATCCGTCAAACATGATGCGGTTGTCCAACGCCTTCGGCAGTTGATCGACCGGGATCTCCACGTTTTTCACAATTCCCAACAGGTCAGTGAACTGCAGGCGGACGTACCGCACGTCGTTCGCTTCGGCCAGTTTCAATATTTCTTCTTTTGTGTATTCTTTTCGCATACGATCCTCCCTCGCGGCTCAGTCAGCGGTGGCGATAAAAGCGTGACAGGTCTCCTTGGAACTCACCTGTTTGCCGCCGCTCCATCAGCTCGCGCTCCAGCCACTGATACACTTCGGAATCGGGCACATCCTTCGCGGACAGCGGTCGGCTCGATCTCGGCCGCCTGTCCTTGTCGAGAAGGTTGCGCTTCACGCTCGCGATGTTGTGGCCCTCGTCGAGCAACTGCCTGATCTGCATCAGGCGCTCCACGTCGGCGAACGAAAACTGCCTTTGATTTCCAGGCGTGCGCGCCGGCTGGATCAACCCGTGCTCTTCGTAATACCGGATTTGCCGTGCGCTGAGCCCCGTCAGCTTTTGCACCGTGCCAATCGAAAACAAGGGCATGTTCCTGCGCTCTTCCAAATCCACGGCGCGCCCCTCCCTGTGCGACCTGTTGAAACTTATCGTAACACGGAGGGCGCGCCGCGACAATCACTCACGTGATATTCTTTGACGCAAACGGCGCGATCGCGGCCACCACTCGCCGCACTGCCAGCACAACATGCTCGTACGTCAACCCACCCTGCACATACGCCACGTACGGCGGCCGCATCGGCGCGTCGGCCGTCAATTCGAGAGAAGCTCCCTGAATGAACGTCCCCGCGGCCATGACCACGGGATCTGCGTATCCGGCCATCGGCGCTGGTTCCGGGCGCACGTGCGCGTCGATAGGAGCGACGGACTGGATGGCCCGGCAGAAGGCCAGCAAGCGATCCGGCGCGCCAAGCTCCACCGACAAGATCAGGTCCGTTCGATCCTCCGCAGGACCCGGCGAGACCCGAAAGCCGAGCCCTTCAAGCGCGGCCGCCATGAGCCGCGACCCTTTCACCGCCTGGAGCACCGCATGCGGCGCGAGAAACAGCGCCTGGAACATGGTCAGAAGATAGGGACCCGTCGGGCCGTACTCCGCCGCCGTTCCCGGCGCCACAAGCCGCGCGGCGACGCGCTCCACGATGTCCCGCCGACCCACGACGTAGCCGCCCGTCGGACACAGCCCTGCGCCCGGGTTCTTGATGAGCGAGCCCATTGCGGCATCTGCGCCCACGTGACAGGGCTCGCGATCCTCCACGAACTCGCCGTAGCAGTTGTCCACCGCAATCCAAACATCCGGGCGCGCCGTTTTCACCGCCGAGAACGCGGTCGCCAGTTCCGCGATGGAAAACGAGCGCCGATCGCCGTAGCCCCGCGATCGCTGAAAAAGGACCATCCGCACCTCGGGTGCACGCACCGCCCGACCAAGGGCCGCAAGATCGATATCACCGTCCTCGTCGAGCCCCACGATCTCGACCTCGACGCCGAGCTCCGCGAGCGAGCCCGCGGCGGGTCGAAGCCCTAGCGCTGCGTGCAGCGTGTCGTACGGCACGCCGGTGGCGACAACCAGCCGCTGACCGGGCCGCAAACAGCCAAACAGCGCAAGGGCGATGGCATGCGTGCCCGAGACAATCTGCGGGCGCACCAAGGCGGCCTCTGTGCCAAACACGTCGGCGTAGATGGCCTCAAGCTTCTCCCGCCCCACGTCGCCGAGCCCGTACCCCGTGGATCCGACGAGATCGAGCTGCGCCACCTCGTGGCGCCAGAACGCCTCGAGCACGCGCTCCTGATTCGCAATCGCGACAGCCTCCGACCGGCGCTGATACGTCTCAATTTCCCGCTCGCACGATTCCACGTACGCGCGGACGTCGTCGAGCTTCCTGTCCACGTCCATCGTCAGTCCGCCTTCTCCTTCGCTTGATGCAGCCTCGCCTCAACTGCCCGGTACAGCGGTTCGAGATCTCCCGCCGCGGCACTTCCGTACACCGTCTGTTGCGCCTCGAGATCCGGAGGTGGCTGCCAGGCCGCGAGATCCATCTTGTTGTAGAACGTGATGAGGGGCTTGTCCAGTGCACGCAAGTCCGCGAGCACCTGCCGAGTGGCCCGAAGGTGCCGATCCGGCGCGCGCGAGGCGTCCACCACCAGGACGATCACGTCCGCGTACGCCACCTCCTCGAGCGTCGAGCGAAACGCCTCGACCAAATGGTGCGGCAGATGTTCCACGAATCCCACCGTGTCCGTCACCACGTACGGCTCGCCGCTCGGCGCAAATACGCGCCGCGCCGTCACGTCGAGCGTGTCAAACAGCCGATCCCGTCCGAAATTTTCGGCGACGCGTCCACGATCCCCTACCCACCGCGAGCGCACAGTCGTCTTTCCGGCGTTGGTATAGCCGACGAGCGCCACCACCGCGCTATCGCGGACGCGCCGCTGCCGCAACCGCGATCGGTGCGCCGACAGTTGAGCGAGCTGGCGCTCCATTTTTGAAATCCGGGCGCGAATCCGCCGCCGGTCGAGTTCGAGCTTCGTCTCGCCGGGCCCGCGCGTGCCGATGCCCCCGCCGAGGCGCGACCAGAGCGCTCCCCGTCCGGCAAGCCGCGGGAGCAAGTACTTGAGCTGCGCGATTTCCACCTGGAGCTTGCCCTCGCGGCTCACGGCCCGACGCGCGAAAATGTCGAGAATGAGGACGGTGCGGTCGACCACGCGCCGATGAACGGCATCTTCCACGTTGCGTGCCTGCGTCGGCCGCAATTCGCTGTCCGCCACCACGAGGTCCGCTCCCGTCGTCTCGACAAGTTGGCCCAAAGCCTCGACCTTGCCTTGCCCCAGATACCATCGCGCGTCCGGCGAGCGCCGCCGCTGCACAACGCTTCCCACCACCTGGGCTCCGGCCGCCTCACAGAGCCCGGTCAATTCTTCCACTCGGTACACGAGGTCTTCCGGCGTTTCATCGCCTCGCTGCCACACCAAGAGTACGGCCTTCTCACGTTCCACAGCGCTCGCGCTCCCCCTCCTCGTCCGTTGATCCTCCGCTATCATCGCAGATCGGGCAGCGCGCATCAAGCTGATAGCGCATGCGCAGAAGAAGCGGCGCTTCGGCGCGGCCGACCTGCCGGCCCGAATGGAATCCCGCGCGCCGCCCCGCGTGATATGACAAGGCGACGAGCACGAGCACAATCCCCGTCACGAGAGACGCGACCAAGGGCCCTCCCCCCTATCTTCCGGCACGAGGCGCGACGTCGTCGATTCGGAGACGACGGTGACCACAGCCAGCGCGATCAGGCCGACGAGACTCCACATGACTTCGGAGAAGATGGCCACGGCCATCGCGCCGAGAATGGTCAGAAGCACCTCCACGAGGCCAAAGCGAATCACCGCGTTCCATTGGCCCGTCTCCGCGTCCCGGAAACGGTCGACGAGATCGTCCAACCAGTCAACTGCGAGCATGAACGAAACCGACCAGAGGGCGCCGCGCCAGCCCACCATGAGCGCACACAGGCAAAGGGCTATGACGCTCTCCGCCCACGCCGGGAAATGAGACGGCAGTCGCTCAAGCGGACGCGCGAACATTCCAACCGCATACGCGCCTAAAAACGCGGCGAGGGCCGGCCCCTCGGCGAGGGCGACGGCACACGCCATGACGACCATCGCGTACGGAAGGGCGGCTCGACCAAAGCGCGCGGCGAGCGTGCGCTGCCCTTGGCAAAGGTCGTAGTCCACATCGAGCACATCATCCATCCACTTGACCGCGACGCCAGCCAGGAGAAGGGCGCCGAACAACCGTACGAGGTCAAGCCAGCTTCCATACATACCGCTTCACCTCGTCAAAGCCCACGCCCGTCTTCGCGGATGTCGGGATGATACGGGCATCGCGCAGTCGGCCTCGCAGCCATTCCACGCCCCGTTCCGCGAACGGCAGATCGATCTTGTTGGCGAGGACGAGATAGAACGCCTTCGTTCGGCCGATGGCCACCAGCTGTTCGTCGAGCGCGTGAAAGGGCGCTTCGCGTCTCTCCATGGAGCGCCCGATGTCCGCGGCGTCCACCACGTGCAGCACGGCCTTCGCCGCGACGAGCGCTCGGAGCGTCTGGCCCATCGCGCGGCGGACCACCTCGTCTCGGACGTGACCATCGGCCAAGCCGGCGCTGTCGACGATGTCCACAGCGCGCGAAACCTTTCCCCTTGCGACTGGAATCGTGAGCGTCTGGAGCGACCGCGTCGAATGAGGATCGCCCGACGTGAGCCAGCGCTCGGCCTCGCGGATGGGCAGTCTGCGCCTTTCTCTTCCGCCGTCCGTTCGTTCCACCATCCAGACCAACTCTTCGATACCCAGAGCGCGCGCCAGGCGAAGGCACGCGGAGGTCTTGCCTGCGTTGGCTCGCCCGACCACCACGACATCGCTCATCGCGCTTCATCTCCTTGCCAGTCCCGCGCCTCAATCAGCATGAGGGCGTCGCGCTTTGGCCTCGCTTCATCGAAGAGGCGCACCGCTTGACGCCGAATGGCGCGCTCCACCAGATTGCGAACGAACCTCGCATTGGAAAACGGGTCAAGGCGAGGCTCGCGAAGCGCTTGTTGAAGCAGGCTTCGCAGCGCCCATTCGGCCTCGGCAGTCATCCGATACTCTCGGCTGGCCAGAATCTTTTTCGCAATCTGCACGAGTTGGTCCACGCCGTAATCCGGAAACCGTATCTGGATTGGGAATCGGCTCGGCAGGCCCGGATTTGTGCTCAAGAACCAGCGCATCTCGCGCTCATACCCGGCCAAGATGACGATGAGTTCATGCTTGTGGTCCTCCATCGCCTTCACCAGGCAGTCGATGGCCTCGCGGCCGAAGTCCTTTTCGCCCCCGCGCGCGAGCGAATACGCTTCGTCGATGAACAGCACCCCGCCAAGCGCCTTCTGGATCTGCTCTCGCGTCTTCTGTGCCGTATGACCGATATACTCACCGACGAGGTCCGCGCGCTCGACCTCGACCAAATGTCCCTTCTCGAGCAGGCCACACTCGTGAAACATGCGCGCGAGGATGCGCGCAACGGTCGTCTTGCCAGTGCCGGGATTCCCGTAAAAGATCATGTGCAGCACGGTTGGATCGGCTTTCAACCGATGCTCCTGTCGCAACCGCTGCACGTACACGAGCGCGAAGATCTCCCGCACCACCCGTTTGACCTCGTCGAGGCCGACGAGATCGTCCAAGTCGCGCAGAAGTTCGTGAATGCGCCGCTTATCCATCGGCGGTGTGACCGAACTCGTCCCGTCGTTGACGCCCGAAATTCTGGCGAGCGCGTCATTCAAGTCGATGTGCCCCCGCTCATACAGGTCGATCACGCCCGCGGCGTGGCGCGCATCCACCGCGCGCGTGGTTCTGCGCCCCGTGTTTCGTGGTGTCATTCGCGTGTCACCCCTCACCTGGCCGGCAGCGCCGACCCACGCCTCAAGGTATGCGCCAGCGCGCCCATGGGTGATCGCCCATGACAGGCGAAAAAAACAGGGCCTATCCCACCGAAACGAGCGGTGGAAACGGCCCTTTGACGTCGTCTGAATTCTAGAATCGCCTGCGCTTGGATTTTCAATAGATGCCGGGCGCCGTCTCGGCGTAGTTGGTGGTGTCGACAGGCCACCACTTGATGCCAATGCTCGGCGCGACGCCGTCCGACCGGTTCTCCTGGATCAGGTTGGCTGGAACCGGGGTGTTGCGAATTTCAATCACGGTCTCGGCCGGGTTCGATGTGTAAAACGTCAGGCCGCGGACGTCGTTCAGCGTTGGCACGTACGCACCAAAGACGGGATCGAGAATCGCCAGGATGTGAATATACGCCTTTCCTTGCTCGTAGGTCACACGGTACGACACGTACTGCTGAACCACGTTGTAGTTGAGCAGGCGGCTCGTCCGCGTGACGAGAATCTTACCTTCGTAGTACTGCTGCGCGAGGCGCCGCAGTGCTTCCACCGCCGGCTGCGGTAACACGCCTGGATAGGTGGTGCCGCAAAGGTGTTGCGCCACAATGGAGTAGTCGTGATGGGCCTCGATTTCCTCCAGATGAGCCGGTGATAACTGTTCGTTGAGCCCAAACGGCGTCCAGTTCCATTCAGGATCTCCCTTGGCGTTGAATCCTTCGGATGTATAGCGCCAAAAGCCCCAGACTTCCCGGCCATCCGGCAGCTTCAAAGGGTAGATCATGGAACTCATGCCAAACTGATCGCTCGCGCCGTCCGGCCACACAAACCGGATGCCGTACGGAATCGTGATGTCCGTGTGGTAGTACTTGGACCAAGGGTTGGCACCCTGTTGATAGTTGTAGAACGGACTCTTGCCGTAGTCTCCGAAATTGTCCACATTCGACTTATTGCCATGATCCGTCCACACCGTGAGGTCGTCGCCATCCGCCTTGAGCGCGTCGATGGCTTGGACGGCAAGCTTGCGTGAGAAAAGAGTGTCGTTCGGATTTCTCTGGCTGAAATCGCCAAACGTATGCATGGTGTCGATCCAACCGACATGAATGTAATGATTCAGAATGGCGGCCGCGTACGGCTGATTCGACACCCCCTTGAACCAGCTCAGTTCGTCCGACATGGGCTCGTGGTTGATGTCCACGTATCCCGGCAAATTGTCTCCGTTGTACATAAAGAACGAGTCCGCGAAATCCAGTCCGAGACCCTTGCCGAGCGGCGTCATCTGCGTCGTGTTGATAAACTCGTGAATTAGATTGAATTTGCGCAGAGTCTCGCTATCCGCGTCGGACGAGATGGCAAGCATTGCGTCGTACGGATATGGAAACTTCCGCATGCCGTACACTTTCGGCGCAACGTGCGTGTTGACCACGGGATACGGCTGGCTTGGGACGGCTGGGTTCCCGGCCGGTCCGCCGCCGGTTTCTGAGGTCACATTGCTCCCGCCTGCAGGTGTGGAGGCGCTCGTGGGCGATGTTTGAGTCTGGTTGGTCAGCGCCCGCACCGCCACATCGGCGGCACCTTTCGCCTCTGGACCGCCCGTCACGCCACAACCTGTTACGCCCACTGCCGCGAGGCATAGCGCGGCAGACATCATTGAGATTTTGCCCTTCATCTTCCGCTTCCCCCGTATCTCTGGGTCTCGGCACGGGATGCGGTGCGTCACACCGCGTCCACCGCGCCCTTCCGCTACGAAGGTAGCGCGCCGAGTTCAAACTCACTTCAAGCGATTGGTGGAACTGAACCGACTTTCCGCCGCTGAACTCGAAGGTCTTTGTCCCGCCGATGTGACATACCCTTTCGGTGACGGAGATGTGGGGTGGAAGCGATGTCCAGAAGGCGACAATCATTCTTGCACGGTGCCGCGGTGCTTGCCTTTGCCGGGATCGTGACGCGTGTGATGGCGCTGGCCGTTCAAATGGTCATGGCCCGGACGATGGGTGCACAGGGTTTTGGCTTGTTTCAGACCATCAGCCCGCCATACCTGCTGCTCGTCACCCTCGCGACCTTTGGCCTCTCGCCCGCGGTCTCCAAGGTCCTCGCCGAACATCTCGCCGTCGGAGACGTCGCCCGAGCGCGCAAGGCCTGGCTCACGGCAAACGCCTGGAGCGCCATGTCCGGATTGGCCGTGGTATTCCTTGCCTTTGCCCTGTCTCCACACCTGCCGCGCTTCATGGATCCCCGGGCCATCCCGGCCTTTCTGGCCATGGTCTTTCGCATTCCCATCGTTTGTCTCTCGTCGGTGATGAGCGGTTTTTATATGGGGGTACAAAACCAGACACCGCCGGCGCTCGCGTGGATCGTCGAGACGACAGTGCGGGCGGCGGCGTCCGTGCCGCTCATGATCTGGATGAGCCCGTGGGGGGTTCGATACGGAGCTCTCGCCCTGGTCATCGGCGGAGGCTTGGGTGAACTCGCAGGATATCTGACCATGCTTTGCACCTATTGGCTTCGGGACCGCCGTCTGCTCTCCGCGGACGCTCCCGCAAGACGGTCCAACCGAGGTGTGTTTCGCGATCTCGCCCAGGTCGCCGTGCCCACCATGCTCGCCAACGCCCTGGGAGTCGTCGCATTCGCCGTGGAGCCCACGGTTATGTATCGGGCGTTTCTCGACGCCGGAGTCCCACGGCGAGAAGCCACGGCGATGTACGGGGCGTTTGGCATGGCCATGGAGCTCTTGTTTATGCCGACGGTGCTGTCCGGCGCCATCTCTTCCGTCATCGTGCCGGCCATCTCGGAAGCGAAGGCGCTCTGCGATCACCGGCTTGTGGCGCGCCGCATCGCCCAAGCCATGCATGCCGCGATGTTCGTCGCGCTGTTCGCGGTCGCATTTTTCGTCGCGTCGGGCGAGGACGCGGCCACGGCGCTCTATCGAAACCCAACCGCCGGACAACTGCTCACCTACCTCGCGCCGTCCTGCCTCTTTTTCTACTTGAGCGATCCGCTCTTCGCCGTCCTCCAAGGGCTGAATCGGGCGTTTGTCTCGACGGTCATCACGTTTGTTTCGAGCGCCGTTCGGCTCGCCTGCATGTACGAATTCGTCGCCATGGGCCACCAGGGCATCCACGGGCTGGCTTCTGCAGTGGCCACGAGCGGCATTGTCGCGGCGGTGCTCGCGATGCTCGCCGTGAGGCGGTATCACGAGCTGGATATCGACCTGAAGATCAGCGTCAAAATGGCCGTCGCCGCCGCGGTGGCGTGGATCCCGATGAGCGCCGTGCAAAATCGCGCGGCCGACCAGTCGGCGTGGACTCAATTTGCCCTCTGCGCCATTGCCGGCATGGTCACCTATATCGTTTCTGCCATGTACCTGCGGCTCGCCAGCGTGGACGAGATCGCGCGCATCCCGCTCGTCGGCCAACCCCTGGCGCGTGTCATGCGCCGACTGCCGTTTCTCGGCGCTTAGCCTCCGTCGAGGCTGGGTCTCAGGCGGGATCGTATCCGTTCGGGTTCTGCGACTGCCAGCGCCAGGTGTCTCGGCACATCGCATCGAGGTCCTGCGTCGCCTTCCAACCGAGCACGCGCTCCGCTTTTGAAGGGTCAGCGTAACTCACCGCTGCGTCTCCAGGGCGCCTCGGACCGATCCGGTATGGAATGCTTCTCCCGCTGGCGCGCTCAAACGCGCGAATGACCTCGAGTACACTGGATCCTTTCCCAGTTCCAAGGTTGAAGGCTTCCGCTCCTGCGTGCGACAACACCCAGTCGAGCGCGCGCACGTGACCGACGGCGAGGTCCATGACGTGAATGTAATCGCGAACACCCGTGCCATCTGGCGTCGGGTAGTCGTCGCCAAACACAACGACCTCCGGACGCTTGCCAACAGCCACCTGCGCCACATAGGGGACCAGGTTGTTCGGAATGCCTTGTGGGTCCTCGCCGATCCGGCCCGAGGGATGCGCCCCAACCGGATTGAAGTACCGCAGGAGAGCCGCGCCAAACCCCTCGGCCGCCGCCGCGACGTCGCGCAGAACCTGCTCGATCATCGCCTTGGTCTGGCCGTACGGATTGACGGGCGAGATGGGCATGTCTTCCTTCAACGGCATCTCGTTTGAAGCCCCGTACACAGTTGCGGACGAACTGAACACGATTTTCTTCACGCCATGTCGCGCCATGGATTCCAGAAGATTTAGGGTGCTGCCGAGGTTATTCCGATAGTAGCGCAGGGGCTCTGCGACCGACTCGCCGACAGCTTTCAGGCCGGCGAAGTGAATGACAGCTCGAAACTCGTAGCTGTGAAACACGTCGTCCAGCGCACCGGCGTCGAGCATGTCCACCGAGTGCACCGGGAACGATTTGCCGGCGATCTCGGCAACGCGCCGCATCGCCTCTGGTTTGGAATTCGCGAAGTTGTCGATGGCGACGATGTCATACCCGGATTCCAGCAACGCCACGCACGTGTGCGAACCGATGTATCCGGCCGCTCCCGTTACCAAAATCATTCGTTCACCCCCAGCGAAGTAGGACCACGACCACTATACCAAAAACGGCGCATGTCGCGATCCGCCCTCACCGAGGCGCTTCAACGCGCGCGACGGCGACTGCGAAGAACCGTGGGCACGCCGCCCAAGTTGCTCGACGGCCAGCGGATGAGAACGTCCCGCATCCCGTCCCTCCATGCGAAGGGAATGAGTGGCCACAGATACGGCTTGCCGAACGACTTGGTGGTGAGGAGCAGGAGGAACCAAGAGGCCGTGCTCAACAGAAAACCGCCCCAGTTCAGCGCCGCGGTCCACAGCATGATCCAGATGCGCGCCATCTGGTTGGCGGATGCCAGCTCGAACGACGAGGTTGCGTACTGCGCCAGCATCACGAAGCCCATGTACACGAGCACCTCGGGCTGAAGCAGCTGAATCTGCGTGGAAAACTGCCCAAACAGCAAGGCTGACACGATGCCAATGGCGTTCGAAAGCGTGACGGGAACATTTAAGACCGCCAGCCGCAGCACGTCGAGCGCAAACTCCGCCAACAGCAGTTGCGCCCAGAGTGGCAGCGGATCGTTCC
Organism: Alicyclobacillus mali NBRC 102425; assembly: GCF_001570745.1. Lineage (GTDB taxonomy): Bacteria > Bacillota > Bacilli > Alicyclobacillales > Alicyclobacillaceae > Alicyclobacillus > Alicyclobacillus mali. Next base: position 29,535 of record NZ_BCSG01000032.1, read on the forward strand.
GACTCGCCATAAAGAACTTTGCCCAGGATGGGAGAAGTCCCGGGTGCTGGTTCGCGAGCATGAAGATGCCCGGCAGAAACACGCTCATGAAGACCGAGATGACGATAATCCAGCGCAGGTACGTGCCGACGAGCGGAAACGAATGATATTCCTGCGGATGCTGAATGTGCTGAAAGAAGGTCGTGGGTGCGATAATCACCTCGGCCGTCGCATCGACGACGATCACGACATGCCCTTCGATGAGCGCTGTGGCTGCGACATCTGGCCGTTCGGTGTAGCGCACGATGGGATACGGGTTCCACTTCACCTTGCCGATGAGATCGACCAGCTGCTGTTCGCCCATCATCATACCGCCTGTCTTGACGCTGCGGAGCAGCTCTCGGATGGCCGAGACGGTCTCCTCGTCAGCCACATCCTTCAGGTACATCAGGCTCACGTCGGTCTGGCCGCGATCGCCCACCTGGTACAACTCGTTGCGCAGGCGTGGATCGCGGAGCCGGCGGCGGATGAGCGTCGTGTTCATCAGCATGGTCTCGGTGAATCCGTCGTGGTTGCCGCGGATCACGCGCTCGATCATGGGTGGCTCAATGCCGCGCATCGGATAAACGCGCGTATCGACCACAAGCACTTTGTCGTAACCGTCGATAAAGGTCACGAGCGGGCCGGAGAGGATAAAGCGGACCGCATCCGACATCTGATTCACGACTTGCACCTGCACGAAATCGATGTGCGTATTGAGGTAAAAGACGAGTTCCTCGATGTCGTACGCCTGGCCCTGACGCTCTCGCTCAAACGCCTCGACGTTGCGGTGAAAGCTGTCGAGCACGAGGACGACGTTCATGGTGAGAAAGAAGCCGTTGGTCACATACGACATCATGTTCAGGCGGCCGTACCGAAACGGCTTGGCCATGATGTCCCACGTGGTGCCGATGCCGAGGAGCTGATGGATGTAATTGACGTTCTGCTCCAAGGTCCGACTGATGGGTTGGCTCACCAAGGGCTCGGCCGACTGTCGCATCATGGTACCTCCTCCACCTTTCATCCATGTGCATGTCCCATCCTAACCATGCCTTGGATTCCGCGTTTTTATGTGTTTTGGAGCCTGCGCGGGCGTTTGGTTCTGACCATCTGCGCGGTGCGAAGCGCGTACAGCGCACCGGGAAGGAGGACGACGGTCAACAGAAAGTAGCCTGGGACGTCCCGCAGGATAAAGTTCGTCACGTCAAACACGTTTCGAAACAAGTAATTCGACAGCGACCACCCGAGCAGGGCGACGGGTATCGGTATCCAGGTGCGCTCGGGCGATCGGCTCACATCCTTCACCGCTTCTCCCACAGCGAGTTGAAGGGCTGCGAGCTTGAGGACGAGCGTGATGGCCACGCCCATGACGTACAGCGTGTCCAGGCGTTCGACGAACTTGCCTTGTCGGATGGCTCGCACGAGTTCGAGCACCGGATAATTCAAGTAGCGGGCCGGATCGCCGAGCACGCCCACGGTGAGCGTCACGAGGGCGGACAGGACGAAGGCGCTGATGGCCCCCGCGATGAGGATGTCCCACGGCAACGTGCGCGGACTGCGGAGCGCCGGCACCCACTGCAGGGCAATGGAGAATTCGAGCCCGTAGGCGAACGCTGGCACGACGGCCGCGTGCCACGCTGCACCGGCGGGATCGCCGAGGAGCGGCTGAAAGGGCGACGCGTCAAACAGGCGTGCGGCGAGCAGAAACAGGACAGGGGAAACCACAGCAGCGAGTGGAACAATGAACTCGTTGACACGCGCCACGACTTCAATGCCGAGGTACGCGAGGTACATGGACACCGCAAACGCGATGGCGCTGAGAAGAAAATCCGGCGTGTTCGGCAAGACGGAGATGCCGATGAAGGCGCTCATCTCGCGGCCGATGGTGGCCATGGTGATGAAACCGTAGGCGAGGTACCAAATTCCAAACATGCGGCCAAGCACAGGGCCGAGCACGTCGATGGCGGCCTGGGTGAGACTTCGCCCCGGAAACAGGCGCACATGCGCGAGCGAGACGAGGGAGCACATGACGGCGCCCAAGAGCAGGCCGAAGGCCGCAACCCATGCGTCCCGAAGCGTGAATTGGGCGATGGTCCCGGGCATGGTGACGATGCCCGTGCCGAGAACGGTCCAGATGAGCATGAGAATCAGCTGATAGCGAGACACCTGAACCACGACGAGTCATTCCTCCTGTAGCACGCCCTGCCCCCCGTACAACCAGGCGCTCGGGCCGGAAAACGCAAGGTCGAGCAGGTGAAGCGGGCCGAGTTTCGGCCACCAATGGAGATCGGCCGCGATCGCCACGCCGATGGCTAGCGAGGTCAGAAGGAACCACGCGAGCCACTCGCGCCACGAACCAGGGACCCAGCGGCGAAAGTCCACCAAGGCAGCGAGAACGGCCCACAGCACCGCCCATACGCTCGTCATCTCAGTCGCCGCCTCCCTTCGCGTCATTCGCAAAAGGCGTCGTGCTCGCGAGCTGTCCATGGACGATGTGGGCTTCGATGTCATACACCACACGGATGCGCTTCCAGTCGCCTTCGGACAGGTTCATCCCGTGTTCTGCGCATGCGTTCGCCAAGCCAAACGCGTCCATGTCGACGGCGCGGGCGTGGTCGAGCGCCTCTGCGAGGCGATGTTTGACGTCCTTGCAAATTGATTCCTCCAGGCCAGCGAACGATTCGGCGCTCATCTTCTCGTTCGCCTGCCAACGCTCAACCTCACCCGTCCCGCGCCAGACCACACGCACGGTCGGGTGAACGCGGGGGCCATCCACCGCGAGCCGCGTGGATGTGCGCAGCCAATGCACCCCGACGAACGCCTGTCGACCGCCTTCGCTCCAGGCAACCGTCTGCCGCACATCGAATGTCCGCCCAAGCCACCATGCGTTGTCCAGCAACCGAGCGCGATCGACCACATCCACCCTGCCATCCCGCCGCAGATAGGCCAATCCCTCGATTTCGGGCGATCCGTCCGGCCCCTCGCCGACGACCGCAAGCGGCGCAACACCCGAAGGTCTGAGCAGTGCCTTGACCACGTGCAGTTCGTCACTCGCGAGACACGCCTCTCTGCGCGACGCCTCGTCAACGAGATCGCGGATCACGAGCGAGACGGGCTCGCTCTGACCTGTCGCGCCGCGCAGCACTTCCTCGGCGGACGTCGGCGTGACCACCCAGAGCTGGCTCCGGCGCAATTGGCGATTTCGCTCCAGGGCGTCGGCAATCATGGTGAAGTCACGCAGGGCGCCTTTCGAGAACAGCACGATCGCGTTGTGTTGAAGGTAGAGCGAATGGGAGAGCTTCGCCTGAAGGGCGCCCATGGCGTCTTCGAACGTCGGTGCTGCGGCCGAAACGATCCAATCCGGCGCGTTGCCCTGTGTGCTGGCGCTTCCACCCGTCGCTGGGTTGCCAGCGCCTCCTGGCTGAACGAGGTCCATGGAGAGCGCAACATGCCCTTCTTGCCGATCGACGCCCATGCCCGTTGCAATGTACAGGTGATCGATGTCGTTGTAATCGCACCCGGTCGCAAGGGCGGCACAGAGCAAGGCGGCCGTGATCGCGCGCTGGCGCTTGCTCACGGTCACCCATTTCGTCACGGACGCCACCTCCGCCCCCGGCGCCACTTACCCGCCGTATGCCTCGGGACGCGATCGCGCTCGACCGGTTCGAACTGGCGCGGCCTGCCCTGCATCATCCACCACGGCGCGCGAATGATCACGTCCTTCATATCGCGGGTGATGTTCGGAGCGACGGGCGCGAGATACGGCACACCGAACGATCGGAGGGACGCCATGCGGCCCAAAAGCGCGATGCCAAGCATCAGAATCCCATATAGGCCAAAGAGACCCGCCGCCATCACGAACGGAAACTGGAGGAGTCTCGCCGCCTGCACGAGGCCCAGGGCGGGCAGCGTAAACGACGCCACGCCCGTGGCCGACACGATGATCACCATGCCCGGTGACACGAGCCCTGCTCGCACGGCCGCATCGCCAATCACGAGCGTCCCGACAATGCTCACCGACTGGCCCACCGCGCGCGGCAAGCGGGTGCCGGCCTCGCGAAGTGCCTCGAAAGCCACCATCATGCCGAGCGCCTCAATGACCGTCGGAAACGGAATGCCCGAGTGTTGTGCCGCCACGCTCACCAAAAGCGGCGTCGGCAACAAGTCCTGGTTGTACGTCAAGAGCGCCACATACAGCGCCGGCAAGAGCACGGAACTCCAAAACATGAGGTGCCGCAGGAGGCGAAGCGGCAGGGCAAGCGAATAGTGCATGTAGTAGTCTTCGGGCGAACTCAGATTCATGGCGAAGGTCACAGGCACCATGAGACACGTCGGCGATCCGTCCGTGATCATCGCCACGCGCCCTTCCATCAACCCCGCCACCACGCGATCCGGCCGTTCCGTCTCCTCCGTCGTGGGGAACACCGAGAAGCGAGGGTCGTTGATGAACTCGCGCACCTCGTTGATGTCCGCGACATAGTCGACGCGAATCTGCGCGATCCGCCTCCGAACCTCGCGCAGCAGATCGGACTTCACCACGCCTTCTTCATACAGGATCGCCATCTGGCACGGCGACGTCTCGCCGATGGTGAACGTCTCGATCTTCAACCGCGGCGACTTGAGGCGCTTGCGCACCATGGCCAGGTTGACGGACAGGCTTTCGATGAACGCTTCCTGCGGGCCGTGAAGGGTGGGTTCGTTCTCGGAACGGTCCACGGACCTGGCCGGCACTCGATCGAGCCGCCATGCCTCCGCCGAACTTGCCCCATCTCGGACGATCACGGCGCATCCGTCGAGCACAGCCCGAACGGCAGCGGAGAGGGTCCCCACCTCCTCCGTCGCAACTCCCGGACGCGGGATCTCCCGCCGCCCGCGGGGACCTCCGGAGTCGCGCAGGGCGAGCAGCGCCTCCTGCAACTTATCGGCGTCCACCAGCCCTTCGAGCCACACCGCGACGCCCGTATCTCGCTGCGTCGACCAGGGTTGCACACGGAGGTCGGGACACGGCTCGAGGCGTTTTGCTATCTGTTTCGCCACTTCCGCGGCCCTGCGTGCCAGGATATCCTGCTCCAAGCTCACCCACACCTCGCAATCCGGCCTCTCACCTCTTAACTTGTAGAAACCCAACTGTTTTCATGTGTGGAATTTGGACGCCAAACAAAAACAGGGCCGCCCCCGAGTGCCCTGCACTCGAGAACGCCCCTGTTCACATGGTCAGCCGTGCGACGCCATCTTTGCGATCAGCCGTGCACCGCCGAGAACCCCGGGACTCCATCGAAGGTATAGAGGTTTTCGGTCTTGATGACGTCGAATCCCGCCTCGACAATCCTCCGCTGCAACTCCACAACCTCCGCGGCCTGAACGGGCGCGCCGCCTTCCTTGCGGAACCGACACCGCCAGTGATCCGTGCAGAACGTCTCCGGAAGACCGTTCGGCCACACCTTGATCCCGCGGTTCGTGATGACCTCGAGCTTCAACTCGTCCACGTGAATCTGGCTCAGGTTGCTGCCGAGATCGTCCGGAGCCCCCGGGCCCCAGTCGAGGAACACGTCCACGCCGACGAGCTGCTTTTCAGCCTTCGGCCCCGGTTGCCACGTGCGTCTCGCAATGGCAGCCGCGTCCTCCCGGTACGACACGGGCTTCAGGATCTGCGGGCGCTCGCCCAACCGCTCGATCACGGCGTCCGCAAACGCGTCGGTCCCCACCAGCTTTTTGCTGGAACCCTCGCGGTAAATGTCGCGCGTGTGAATGCCGTCCTCAATGGTGCGGAGCCACGCCAGGTGAACCCTTTCCGCCACGGCCGGCTGCCCGATGTGAATCAGCATCATGACGGCTGCGAGCAGGAGGCCCGAAGGATTGGCGATGTTCTGGCCCGCGATGTCCGGCGCAGAGCCATGAATCGCCTCGAACATCGCAAACCCGTCGCCGATGTTGGCCGACGGCGCCAGACCCACCGAGCCGGACAACTCCGCCGTCACGTCAGACAGGATATCGCCGTACAGGTTCGGCATGACCACCACGTCGAACCGCTCTGGCGTGTTAGCCAAGCGCGCCGCGCCAATGTCCACGATCATCGTCTCGTGCTCGAGATCTGGGTACTCAGCCGCGATGCGCTCGAACTCCTTGTGGAAGAGACCATCCGTGAACTTCATAATGTTGTCCTTCACAAAGCACGTGACCTTCTTGCGCCCATTCGCGCGCGCATAATCAAACGCGTACCGGATGACGCGCTCAGACCCCGGCTGCGTGATGAGCTTCAGACACTGGTACACCTGCTGCGTCTGACGATGCTCAATGCCCGCGTAGAGGTCTTCCTCGTTCTCGCGGATGATAATCAGATCCATCTTCGGATGCGTCGTCTCCACAAACGGGCTGTACGCAACCGTCGGCCGCACGTTGGCGTACAAGTTCAGGGCCTTGCGGAGCGTCACGTTCAGGCTCTTGTAGCCCCCGCCCTGCGGCGTCGTGATGGGGGCCTTGAGAAGCACGTGCGTCCGCCGCACGCTGTCCCAAGCCTTGGGATCCATCCCGTTGTCAATGCCGCGTTTATACACCTTCTCGCCGATCTCGACCGTCTCAATGTCGAGTTCTGCACCCGCAGCTTCCAAAATGCGCAGGGTCGCAGTCATGATTTCGGGACCAATTCCATCTCCAAACGCAACGGTAATAGGTGTTTTCGCCATAGAGAAGACCCCTTCAATCACAAATTCAATCCCGATCCGTCATCGGTACGACCGTAGTGTATCATAGCTCACACAAGCTCCGCATTGTCAACCAATCGTGAAAAGTCTTCTACCATATGGTGAACAGATTTTTACTGAACATTCACATCATATTCTATGAATTTCCTAGTGCGTGACGTAGTATGTTCATCGGGACGAAGGCGCCCGTGACGACTAAAAAAAGGGTAAGCGTAAACTGAGACCCACGTGGCTTTCATCCTCTCGTCGCTTGAAAATGTCATCAACAAGCCACGGGAGGGTTCTTGTATGCGAGAGCACATGACTCATCACGAGCGTCGTGAACTTTGGCGCTGAACGTATCGCTGCCTTCTACGACAGTGGCCTGTCCGCTCGCCAGTTCTGCGCTGAGCACGGTCTGAAACCCCATCAGTTCTGGTACTGGCTTCGCCGACCGAAACGAAACCACACCTAGTACGCACGACACGACGTTCGTGTCGATCGTGATGATCTCATCACCTTCGAACACAGGCCGTTCGCCTGACCCTGTGCATTGGTGCGATCGAGATTGAGTCCAGCCTGGCTGCGACGCCTCGACACTTGCTGAGCTCATTCAGCTCGGAACGCACGTTTGCTCGCCTTCGACTGGACTTCGGAACACCGCAACCGTCTTATGAGGGACGGCGTACGTCAAACATGATACCGTTCGATCGCATTCTCACGAAAAGCAGGCTGAACTAAGTCCTCTTGCCAGCAAGTTGAGCAATGCACCGTTCATTGTCGTTAAGAGAATCCGCAATCAAGTCTTACATCTTTAAACAACCAAACTACCTTTGTTTACTCCGTAATGCGATTAATACTTGACGGTAAGACGGATTTTTCCCATACAGCAATACACCCATGCGATATATCTTTGCAGATAGCCAGCCAAAGAACCCTATTGAAACCACTATAATCAAAAGAGAAAGAATAATTTCTCCCGGCGGCACGCTGGTCATTGACACACGGACAAACATGAACATTGGTGCAAAGAACGGAATGAACGATCCGATAGTAATCAATTGGTTCGTTGGAGATTGCTCCGAGTAAATCGCACCAAGAAACGCAACGATCATTAGCAGCGTTAACGGCAACATACTTTGAGTGACGTCCTCACTTCGACTCACCAACGAACCAAGGGCTGCGTAAAGCGTGGCATAAAAGAAGTATCCTAGGACAAAAAATACAAAGTATAGGACCAAAACGCGCAGTGGAATAGCCGAAAAATCAACAGGCATTCCACCCAATGACCATAACGGTGATGGTGATAAGTTATAACAAATCACAAAGAACACAATATAGACAAGAAATTGAAGCAAACCAGCTAAGCCAACACCAATAACCTTACCAAACATGAGGTGTACCGGTTTAACGGATGTGATCAGCAGTTCCATCACCCTTGAACTCTTCTCTACTGCAACAGAGGTGGAGATTGATGAACCATAAAGTAGAATGGACATGTACAGCAGCAACACCATCAACATCACGGGAACAAATGTCTTCGTATTATCACCGGAACTTCCCGTATACACCTGAGTCGCTATCAAATTTACGTTGGCAGTTAATGCCTCCCTTTGATCACTACTCAAATGAAGAGATTGTATTTTACGTGTCGTATAAACATATTGAATAAATTGTCGAATTTCCGTGGTTATGGATAGTGGTTGTGGTCCAATGTACACATGAACCGCAGGTACTTGATTCACGGAGTTTTGGATAACAACCAACCCATCAAGTTTCCCATTCTTAACAAGATTTTTATCAGCGAGAAACTGAGATTGCGTCGAAATACGCCACTGATAACTACCAGAAACGAATTTCCGGAAATTTTCAGCTGAATATTCCTGGTCCCTTGTGTTGTTAATAACTATCAACGTTCCTTGATGCTGATGATAGAACTTATGGTAAATGGACGGTGCAAAAGCAAGGATCGCCATGCATAGTAACCCGCACAACGTAGTAATCAAGTAAACGCGAGATTTGAACCGCTCTGCGAACGAATAAGATAATACAGACCAAAACGCCTTCATCTAACGCCCCATCCTATCTAAGTAGATTTGATGTAAAGAAGGCTCGACGATCTCGAAGTGATCAACTGATATATCGAGATGCGCCAAGCGCTTCAGTATCTCTCTTGCGTGAGTTGCGTCCTTGATCTTTATTGA
>NZ_BCSG01000033.1 GCF_001570745.1 Alicyclobacillus mali NBRC 102425
GTTATGAGGAGGATTCGAACTATGAAGTCTATTCCCTTCGCAACCTTGTCGGTGGCCGTGGCTATGGCCCTCTTTACAGAGTGAGCGCGTACCTTCATCCTCCCATGAATTGATGTTGCATGCCTCTTTCTCCATATGGAGGTGGAACCCTTGAGGATGTTGAGCAGGTTTGTGGCCGTTGCCTGTTCGTTCGCTGCCCTTTGCGCATCTGTTGTAGGGGTCGAATCCCTGTCGAGAAGTCATCCCGTTGAAACCAACAAGGGAACCCCCGCCATGCGCGCCACAACGCACGCGGTGCTTCCTAAGGTTCCGGGTGGCACCATTGTCGTTGGAAGCGCCCTTTCGCAAGACGGAAACGTGTATGCGCGATTGCTTGCCTACCGTTCTCACCTCATGCAGCGCATCGGCCTTCCTCCGCTGGGACAGAGCGTTGAAATCTTCGAACACAAAGGACAAACCTGGAAACCGGTGCTGTTCATTCACCATGATATCCCGGACATGAACGCGGTCCGAATCTACCAGAATCAAGGTCATCCCGCACTTGTGGAGTGGGACTGGACCGATGTCGACGCGTACGATACCGTACACCTCGAAGTGTATCGCATTCCTGAGGGCGGATCGCTTGAACACGTCTTGGACAAGGCCATGAAGAACGCGGTGGTGCTGCCCGACGGGACCGAGACCTTGATGATGCAACCCATGGCGTTCGGAGCCGTCTCTCCGTTGATGGTGACGCTTGAAAACGGGCGAGTGGAAGTTCGGCAGCCAGACGCCCGGCCCAGCGCTCGTCAGGGCCAGCTCTTTCTGCAGGTACACGCCCGCGTGGTGCAACATCATCCAGAGGTCATCGAGATAGACCACCTGCCGACCCACCTGTATGCCAGGCTTCACCAGGACATCGTGCTGACCGCGGTCGGCGACGCGCATGTCTTGTTGGGAGCGGCGCTGGACCGCGAGTACGGTGACCCAGGTGGATTTTATAGCTACCAACCTGCACCCTATGCGAACTGCCTCGTGATCCAAACAGAAGAAAAAGGCCAGGGAGTTCTCGTCATCTCTCCTTTTCCGGGCAGTTTCATTCTCATTCACGGCGAAAAGAAGCCCTTCGTCTCCATCCCCATCACGATTTCGTAAAATGCGCCTCCATTTCGGCACCTTGCACCCCCGCAAGGTGCCGCAGCCCAGAGACTATGAGACTATAGAACCTCAACATTTTGACGCGATACATCACCCGCGCAAGATCAGGTCCACCACGGCGGCAATGGCGAGTCCCAAGAGGACGGACGACGCCACGTACGCGATGGCCAAGCCGCGACTCACTCTCCACAGCGCCACGGTTTCCGTCGAAAAGCTCGAGAACGTGGTGAATCCGCCGCAAAAACCCGCGCCGAGAAGGATGAAAAGGTGCGGGTCTTCGTGCGCGAGGCGCGCCGTGAAGAGCGCCAGGCACAACGTGCCCACCATATTGATGATCCACGTCCCCCACGGAAATGGCGTTTTGTTCACCTTGCCAATCCACTGACCCACGAGATACCGAAGCACCGCCCCGATGGCCGATCCGCCCGTGGTCAACCAAAGCACGGCGTCGTTCACAGCGAGACCTCCTCTTCCGCTTCCCGCTCCTCTTCCGGTGTCGCCCGCGCAGGCACCACTTTCGTACCAAGCCACGCGCACAGAGGCCCCAGGACGGCGGTCAGCACCACGTACAGCGCGCCTTGCCACGGGGCCATCCGCAGCGCCTCCCACGCGCCGACGGCAAACGTGGAAAAGGTCGTGTAGCCGCCCATGAGGCCCGGGCCGAGGCCCGCCACCAGCCAATGGGGAAGCGCGTGCCGCACGGCCAGTTGCTGCATGAGGCCGAGCAAGAAAGCGCCCGTCAGGTTGATGACAAAGATGCCGAGCGGAAACAGGTGCACCTGGCCCACAGCGACGTCGACGAGATCGCGCAGTCCCCCGCCCAGCGCGCCGCCGATCAACACGGCTGCAATCTTTTTCCATTCGTCCAAGCCCTTCTCCCCCTTCGCTCCACATGAAAATGGCCCCTGCCACGCGCAGACGCATCCAGGAAAGCGTCCGTGCATCGCAGGAGCCATCAGCCCATTGCGGGCGGTTCCGGTGAGCTCCATCACCGCATCGATTCTACCGTCATCTTAACCGACGGAGCCGCCCAAGACAAATCCCTTACTGCGCCACGTATCCCCCGTCGATCACGACGGCCTGGCCCGTGACGGAGGCGGCGAGATCGGACGCCAGGAACACGGCGTAGTGCGCCACCTCCTCGGGCGCGAGCAACCGCTTCTGCGGCACGAGCGGATAGATCACGTCCTCCAGCACCTGCTTCACCGGGACGTTGCGCGTGCGGGCGAGATCGGCCAGTTGGTTCCGGACGAGCGGGGTATCCACATAGCCGGGACAGAGCGCATTCACGGTCACGCCGTGCTCTGCCGCCTCCAGCGCCGCCACCTTCGTCAGGCCGATGAGCCCGTGTTTGGCCGCGTTGTACGCCGCCTTGCCCGCAAATCCGATGAGGCCGTTGACCGAGGCCATGTTGAGAATCCGCCCATACCCGCGGCCTTTCATCCCGGGCAGCGCCCGCTTGATGCTGAGGAACGGCCCCGTGAGCATGAGGTCCACCATCTTGCGAAAGACGTCGGACGGGAACTCTTCGATGGGCGCCACATGCTGCATGCCGGCGTTGTTGACGACGATGTCCACGCGGCCATACTGCGCTTCCGCCTGCGTGAACAGCCGATCGATCTCGCCCTCGTCCGAGGCGTCCGCCGCAATGGCCGTCACCTCCAGTCCGCGCTGCCGCAGGGCCTGTGCCTGCGCTTCGGCCGCATCCTGGCGCAGGTCTGACAACATTACGCTCGCCCCCGCTTCAGCCATGGCCGTGGCGACGGCGAGCCCAATCCCGCTCGCGGCGCCGGTGACGACGGCGACGCGCCCTTGCAAAGAAATCTCCATCTTCATCACGCCTCCAAATTGGTGTCTGCGTACAGTTCCGCGCCTCCCGCGAGAGCGTCAACCGTGCGGTACAGGCCGCCTGGCGGCGGCTCCTCGCCGCGCTCCACCCACCGCTCGAGGCGCGTGAATGCCGCTTCAAAATACGGAAAGACCGGCTGTTCTTCGCCGCGATCGAGCCGCAAGAGCCCGTCCACGTGATTGCCGCGGTCGATCTCGTACAGCCGGTGCAGGTGCGCGCAGCCGGACGCGGCGACCTTCTCGGCGTACGCCGCCTGATGATGGGCAAAGGGCAAGAGGCAGTCCCAATTTCCCGCCACCGTGAGCACGGGCACGCCAATCCGGCCGGTGTTGGCGATGGGGCGGATACGGGGCGCGACGCGCGAAGCCCGCTCTTCGGCTGGATAGGCCGCAAGGTCGGACGGATCGCCCAGCCAGTCGTTCGACCAAAGGAGCGCGAAGGCGGGCCAGTCGGGGTCCAGATTGCGCCCGTAGAGCCAGAGCGTCACGAGCCAGTACATCTGGCAGTAGATGGACCAGTGGCGCTCGGCACCGCCCGGCAGCCCGAGTTCCACAAGGCCATCCCGCAGCCGATTTCGCTCGGTACCGTCAGCGCGCGCGTACGCGGCGAACCCGGCGATCCATGCCGGAAGCGTTTTCAAAAGGTGCTGTCCTTCTGGATCCCAGTGCACACCCTCCCAGTCGACGGCGCCGTCGATCTCGCCCGCATGCCGCTCGGCCAGGATGCGCGCCACGTAGCCGCCGTTCGACACGCCGAGCACGTAGGTGCGAAGCGGAGACTGCGCGAAACGTAGGGCGAGCACGCGCTTGGCCACCTCGAGCAGATGGACGTAAGCATACTCCCACTCCGCCATGGAACGGGCGGGATCGCGCAGAGTCAGGCCGGGCGTCGCCTTGTCGCAGGCGGCATAGGCGTAACCCCTCTGAAGCACGATGTCCGAGACGAGGTGGTCCAGCGCGAATTCCGATCGGACGGCTGGCGTGGCGCCGATGACGAGCTTGCCGTTCCAGTCGCGCGGCACGCGGATGATGGCCTGTGCGCGCCCCAGCGCGCCATGCCACTGATACCCGGGCACCGGGCGCGCAATGCGCGGCGGCCGGTACACGAGCGCCTGGGCGTCTTCGTGTGCGCCCTGCCCTCGCGTGGTGAGATCCTCCAACCTTTCGAGGCTCTGGGCGACGCGCTCTGCCTCCCGGGCTGCGAGCGATGATTCCATGCCCACGCTCTCCCTCCTCCACCTACGCGATTCAGGTGATGGATTCGCCCTTTCGCCGTCCGATCCTGCCGCGCGCCGAATGAGGCATCCGGAATCTGACTCTAGGCAAGGAGATGGAAATTTCATAAGATGAGAGCGTGCGCATAAGTTGACTTTTGAGGCCGTTGCAGCCGACGGAGGGAGGTGATCGAGTGCTCGTCCTGGTGTACCTCATTGACATCGCACTTTATATTCTTACATCCATCGCCTTTTATCGACTCGCCAAGAAGGCAGGACTCGCGCGCATCGCCTGGTTCGCCTGGGTACCTGTCCTGAACATCGTCCTGCAGCTCAAGATGATTCAGAAGAGCGCATGGTGGATCTTGATTTTGCTCGTGCCCATCGTCAACGTGATCTTCTTCATCATCTGGCAGGTGAAGTTGTGCCGCGCGTTTGGGCACAGCGGCGCGAACGTGTGGTGGATACTCATCCCTTTCGTGTACAACATCATCTGGATTGTGTGGGGATTTGAAAAGGAGACTCAGTACGTGGGGTTCTGGGCGTAATGGCTTCACAGGCCCGCCTGATGCGCGTTCATCAGGCGGGCCTCTCCATGGACGCCTGGCGGATGGTGCCCATTGCGGACTGCTCGCCCAGCGGATCGGCCGCATGATAGGCTCGCAAGCTTCCTCCCACCGAGCCTCGTCCAAGCTCGAACGCCAATATGCAAAACAGAGTTACCGCGCACTGGCATCCCCTGACGGATCGGAAGACATCTCACGCAACGCCGAATGCCCTCTCATGCGGAGCAGGAACGGCAAACCTCCGAAGGAAAACAGGAAAACGAGCGCGCCGCTGAAGAGAAGACCTGCGGCCACCGAGTGGTCCGCAAAGTAACCAACAACGGGGTTCAAAATCAAGGTCAACAAGGTGCCGACCGCAGTCAGAACGGATAAAGCGGTCGCCCGAACCTCCGAGGGCACAAGTGAATTCGTGAGGCTGTTCAACAGGGGCGACCGCAGTGATTCGCCCATGTTGAGAATCAAAATGGCGACGACAATCCATGCCAGGTGATTCGTCCACGCCATGCACGCAAAAGCAGCGGACATCGCCAAGGTACTGGCTACAATGGGGCCCATGAAGCCAAATCGCTGGTTTACGCGGCCAACCAAGAACGAAATGGCCATCGCGGCGAGCGATCCGGCCGCCATTACCCAGCCGAAGTCATGCACTGGCAACCCCGCCCTGACGAAGAGCGGCTGATTCAGATAGTTGAAACCGTTGAACACCACCCACACCGCGGGGCCAGCAAAGGCCAACAGCAGTAATCGCGGGTTTGACACAATGAAGTTCCATGTGGAGACCAACGCGCTCCGCTGGTTCGTGGCACCTTGAGCGCTCTCTTGTCCCTGATTCTCCCGAATCCGCTGGGCCGGCAGGAGCAATATGAGGAGGAGCCCTGCCGCATTGGCTGCAGCCGTCGCGTAGACCGCCAGCACGTAACCGTGTGTCGCCAGCCAACTGCCCAACGGAAAGCTCAGCACGGTGGCGCATTGTTCCGCAGCGTTAAGCCGGGCGTACACCCGGGTCGCATGTTCCTGCCCATTGAACGCTTTGCACAGATCGTATACATACGCCGATTCAACGCCTGACAGGATGGCGATACCCACACCGCTCAGCGCATAGCTGACCGCAAACACCCAGAATGGACGCGCCCAGGCAAAGACCAGCACGGACAGCACCGCGGCTGCATGTCCGACGACCAACATCCATTTTCGATCATATCTATCCGCCCACGCGCTCGAAGGAATGTCCACAAGGAAAAGAACGAGGGCCAAGACGGACTCCAATGTGAAGATTTCTGTGTAATCAAGCCCTCGCGACACCATGAAGAGCGAGGCAACGACGCCGTATAAAACAACGCTCGAGAAGAATTTCTGCACCACCAGAAGGGCCACATATCGCTTCAACGCGCTTGGGTATGCCAAATCCGCCAACGCCCGATACCCCCGTCTCATCGGCGCACCTTTCGCCCATCTCCGCTAAAGCGGATCTGTATGTCCCGCCGCCACCTCCTGCAGGGCCGACGCGGTCACAGGCCGACCGTAGCGAAAGCCCTGCAGCCTGTTCACGCCTATCGCCCGCAGGAGCGCCTCCTGCTCCGCGGTCTCCACACCTTCGGCTGTGACCTCGAGCCCCAGTTCCCCCGCGAGCGCCATCACGGCGCGAATCAGCCGCTCATAGTACTCATTTGTGTACAGGCGCGCCACGTAACTCCGGTCGATTTTGATCCGGGTCACCTGAAACCGCTGCAGATACGCGAGCGACGCGTACCCCGTGCCAAAGTCGTCGAGCGCGATGCGAAAGCCGCGCTGACACAGCGACCGGACCAAATCCTCCGCCGCGTGCTCCATCAGCGACTGCTCCGTCAGCTCGATCTCGACGTCTTCCGGCTTCACGCCGTGCTCGGCGACCGCGCGCGAGAGGTCGTCGACGAGATCGCCGTACAATTGGCAGTCCTGCGCGGAGATGTTCAAGGAGATGGTAAGCGACAGCCCGCTCTCCCGCCACGCCGCGAGACTGGCGATGGCCTGCTCCATCACGCGCCTGGTGATGGCCGGCATCAGCCTCGCTTCCTCGGCAACCGGGAGAAACTCGCCCGGCGACAATTCGCCGAACTCCTTGTGCCGCCAGCGCACGAGCGCCTCCGCGGACACCAACTCGCCCGACTTCGCTTCAACGACGGGCTGGTACACTACGTACAACTCGCCCCGCGCGATGGCGCGAGGCAATTCGTTCCGCAGGCGATCCGCCCGCGACATGGCCGCCGCAATGGACTCCCGATAGAAGCAGACCTGGTGCCGCCCTCGCCGCTTCGCGCGCTGCACCGCGAGCTCCGCCTTGCGCAGCAACACGTCGGGGGTGGTGCCGTCTTCGGGAAAGAAGGCGATCCCGACACACGCGCCGAGATCGAAACGATTCGCCCACGCATCCACTTCGCGGCACGAAGCCATGAGCCGATTCGCCACGGCGAGGACATCGAGCTCCGGACCGGCGTGCGCCATGAGAAGGGCAAACTCGTCCCCACCTAGGCGGGCCAAAACGTCCTCGCTGCGCTTTTCGGCCTGCCATACCTGAGCCACGGCGCGCAGCACGTCGTCGCCCGCGCGATAGCCAAAGGCCGCGTTCAGCGCTTCGAACCGATCGAGATCGATGTACAAAAGCGCGAGGCGATCCGCGTCTCGTTCCGCTGCCCGCACCGCGTATTCGAAGTAGTCCATGAAGTAGGCGCGATTGAGGACTCCGGTGAGCGCATCGTGGCTCGACTCGTGCGCGAGACGCCTGCGCAAGTCCCGCTTTTGGCGCAGATCGAGAAACAGTTCGCGGTATGCAAAGGCGGAGAAAGCGAGAAGGAGTGCGGTGCCGATTCCTGCAATCCAGAGCGTCAGATAAAGCGGACGCGAGGCCATCGCGCGGAGAATGGGCAGGCTGTCCGTCCGGATGGCCTGTTCCCAGTGCGCCAGCGTGTGCACCCCGCCCGCGGCATCGTACACAATGGCCGCCACCATGGCCAGCACCACCACTTGCATGCTGACCACGTAAGCCAGCAGCCGATATTCGGTCGCCAACGGCTTCAACAAGAGCCACTTGAGCCAGGCCCGCATCGATCTCGGCCCCCCATGCGGAGCATGCGTATCGATGTAGTTCGTGCTTCTAAATGCAAAATCCTTCTCCGCGCAGAAGGCACGACGAAGGCCCGCCGCCCCAGGCGAGGCGCGGGCCTTCCGACAGCGGCACAAGCTTCTCCCTCGTCAGGACTCCGCCGCATACCGCTCGCCGCGGAGGATGCGCTCCGTCGGATACACGCGGCGCACTCGCGCCACAATGACGGCGGCCAGCACGCTCTTGACGAAGTCGCCGGGCAAAAACGGCCACACGCCGCCTGCCAGCGCGGAGCCCCACGGATGCAGCGACGGCACCACGTGCCGCAGCCACAGCACGCCCGGGATGTAACAGACGAGATCGCCCAGCACGAACAGGATGGCGATGAGTTTGACGATCTCGCCGCGCGATCCGGGCCGCACCCGCGAGATGGCGAGGCCCGCGAAGAGCGCGCAGAACGGCCAGCCCCAGATGTAGCCGGCCGTCGGGCCGAGCATGAGGCTGGGACCGGCGTGACCGCCGATGAGCGGAAGGCCGATGAGATCCAGTACAATGAGGAGCACGAAGGTCAGCGCGCCGTACCACGGCCCGAGCAAGCCGGCGCACACCTGCACCACGAGCGTCTCGAGCGTGATGGGCACGGAGCCGACCGGAATCTGAACCAGGCTCAGCACGGCGAAGATGGCGATGAAGAGCGCACAGAAGATGAGACCGCGAACTTTGGCCATGAAACTTGATCACTCCTCCGAATCCATGTGATATTGTTAACCTACGAGTGGATTATAGTTGACAATAGGAGCAAAAGACAACCTCGAATGCGAGCGGAGGGCGTCTCATGTTGAATTCACCTTCGAACGTGTCCACGCGGCCCAAAGACGCGGCCCAGATGCGACCTCCCGCGCTCGCGTGGCGGGGGCTGTCCGTCTCGCCCCCTGGGGCTTCGAAGCCGGTTTTGCGCGACGTGTCCGGTGAAATCGCCCGCGGGCGCATCGTGGCGTTCGTGGGCCCAAACGGCGCAGGTAAGACCACGTTTTTTCGAGCTCTGGTCGGATTGGCGCGGTTTCAGGGCGAGATCGACGTGCATGGTCGGCCCTGGCGCGAAGCGAGGTGGCGCGTGCAGATGGGCTTTCAGCCGCCCGCGGCGAGCTTTGTCGGGCAGACGGTCGAGGAGGAACTCGCGGTCGCCATCGCCGCGCGCGCCGCGCACCTGGGCCATCCGGCACCGGACCGGCGCGCGCTTCAAAGCGAGATTCACGAGTGGCTGCAAACCGTCGGACTCCGGGTGCAGCCGGATCGCCCAGTCGACGCGCTTTCGGGCGGTGAGATGGCGAAACTCGCAGTGGCAGGCGCACTCGCGTCCGGCGCCGACGTGCTCCTGATGGACGAGACGCAGGCGGAGCTCGATCCCGACGCCCGCTCCGCCATGCGCGCCGTGTTCCGGCGGCTCGCGCAAACCGGGCGAACCGTGCTCCTCGTCACGCACGACATGGACGACGTGCTCGCGGCGGACGCCATCGTGGTGGTGAAGGGCGGCGCCATGCGCGAGCCCATGTCGCCCCGCGCCTTCTTCTACGGACGCGACGGCCATGCCCCTTGCGACGATCTCGGCTTTGCGGCGCCCTACCTCGTTCAAGCCGCGCGCCGGATCCGGGAAGCGACCGGGGCGGACTTCGCGCCGCTCACAGAAGACGAGTTTGTGGAGGGATGGCGGCGTGCTGTTGCAGGTGAAATCGGCGACTCTCGCGCGCGGAAAGGTGCCGATTCTGTCGAACATCTCGTTTGAAGCGTCGGCCGGCGAGTGGATTGTGCTCGTGGGGCGAAACGGCTCGGGCAAGTCGACGCTGCTCGACGCGCTGGCTGGCGTGTCGCAGCCCGTGGCGGGCGAGATCGGCTACCGCGCGCCTGCAGGAGCCACGGACGTGCGGCGAACGTACCTCCCGCAAGCGCCGGAGCGGCTGCTCATTGCCACTTCCGCCGCGGACGAGTTCGCGGCAAGCCTGCGGATGCCAAGCGCCGACCTCCGGCGCGGGTGGGGCGAATGGGTGGTGCCGCAGCTCGCCCCCTTCGGCCTCGGCCATCTGCAGCCGGACGATCTTCCGTCCCGCATGTCGACCGGCATGCAGCGCAAATTTGTCTACGCCATGGCGCTCGCGCGGCCTGGCGAGGTGCTCCTTTGCGACGAACCGACGAGCGGGCTCGACGCACCGTCGCGGGCCGAACTGCTCGCCGAGATCGCGCGATTTGTGCAACAAGGCGGCCTTGCCATCACGGCCCTGCACGATCTCGACGAGGCGCTGTTTTCTGCCACCCGCGTACTGGCGCTCGCCCACGGCCGCCTCGTCTTCGACGGGACGCCGCAGGCATTCGCGGAATCCGCGGCGTCCTTGGAGCGGGACGGCGTCCCCCTTCCGCCGTCGGTGCGGCTCGCGCTGGCCATCGCGTCCGCGGGCGGGCCAAAGCCTGGCCTCTGTCGCCCGGAAGATCTCGCCGCCCGCCTCCTGGCGTCACCCGCTGTGCAGGATGGAGCGAGGTGCTCCGAAGAGGCGTTGGGCCAGGAAGCCGGGCCCGTGCCGGCGGCTGCGGCCGCCTCGAGCGAGTTGGCGTCCGCCGCCATGGAAATGCCGCCACCGGAGGCCGGCGCTGAGAGCCGTGTGGGCGCCTTTCACCCAGCCCTTCGCTGGCTGTCGCTGACCGCGATCACCATCGCCATTGCGCTCGTGCACCGGCCGGCAGGCGATCTCGTCGCCGTGCTGGCCACCCTTGCGCTGCTCGCCGCCCTGCGCGCGCCGCTGCGCACGAGCCTGCGCCTGACGTGGACCTGGGTGAGCTTTGCCGCCCTAGCGTGCGCCGTAAGCGGCCTGCAGCTGGGACCGCCCTTCCATACGCGCTGGGCCTTTCATGCCGCCACGGCGAAGCACACGTTGCTTGAAGTGGTGCCGTATTGGTGCTTCTTGCAGATTGGCCAGCTGGCGCTCGCGCGATTTTCGTCGCTCCAGTTTGCGGCGCTCGTCGAAGCCACTCTTGCCCGCATCGTGCCACGCCGGCAGCGGCTCGTGGCCAGTTGGTTCGGCGCGCTTGTGACCCGGTTCATCCCCGCGGTCGAAGTCATTTACCGGGAACAGTGGTATGCCTACCGGGTCCGCCTGCAAAACGCCGGCCGTCTCCTTAGCACCTCGCGGGTGCTCGTGGACGTGGCAAACGTCATTGCGCCGTTTGTCATCCGCATGCTCCGCTTCGGTGAAGCGACGGCGGATGCCATGGAGGCGCGCCGGCTGTTTGAAGTTCCGCCTCCATCCGCCCTGCTGCCCGGGTGGCGGGTGCGCGGACGAGACCTCGCCGTGATGGCGATGGCGCTCGTCAGCATCGCGCTCCTTGTCTGGACACACTGAAGCCCGGCGAATCGCATCGCCGGGCTTCCTCTTAGGCGTCTGGAGTTGCGCTTGCGGTCCTCACATCGAGGTCATGATGTTGAGCGTCGAGCCGCCCCACGTGTACTTCAGGCCGAGATCGTTCAGGATCTTGGCGACATCCGACATCGCCATGAACGTGGTGGGCATGTGGGAGTATGGATCCACGAGGACTGTGCCGTTCGCCATGCCGACCGCATGGCCGTTGATGTCGAGCGTGATGTACCCACCGCTGAACTTCGAATTCCAGTTGTACGATCCGCTCGTCTGGATCATCCACTCGTGCCCGTTCCAGCTGTTGTGGATGTTCAGCTTGTCGAGCACCTGCATCACGTACCAGATGGGTACGTACTGCTCGCTCTGGTTCGTGGCCGGGTTCACGCCCCAGACGCCAAGCGGCATCTTCCACGCCTGGCCGTTCACCTCCAGCGAGATGCCGGTCCAGGTCCACGTGTCACTTGCGCTCTCGAACTTGACCGGGTACTGCTGGACAATGCCGGCTGCCAGCGAGTCGCCGGTCATGAACATGTGATTGTAGGACATGGCGAACTCGCTCGCGGAATCCGCATAGTCCTTGTTCACGTAGTCGTTGAAGGTCGCAAGCAACTCATCGATGTGCGTCTCGAGGCCGTCCTCCACCGCCTGGACGTTGAGATTCGGGTTCTCGCTGCCCAAGAACTCCGCAAAATGGACCTTGTAGTCCTCAAGGGCATTGAGCGCCTGCTGGCGACCGCTCGCGTCGTTTTTGGCCGTCGCGACAACGTAGTTCACGAAGTCATTGATGTGATCCGCCCAGAACTGCTTATATTCCGCTCCTGCCTGCGCGCCGTACACCGAGCCATACGCGCTCGACAGCTGATCCGTGTTTTGGCCGAGGACGTTGGCCAGGGCTTGGAAATCTCCCGCACCGCTGTATCCAGCCTCCATGGCGAGGTTGGCGAGATCGGCGTGCAGGGCCAGAAGCTGATCCAGGGTCACGCGCAGATTCGCCGCAGCGGTATCCGGAGAGGCTGTCCCGAACTTCTGCGGGAACTGCTTCACGATGGCGCCTGCGAGCGCGTCACCCACCATGAACATGTGGTTGTACGCCTGCACGAGCTCCTGAGCCATGTCGTTGTAGTCCTTGTTCACATAGTCGGTGAACGCGGTCAAGAGCTCCTGGACGTGCTGGCGAAGGCCGTCCTGCACCGCCTGCTCGTTCAAGTACGGGTTGGCAGACGCCAGAAACTTGGCGAAGTTCACCTCGTACTGCTGTAGAGCGTTGAGTGCGGCTTGCTGACCAGCCGGATCGTTCTTGACCGTGGCCACGACGTAGTTGACGAAATCCTGAATGTGCGCGCTCCACATCGACTTGAATTCCTGGCCGGCCTGCGATCCATAAACGGACGCGATGGCGTTCGACAGGGCATCGGTGTTCTGGCTCAAGAGCGACACCCAATTGTTGTAATCCGGCGCATTGTCGTAGCCGGCCTCCATCGCCTCAATGGCCAGCACGGCGTGCTGCGCGAGCAGGTTGTCGAGATTGACCCGCAGGTTGATGGCTGCGTTGGCCGTTACCGGCGACGGCTTCACCGGCCACATGTTGGACGTTGTCCCCGCCATCGCTACGCTCGACATGCTCCCCAGCGCGATCATGGAAGCGGCAGAAGCTCCGAGCCACTTAGCCTTGTTTCTCATCTTCATTTCGACATCCCTCCATGGGTTCTGTGAAATCTTTCACTCGTGTCTACGGATGAAAGAGAAGGTTGGATCACTTCTTCATTCGATTTTTCTCGAAGAAGCGCTATCATGGTTCCGATTTGAATCCAGAAGAGAACAAAATCAACGGGAATACCCTCATTGTAGGGGTCCGACGGATTGAGGAAGTAGCTGCCGCCCTGAAAGAAGAAGAAGTTCATCACCATGAAACTGGCGACGGCGAGCGTGACAACCGCGATGGCCTTTTGAACCGGCGACAGCGGGCGAAACCAAGCGATGGCGCCAAGCGCGAGCAGGAGCACGCCACTCGCACACTCGCCAGCCATCACGAGCCACGCGAACAGTTGCGCGTGAGGGACGAACACGTGAGACAAGAGCGACGCGTAGAACCCATACGGCAGGCCGTGCTCCGCGGCCGCGAGTTGACCGGCCAGCCCCTGCGCGAAGTTGTGAGCGAGCACCTTGTCGAGTCCAGAGATGAGCCATTCATATCCGACGAGCAGCAGCACAAACGCTTGGTACCGGTGGGAGCGCATCAGCCGCCCTCCTTTCTGTGACACTCGCCTAGGGATACGAAGGGGGGCGGCTCATGGATCACACGACCGACGAAATGGGCGGCGCATAGAGAAGCGCCGCCCAGACCTTGGACGGCGCTCTCGAGGTGTTTTGGAGGGGGCACACGAGGGCTATCTACACATCCTGCGATGGAGGGCGGCGCTCTTCGCGAACGAGCGGGTTCTGCTTCACGTCCAGCCACAGGCTCGTCTGCTCCAACAAGGCCGCGAGTTGGAGAAGCAAATCTTCTCGACCGCGCGCCGCCACGACCTGCACGCCGAGCGGAACGCCCGTCGAAGACCTGTACAGTGGCAGCGACATCGCTGGCTGACCGGTCAAGTTGGCGAGTTGGGTGAACGGCGTTCGCATGAGGCTTGTCTCCACGAGCTTATCCACGAGGCCCGCCCGCGCGAGAAGCCGTGCAATCCCCCAACGGTGCGACCAGCGGGCGATCTTCTCTTCGCTCCATCGAAGCGACAGCTCGCCGATGCGCGCGGGTGGCATGGCCGTCGTCGGCGTAAGATAGACGTCGTACGTTTCATGGAACGTTTCCATCTGCGCAGCCGCCTCGTCCCACGCTCGCAGACGCGCGACAAAGTCGGCGACGGAGACGAATTGCCCCATCGCTCCGAGGAGCCAGGTGGCGGGTTCCACGTCACGCGGCCGGGGTTTACGCCCCAAGATGCTGCGGAGAGATTGGAGCTGAGCCCCCACCTCGCCGAAATACATCCAGATGTAGCTCTGGGCCAGCTGCCGGCCGTCGACCGGCGCTGTTCGCTCTTCGACCTCATGGCCGAGCGACTCAAGGAACCTCGCCACGCGTGGGCCCGTAGTGCCTTGGCTCCGTGACGGCCATGAGCGCAAATTCCGGCACATTGGTGATACCTAGGAAGATGGCTCCGGCGCGTTTGAGCTGCCGAACAAAGTGGGAGTCTTCGCTGGCGATGTGCGACGCGTACGACTTGGAACCAAACGTCATCGGCTCGCCTTGGATCTCCTGGTGCACGTCCTTCGCGAGCACCGGCACGCCAGCCAGCGGCGCGTCGAGGGGCACGTTCTCGGCCTCGGCGAGCGCCTTCTCATAGCGCTTGTGAATGACGGCGTTCAGCTTTGGGTTCAGCGCTTCAATGCGCTCGATGGCCGCCTGAACGAGCTCCCGCGGGTGAACCTGTCTCGTCCGCACCAGCTCCGCGAGGCCGAGCGCATCGTGATCCGTCAAGAGGCTCGACACCCCAATCGCCCCACTTCCTCTGGACCGCTTCAGGGTGATGCGTTCGATGCGCCCGCAACAAACTCCTGCCTCGACGCTTGCCTCTCACCGGCTTGCCATCAGGTGGAGAGCTGTGCCTTGAACACCATCGTGCCAAGCGGCCGCACGTCAATCGCCTTTGGCTCCAGCGTCACCGCCACGACATTCACCGGTTCGTTCGGCATCAGCGAGGCAAACACGGCGTTCCCCTGCGCGTCCGGAACAAACACGCCGGCGGACTGCGGCGGCTGACCGTTGTGAATCACCCAAACCTGATAGACCTGCGATCCGACCGGTCGCTTCAAACCGTGAAAGCGGATGAGCATCTCTTTACCCTGAGGTGAAGCAATGACCCACATCTGCGCGCTGCCCATCCCTGCCGTCGGCGCGAGTTGAACCTGGGTCTTCACCTCGCCAATCGTCTGGTACGGAGCGACGCGATGTAGCGACCACCCGAGCCCTGCCGCGACAAGCACCAGCGCGGCCCAAGGCGCCATCCACCACGTCCGAATCCGGCGCCGCTCGCGGCGCGACGACCAAGCTTCAACCGTCGATTTTGAGTCCGAAGCCGGTTCGAACGCAGAGGGGGATTCCACGGCAGGCCGGTCGTCGGTCGCGCGGTCACGCGGCGCTGCGCCCTCTTTCGAAGCCCGTGGCGATGCAGATGCGCCGTTCGCGCCGCTTTCCGCGTCCATCTCCTCAAAGACGGCTGCCAGGACGCGCTGACGCAACTCGGGCGGCGGCGACACCTCGTCGAAGTCGTACAGCATGGCGTCGGCGATGGGCTTCATCTCGGCCAGTTCGGCCTGGCAGTCGGGGCAAGCGGCCAGATGTTCCTCGAACGAGCGCCGTTCAGCTTCGTCGAGCCCTCCGAGGACGTAGAGCGCACACAGTTCGCACACCTTGTCAGCCACGGCCCTCCACCTCCCATCCGACGCTCTGCAATTCTTCGCGCAGCTTCTGCATCGCCAGCCGAGCGCGGCTCTTCACCGTCCCGAGCGACCAACCGAATCGTTCGGCGATCTCGTTTTGCGTATACCCCTGGAAGTACATCCACTCGACAACCTGCCGCTGCTCCTCCGGGAGCTTGGCAAGGGCCTCCCGGATGCGGAATCGCAAGTCGCTCTGCTCCGCCACGCGATCCGGCGTGGGCCCGTGATCTGGCAAGATGGGAAACACGTCTTCGCCCGACTCGTGCTGTTGACGCCGCTCGCGGCGGTGGAGATCAATGGCGGATCGGCGCGCGATGGTCAACAGCCAGGTGGAGACCTTGCCCAGCGCGGGATTGTAGGCATGCGCCTGACGCCACACCTTGACGAACACGTCCTGCACAATCTCTTCGGCGTGCGAGACGTTGCCCGTCACGCGGTAGGCGAAGCTGTACACGAGGCGCGCGAATCGGTCGTAGAACGCCTCGAGCGCATCGCGCTGCCCGCGCGCGATGGCGGCAAGCAGCATGTCGTCGGACAGCTCACCGTTCATGTCCACTCTCCTCAAACGGACGATGGAGTTGGTTGTGCTGTCACGTATGATAGTGGAAGCCGCCGCACGGGACAAGCTGGAGGCCATGGCTTGCCGCTCCTCAAAGACCGACGTCGCGTTTCATGGAATCATACGCAGCGAAGCCCATGTGGGATCAGTGAGAAGTGCGGGTGATGAAGCGGGAGTGGGGTATTCATAGGAAGATACGAGCGAACGTAGCGAACGCGCGCCAGGCTCGGTTCCGGCAAGCGACGCCCCTCTGCAAAAATCCCGCGGGGCGATGCACCCCGCGGGATGATGGTCGATCGCGTCGACTCCAGAGCCTCAGGCTTCCACCAGTTTCAACACATCCGCCTCGGTATCGGCCTCGAGCGCCCGGGCCGCCAAAGCCTTCGCGTCCTCGTAGCGCGTGTTGCGCACGACGTCGCGCACCTTGAGGATGGAGCCCGCGCTCATGCTGAATTCGTCCAGCCCCAGGCCGAGGAGAATGGCGGTCGCGCGCGGATCCCCCGCCAGCTCACCGCACATGCCGACCCACTTGCCCTCGGCGTGCGCCCCGTCAATGACCATCTTCACCAACCGCAACACGCTCGGGTTGAGCGGCTGGTACAGGTGGGAAATCCGCTCGTTCAGCCGATCGCACGCCAGCGTGTACTGGACGAGATCGTTCGTGCCGATGGAGAAGAAGTCGACCTCCCTCGCCAGGCGATCCGCCACGACGGCCGCCGCCGGAATCTCGATCATGATGCCCACTTCGATGTCCTCGTCGAACGGCACGCCCTCTTCGCGCAGCGCCTGCTTCGCCGCCTCGAGTTCGCGCTTGGCCGCCCGCACCTCCTCCACCGTCGCGATCATTGGGAACATCACGCGCAGCTTGCCGTAGTGCGACGCGCGCAGGATGGCGCGAAGCTGCGCCGCAAACAGTTCCCTTTGATCCAGGCAGACGCGGATGGCCCGATACCCGAGGAACGGGTTGTCCTCGTGCGGCAGGCCGAGATACGGGATGCCCTTGTCGCCGCCGACGTCGAGCGTGCGCACGATGACCGGGCGTCCCTGCATCGCCTCCGCCACTTCCTTGTAGGCCGCGAACTGCTCCTCCTCCGTCGGCGCCGTGTCGCGATTCATGTACAGGAATTCGGAGCGGAAAAGCCCGATGCCTTCCCCGCCCTGGGCCAACACCTGCGCCACTTCGGCGGGCGTGCCGATGTTCCCGGCGATCTCGACCCTGCGCCCGTCCGGCGTGACGGATTCGGCGTCGCGCAGCGCGGCGAGGCGAGAGCGTTCCCTCTGCTGCCGCTCCACTTGCGCCGAGAAGCGCGCCAACTCCTCCTCATTCGGCTCCACAACGACGAGTCCCTCGCTCCCGTCGACGGCGAGCACCTGCCCAGAGGCCACGTGCGCCGTGATGTCGCCGAGCCCCACCACCGCTGGGATGCCGAGCGATCTCGCCATGATGGCCGTGTGCGACGTGCGCCCGCCGATGTCCGTCACAAACGCGCGCACAAACGCGGGATCCAGTTGGACCGTGTCGGAAGGGGCGAGATCGCGCGCCACCAGGACGACGGGCTCCGCGAGATCCGCGAGGCTCGCCCCGCCACCGCCCTGGAGATGGCGGAGCAGGCGGCTGCCCACGTCGCGGACGTCCGCCGCGCGCTGGCGCATGTACTCATCGTCGAGCGCGTCAAACAGACCGACCAAGGTGTCGATCACGCTCTTCACCGCCCACTCGGCGTTGACGCGCTCCGCCTCAATGGCTTGGCGAATCTGCCCCGTGAGTTCGGGATCGTCGAGCATCTGCGCGTGCGCGACAAACAACTGCGCCTCCGCCTCGCCCAACTTGTCCAAGGCTGTCTGGCGCAACGCCGCGAGTTCCTCTTTCGCGGCGGCGATGGCCCGCTCGACGCGCGCCCACTCGGCCTGAGGATCTGCAACCTCCACGCGCTCGACGGACGGCTCACTCGGGGCGACGAGCCACGCTTTCGCCACCGCGACCCCGTCCGACGCGGCCACGCCGCGATACACCGTGCCCATCTTGGTCACCTCACTCGCCGAACCCGGACGCGACGAGATCGCACAGCGCGGTGACGGCCTGCTCTGCGTCGTCGCCCTCGGCCTCAATCTTGATGACGGTGCCTTGCCCGATGGCGAGCGACAACAGGCCGAGAATGCTCTTGGCGTTGATCCGCTTGCCCTTCGCCTCTAAGAAAATCTCCGACTGAAACTTGTTCGCCTCTGCCACAAACAGCGAAGCCGGCCGAGCATGCAGCCCGGAAGGGTTTTTGAGTTCGATTTCTCGCTGTGCCATTGCCATCTCCATGACCTCCTGTAGGTTTGTCTTGTTTTAATGGATAGGGGCTTGCAGTTCCCGGTACGCAGCCATCACGCCGCGAAGCGGTGCGCCATCAAGGCCGCACACCGCGCGAGCCACCTGCTCCACGCCTTCGGTCGCGATTCGCCGCTGCAACTCCAGCGAAGCCTCGTCGTTCTCGTCCAGATAGCACAGCGCAGATGCGATGGCCCGTTCGATGGCCGTCGTTTCGCAGCCCGCTTCGGCGGCCGCCACGAGGGGGCCCATCAGGCGCTCGCGCGGCGCCAGCTTGCGCAGCGGATCGCGGGCGACGCGCGTGACGTGATCGACCACGTGCGGGTTCGCGAAACGCGTTCGCACCTTCGCTGCGTACGAGGTGAGATCGGCGACATCGAAGGCAGGGTGGCGATGCGCCAAGCCGCGCGCCGCTTCCTCCTGAAAGCCCGCGGCGTGCTGCTCGATGTCCTGTTGCGCGAGCGCCTCGCCGATGGTCGCAATGCCGCGGAGATGCGCGAGATACGCAATGGCGGCGTGCGCCCCGTTCACGAGGTACAGCTTGCGCTCCAGATACGGATCGAGATCCGAGACCCATGAAATGCCGTGCGGCGCGCCGGGCACGGGACTCCCCTCGACCACCCACTCGTAGTACGACTCCACCACGGCGTCCAGCGCATCCTCCGCGTGCCCCTCGCGGTTCGGAGCGATACGATCCACCGCGGCGTCGAGGAAACGCACGCGCGCATCCAGGAATTCGCGCAACGCGCCGTCCGCCAGCCGCTCGACGTGACGGCGCAGCTGAGACGTCGCGCGCACCGCGTTTTCGCACGCAATGACCATCACGTCGCCCTCTCGCCCCGCTCGCATGCGCCGGCGAAATCCCTCCACCAACACCTCGGCCACGCCTTCAAGGTGGCGAACACCGACCGCCGTTGTGATCCAATCGCTCGTCGCCGCAAGCTTGACGCACCGCTCCGAGCCGAGCAGGCACGCGTCCACGCCTTGCACCTCGACGACGCGCTTTCCCTCGCCGAGCTCAATGACGCGGTAGCTGCGCTTCGCCGCAATCTCGTCGACGAGCCCCGGCACAACATCTGCAAACGTCACCTGAAATCCGGCGTCGGCGAGCAACCAGCCGATGAATCCGCGGCCAATGTTGCCCGCGCCAAAGTGCAGCGCCCGCCTCATGACGCGCGCTCCAGAATCTGCACAATCTCGTCGGCCGACGCCGCCTGGACCAGCTTCGCGACGTTCGACTCGTCCATGCAGACCGTGGCGATCTGGGAGAGCAGTTCCATGTGCTCCTCGCCCTTGCCCGCAATACCGATGACGAGCTTCGCCTTCTCCCCGCCGAAATCCACGCCATCCGGGTACTGCGCCACGACAATGCCAGATGCGCGAATGTACGTCACCGAATCCGGCATGCCGTGCGGAATGGCGATCCCGTTGCCGATATATGTGGTGGTCGCAGCCTCTCGCTCAAGCATGCTGTCCACATACGGCGCCTCCACATGACCCAGGTCCACCAACATGCGGCCCACCCGGCGAATGGCCTCTTCCTTTGGCTCCGCCCCCACATTCAGCGCCACATGGCGCGCGTCCAATGTCACCATCTTCATTCACTCCCCTTGGCGAACCATCGCGTCGTACAGACGCCGCCGAATTTCCTCTTCGTCAGCGCTTTTCAGCGCCTCCACCAGCGCCTCCGATTCGACCAAGGCCGCCGAGATGCGGCCGAGGCCGTCGATGACAACTGGGTCCTCGTGCACCGGGGCGAGCAGCACCAGGAAGACCGACACGGGCTCGTCCTCCGCCACTCCCCGCATCCATATTGGCCGCTCCAAGCGGTAGACGCCGACAAACGGGCTGTCGATCCCGTCAGTCCTCGCATGCAAAACAGCGAGCTGCCGATCCGGCAGTACGACGCTCCCCAACCGCTCCCTGCGCTCGATGGCCTCCACAATCGATTCGGCGTCGGAAGCGCGCCCTTGTCGGACGAGATCGAGCCCGACGAGCCGAATGACCTCGCCCACGGTCTCCGCTCGAATCGTGGCTGTCCTGGCCAAAGAAGCGAGCCGCGAGGCCCACTTGGATGCGCCCGTCAGTGTCTCTCCCGGCTTGAGCGAGGTGCGTGCAGGCCGCTCCATCTTGGCAAGCGCTAGCCGAATCGCGCGGAGGTCCTCCTCCGTGAGAAACGGCGACACGACCACCACGGGCACGCCTGACTCCGGCAGCGAAACGGTGGACAGGATGAGATCGGCGTTCATGTGCGCAGCGGATTTCGCCGACGCCACCTCCTGCACGGAGACTTCGGGCAGCTCCTTGCGCACGCGGCTCGCGAGAAGCCGCGCCGAACTGAGCCCGTGGGGGCAGACAATGACGGCGCGCCACTTCTCCTCCGCCCATCGCCGCTCCCGGGAGGCCCCAAGGTGCATGGCGAGAAAGCCGATTTCCTCATCCGGCAGCCGAAGCCCATGCGCGGCGAACACCTCGTGCG
The DNA here is from genome assembly GCF_001570745.1 of Alicyclobacillus mali NBRC 102425. GTDB lineage: Bacteria > Bacillota > Bacilli > Alicyclobacillales > Alicyclobacillaceae > Alicyclobacillus > Alicyclobacillus mali. Next base: position 21,038 of record NZ_BCSG01000033.1, read on the forward strand.
CTGCCGATTCCGCCGCGGAAAAGAGATCCGGATACCGGGCCTTGACCTCCTCCAGCAGTGGATTTCGAATCGGCAGGCCAGCACGGACGCGATCGAGCACAGGCGCGAGGTGCTGGGCGAGCCCACTCACCAGCAGAGGGTCCGACGCAAACGGCAGCCGCGTGATGTCCTCGACCGCGCGCACGAACCGGTGGGCGAGATCGAGCGCCGTCACGTTGGACGGAAGCAGCCGGAAATCGTCCTCCAGGCGCACGCGTAGGCCGGCGAGGTGCCTGGCCATGTACCGGATCTCGGGCTCGGTCGCGAGGGCCGGAAGGTCAGCCGCCTGCGACAGACCGTTGAGGAGTTCCTTCGCAAGCGCGATGTCGCTGGGGCGCTCCGCTGGGCCCAGATCCTCGCCGCGCACCACACCTCCTCGCGCAGCGCGCAGGCATTGGACGGAAGCATACAGCCACACCTCAGACCGATCCGCCTCCTCGACCGGGGGCTCCGCGGCGCCGAGTACGGCTTCGACGGTGTCCGCGAGACCCTTGAGCACCGATTGCGGCACAAACTGAACGAGCCAACGCGCGACGGGATGGCTGAGATCGCCTTCTCGCGTGATGATGCGAGCCAGTTGATACGGTGATATCTGCTCGTAGACGATGTCAGCCATGGCTTCGCGCCTGGCCACCTCGCTTCCTTCGACCAACACGCCGAAGCCCTGCCTGCGCACGAGGGTCATATGACGAGCGCGCAACCAGGGAGCGAGGTCGTTCAAATCACTGCTTAAGCTCGCCGGCGCGGCGTCGAGAACCTTGCCCAAATAGGCAAGCTTGAGCGGTCCCGGCTCGGCCAGAAGCCAGAGAGCGAGAAGCGCAGCCCGCTGTCGGGGTGTGACGACTAGGGTTCTCGAAGTCACGGGTCCCAGTTCAGCTTCGATGCGCCCCAATTCCTGCGGCGAAGCTTGCAGGCATAACCTCCCGCCTTGACTCTCCATCCGCACCCGGAACGGGCGGAGCCAGCCGGCCACGGCGCGCAAGTCGCGCTGCAGCGTGCGGCGGCTGACGTCCAAACGGCGCGCGGCCTCGGAAGGATCCACGCCTTCCGAGTGCCGCACCAGTTCCAAGAGCAAGAGTTTTTGGCGATCCGTCAGTTCGTTCGCCATGCCTCATCCCTTCAGATGGCCAAGGTCCTCAATCAGCTGGTCGTAGGTCGCCTTGTTCAAGAAGTTTTGCACCAGGTAGATCTTCGCCTTCGGCGCGACCTGGCGCGCGCGCGTCTCGAAGCTGGCCTGTGTGAACACCACCTCTGCTGTGGACGGCAGTTGGTTCACCGGCACGTGATGCACAGGGATGTCGTAGCCAGCCTCCTGCAGCCGCTTCTTCAGAATGGACGCGCCCATTGCGCTCGATCCCATGCCAGCCTCACACGCGAAATACACGGCCTGCGGGACTCCTGCGAGCGTCGCCTCTTCCGCCACAGCCTGCGCCGTTGGCTGAGCGGACGGCGTGAACTTGGACTGAGACTTCATGTCCTGCACCACAGCCTGGGCGAACGCCAAGGTGCTCTCGTCCATCTCGTCTCGAGAGCGGCGGATGAAGAAGGAAGCCACCAGGAACGAGACCAGCGCGCCCACAAAGATGCCCGAAAGCACCGGGAAGTAACCGCCCTTCGGCGTCATGGCGATCTCGGCGAAGATGCTGCCGGGCGACGGCGTCGCCACGAGGCCGGCGTGCAGGACCATGAAGGTCGTGTCCGCCGCCATGCCGCCCAAGATCACGGCAAGGACCAGAATGGGCCGCATCAGCACGTACGGGAAGTACACCTCGTGAATGCCACCGAAGAACTGAATGAGAATTGCGCCAGGTGCCGACTGCCGGATGGCCCCCTTCGCAAACGCCCAGTAGGCCATGAGCAGCCCCAGGCCCGGCCCCGGGTCGGTCTCAAGCAGGAAGAAGATGGACTTGCCCGCCTGCTTGGCCTGCTCGACGCCGATGGGTTCAAGGATACCGTGGTTGATGGCGTTGTTCAAAAACAGAACCTTGCCCGGCTCAATAAAGATGGCGATGAGCGGCAGAAGATGCGCATTGGTCACCCACACGGCCGCCGCACCCAGCCAAGCGGACACCTGATCCATGATGGGCTGCACGCCTAGAAAACCGAGAATCGCGAGCCCCCCGCCCAGGATGCCTGCGGAAAACGTGTTGACCAACATCTCGAAACCAGCGCGGATGCGCCCTTCCACGGCGCGGTCGAACTGCTTGATCAGGTAGCCGCCGAGGGGGCCCATGATCATCGCGCCGATGAACATCGGCTGAGATGCGCCAATGGCCACGCCCGCCGTGGCGATGGCGCCCACGACGCCCCCGCGGATCCCGTGCACGAGGCGCCCTCCGGTGAAGCCAATGAGAACCGGAATGAGAAATGAGACCATGGGAGAAACCAGCTGATCGAGCTTCGCGTTCGGGGTCCACCCTGTGGGAATAAAGAACGCGGTGATCAGGCCCCACGCGATAAACGCGGGAATGTTGGGCATGACCATGCCCGCCAGAAAGCCACCGAACTTTTGCATCGCCGCCCGAGCCCGGCCGCTCGACGCAATCGGTTGTGCTGCAACCTGGGTCGCCACGTTACGCCCTCCTTCGACAGTTGTAATCGCTTTCTGTCGAACAAGATACATGCCCGCGTGACGCGCATCAACGCAAACAAATTCGGGCCTGACACGCTCCATGGCGTCAGGCCCGAAGAGTACTGTCAGGGCGAGGCGTCTTTCGTCACTCCGTCACCCTGAGGACAATTTTTCCGATGTTCTGATTGGCCTCCATCCGCTCGTGCGCGGCGCGGACGTCGCGCCAGTCGTACACCTGGTCAAGGACGGGCGAAATGTCGCCCTTTGCCAGCTCGTCGTGGGCGAACGCCACGAACGCGGCCGTGAGCTCGATCTTCGCCTCCAGGCTGCGGGAGCGGAGAGCGGTCCCGATGATTTGCTGCCGCTTCGCGAGGATATGGCCGAGATCGAACCCGTCGACCTTCGTTCCGCCCATTGTGCCGATGACAATGAGCCGCCCGTCCACGGCCAGCGCGCGCAGGTTGTCGTGGAAGTAAGGCGCCCCTACGAAATCGAAGATGATGTCGGCGCCGCGACCGTCTGTCTCCTGGCGGACAAAGTCGACGAACGATCCGTCGTGGTAATTCCAGCCCGCCTTGGCGCCGAGCTCGAGGCACTTGGCGATTTTGTCGGCGCTGCCCGCCGTGACGATGCTATGCGCCCCCGCGAGGCGGATGAGTTGAATCGCCGACGTGCCGACGCCGCTCGCTCCCGCGTGCACGAGGACCGTCTCCCCTGGGCTCAGGCGGCCGAGCACGAACAGGTTCAGATAAGCGGTGAGAAAGGTCTCTGGGATGGCCGCGCCCTGTTCGTACGAGAGGTTGTCAGGCAGCCGAATCAGCATGCCGGCCGGCACCACGGCGTACTGCGCGTAGCCGCCGCCGGGCAACAGCGCCGCGACGCGATCGCCCTCGCCGACCGAGGTCACGCCTGGACCGATGGCCTCCACGTCCCCCGCCATTTCAAGGCCCAGGATGTCGGATGCCCCCGGCGGAGGCGGGTACAGGCCGCGCCGCTGCAGGAGATCCGCGCGATTCAAGGCCGTCGCGCGAACGCGCACCAGCACCTCGCCAGGACCTGGCTTCGGCGTCTCCACCTCGCCGATTTCGAGCACCTCCGGCCCGCCAAACTGCTTCATGATGACCGCGAGCATGTCGTCGCCTCCCCTTCGTTCATCATCGTATCACAGGGACGCGGTCGCACCAAAAGCATCCAGATCGATCTCGCCCCGCTCCAACTTCTTGAGCACCTGCAGGTACAGGGGGCCCTCCACCTCGAGGACGCGCGCCCGCAGGCGCTCGGGCGTGTCGCCCGGGAGAACGGGGACCTCGACCTGCGCCAGCACCGGGCCGTGATCGTACTCGTCATCCACGAGATGGACGGTCGCGCCAGTGACCGATTCGCCGCTCGCGATCACGGCCTCGTGCACGCGCATGCCGTACATGCCGGGCCCTCCGAACTTCGGAAGCAAACTCGGGTGAATGTTGAGGATGCGGTTTCGGTAGGCGGAGAGCGTCCCAGATCCGATGCGCTTCATGTAGCCGGAGAGGATCACCCATTCGGCGCCGTGGGCGCGCAGTGCCTCACAGAGCGCCTCATCCGCCTCCGCCTGGCCGCCGCAGCGCTTTTCGTTGAGGATAGCGGTCGGGATGCCCACCTCGCGCGCGTAGGAGAGCGCTTGGCTGCCGGGATTGTTGCTCACGACAAGTACCGGATCAAACTCGATTTCGTGCCGTGCCCGGGCCGCAAGCAGGTAGCGCATGCCGGAGCCGTTGTGGGAGGCGAGAAACGCGATTTTTCGCATCGGCGACTGTTCCACTCCTTTGAATGCGTGTATCCTGAAAGAGAATCTGCAAACGACGAGCGAGGACGATAGCATGACACCATCGGATCGACTCAACCAACTTCCAGACGGCGTGTTCCAAGAGCTTGCCATCGCTGCCCACGAGCGGCGCAAAAAGGGACTCGACGTGATCGATCTCAGCGTCGGTTCGCCCGATCTCCCTCCGCCGCCGCACGCCGTCGAGGCCCTGATTCGCGCCGCGCAGGATCCCCGAGAATATCGGTACGCCATCACCGCACTGCCGGAGTTCCACGAGGCCGTCGCCCGCTTCTACGAGCGGTACGGCGTGACCCTGGACCCGGAGCGAGAGATCCTGCAGCTCGCCGGATCTCAGGACGGGCTGAGCCACTTGGCGCTCACCATTTTGAACCCTGGTGACGTGGCCCTCATCCCCGATCCGGGGTATCCCATCTACGACGCAGGAGTTCGCCTGGCGGGCGCGCGCGTGGAGCCCATCCCGGTGGATGCCGAGACGCTGCAGCCCCGCTTCGACGCCATCCCTCCCGAGGTGTGGCGACAAGCGAAGATGATGGTCCTCAACTTTCCGTCCAATCCGACGGCCGCGATCGCGACGAGAGGCACGCTCGAGCGGGCCGTGGCGCTGGCGAAGCAGCACGACCTTCTGCTCGTGCACGACTTCGCCTATTCGGAGCTCGTGTTCGACGGCGTTCAGCCCATCAGCATCCTCTCGATCCCGGGCGCCAAAGAAGTAGCCATTGAGTTCAACTCGCTCTCGAAAACTTACAATCTCGCGGGCGCGCGCATCGCGTACGCCGTCGGATGCCCAGACGCGCTCGCCGCGTTGCGCAAACTGAAGTCGCACATCGACTTCGGCGTGTTTCTACCTGTTCAGCGCGCGGCCATCGCGGCGCTCACGACGCCGTGGGACGGCTACGAGCGGCAGCGAGCCGTGTACGCGGAGCGGCGCGATGCGCTCTGTGAAGCGCTCGGCGAAGCCGGCTGGCCTGTGCGCAAACCGGCGGCCACGATGTTCCTGTGGGCCCAAACGCCGGGCGGGCAGCCTTCCTACCCGTTCGCGCTCGCGCTGCTGAAAGAGACCGGCGTGGCGGTCACCCCAGGCATCGCATTCGGGTCCCGCGGTGAGGGGCATGTCCGCATGGCGTTCGTCCACGACATCCCCGTGCTCAGGGAGGCTGCGCGGCGCATCGGCGCGTGGCTCCGCCAGCATCACGGATGAACGAGCATCAGCCCGCGCGGCCGCGCACCGGCGCGCGGTGCCTATGCCCCATGCGCTGCGCAGCCGCCTGCCACATGTCCTGCCTCACCACATCGCCGCGAGCCCGCCGTCGATGTTCAGGGCGACGCCCGTGACGTATGACGCCGCGTCAGACGCGAGAAACGCAATGACCCGCGCGGCTTCGTCCGTGTCGCCGATGCGGTTCAGCGGAATGTTGTGCTCCGGAAGCCGCGAAAACTCCTCCCAAGTGAGGTCCGGCCGCTGCGCCTTCCACATCTTCTCAATCTGATCGCTCCGAATCTGCCCGATGCACACCGCGTTCACGCGGATCCCGTGCTTGCCGAGGTCCTTGCTCATGGCCTTGGTCAGCGCGATCCCGGCCGCCCGCGAGACGGACGACGGCATGGACGACGGCCCAGGCGTCTTGCCGCCGATGGCGGTGACGTTGACGATGGAGCCCCCACCCTGTCGCTGCATGTGCGGCACCGCGCGGCGCGAGCAACGGATGGCGGCAAACAGCTTCAGGTCGAGATCGCCCTGCCAGTCTTCATCGCTCACCGTGAGAAAGCCCCGCGCGTTGGCGGTCCCCGCGTTGTTCACCAGAATGTCGATCCGGCCAAACGCCTCCGCGACCGCGTCGATGAACGACTCGCACGCCTGCGCCTGGCGCACGTCAACGGACATGGCGAAGACGTGCCTCCCCGACGCCTGTTCGATGGCGCGCTTGGCCTCTTCGAGAGCCGCCTCCGTGCGCGCACAGATGGCCACATCGGCGCCCTCCATCGCGAGCAACGCCGCGGTCCTCAGTCCAATGCCCTTCGAGGCGCCGGTGATCACGGCGACTTTGCCTTCGAGCCCAAGCTCCATGTTCCTCGCTCCCCTCTTGGCATGTCACCCATCTCCTCCAGTGTAGCGGATGTCGGGCGAGGAACGCGAATGAGCGCCTGCGCGCGCCATAAACCAAAGCCGATGGCCGCGCCGACACAGTTGAACAGAATGTCGTCGACTTCGAACAGCCGATAGGGGATGCCGATGCGAGCCGAGATGATGAGCCCGGCCACCTGAAGGACGGCCCCCGTGAAAAATGACACCATGAGGACGAGCGATAGCCGGCGCATCGATGCGTACAGGGCAGGGAGCGCCGCGCCGAGGGGAACAAACTGTGCGAGAGAGCGAGCGAAGATTTGCCACACCCCCGTGCGCACATTCAGCGCGCTCCTCAGGGTCTCCCAGGGAGACATGTCGATCTCGGGCCACGACGGCACCCCGTGCAGGGGGATGGGAAAGAGCGCGGCGTCCACCATCCACAGCGCATAGAGAAACAACGCGTGGTGCGCGCACAGCGCCCGCCACTCGAGGTGCCACCGGTGCACCGCGGCGCGCACCACCCAAGTGACCGTGTACGCACCCCAGAACATAAGGCCGAAGGGGAGAAACGTGATCATGCATCTCCTCCGTCACTTGGGACCCGGAGGGGACGCGTCGCCCTCCGGTCCCAGCATGGCGATCCGCACGGATCATAGCGCAGGAATGCCGCGGACGTCATGAGTCCTGAGACCCGTCTTTGGATGGTGAAAACGCCCATCTCGCAGAGCTTTCGGAGGATTCTGGCTCGCGGATCACGAGCGCCACGCCTCCGAGGATCAGCAGAGCCCCGAACCAGAACGAGGCCGTGACGGTTTCTCCTAGCACGAGCCATCCGAGCGCGGTGCCCACGAGCGGCTGCAGAAAGAAGTACACGCCTCCCGCCCCAGCAGGCATGCGCCGCAATCCCTCATTCCAGAGAAGAAACGCGCCGGCCGTGGACAACACGCCGAGATACAGGATCCCCAGCCACACCGAGGTGTGACCCAGGAGGATTCCGAGATGCGGCATGTGCGGCCAACCGAGCGGCGTCATCACAGCCAGGGCCACGAGCATGGCGTACGCCGTGACGACAATGGACGAATATTCAGAGGGCACGCGCTTCACGAGCACAGACTGAAGTCCCCAGGTCACGGCCGCAACAAGTAGAATCAGGCCACCCAGAGCCTCCCGGCTGTGCGCCTCGTGGCCGAGGCCAATCATAACCATGACGCCGAGTGTCGCGAGGATCACCGACGCAGCGCGCCTCCACGTGATGGCTTCACCAAGGAGTACGCGCGCGAAAATGACCATAAACGCGGGCGTCCCCGAGGTGATGACCGCCCCCATCTGCGCCGTCGACCATTCCGTTCCCACGAATTGCGTCCAGATAGAGAGCGCGTAACCCACGAGGCCGATGGCGACCACCGTGCCGACATGGCGCGCTGAAATTCGCCAGTTCACCCGCCGCACAAGACCCACCGCGCCAAGCGCGAGCACGCCAAGCGCGTACCGCAGCCAGATGAGCGCCGATGGATCTACCCAATCCATCACCGCTTTGCTCACCACATACGTGCCGCCCCAAAGAGAGGCTGCAAGCGCCAGACACAAGGCGCCCACCCAGGAAGATTTCATCCCCATCCCTCCGCCCGTTGCGTGATAGAACTTGGCGAAGGGCTGTGCCCTCGCCTTCAGCCACGGGCACGGGGCACGTCGAGTTCAAAGTGCGCTGGCAATGTGGCCACCTCCCATTCGCCTCCATCCTAACTCCGCCGACCCGGCCTGTCGATAACCCGTAGAAAAGAAAAACACCGCTCTGTACGAGCGGCGCACGGGTCCATCCATCAAGCGCGAGCGAACGATCCACCCTTCGAATCGACGGGCAGAAAGGCGGAGAGGATCGCTCCGACGATGGGAACCACCATCAGGATGTAGAGGACGCTTGTGAGGCCGACGTGATCGGCCAGGACACCGAAGAAGGTCGCGCCAATTCCGCCTGCGCCCACGCCGAAGCCGATGGTGAGCCCGGACGCGAGGGAGACATTGCGCGGCAGCAGCATCTGCATGTAGACCACCGTGACGGCAAACGACGAGAGGATAAAGAATCCGAACGGCAACAGCGCCACGGCAGCCCACGCACCGTGAAGGAACGGCAAACCGAAGGCAAACGGAATGGACAAGAGCATCGACAGAAGCAGAATGCGCTGCTTCGGCATGCGATCCGCTAGGGCGCCGCCAATGAACGTCCCCAACGCGCCGGCCCCCAGAAACACAAACATGAGGGCATCAGACAGTCGATACGACATGCCAAATTTGTGGGCGTAGTAGAACGGCATGAACTGGGCGATGCCAATTTGGCACCACGAGCGGAGCACAATCACGACCACCAGGAGCGCAACGGCGCCGATGCGATTCTCGCCCTCGATGGTCCTGCGCACCTTCGCGTAATCCCGTAGCGAGGCTTTGTACCAGGGATACAGTCGTAGCGTCAACAGCAAGCCCAGTGCGACGCCCACGAACATCCACAGGACGCTGTGGATCCCGGCCGCGAGAATGAACAGCGACACGATGAGGGGCCCAATCGCTTGGCCGCCGTTTCCGCCGACCTGGAAGATGGCCTGCGCCAGGCCCTTCGCCCGACCCGCCGCGAGGTGTGCCACGCGCGAGGCCTCGGGATGGAACGCCCCCGACCCCAGGCCGCTTACAGCCACCATGAGAAGCAGCACGCCATAGCTGGGCGCGATCCCGGTCAACGTGATGCCCAGCGTGGACAAGAAGAGTCCTAATGGCAGCATCCACGCCTTTGGGCTTCGATCCGCCCAAGCGCCAAACAAGGGCTGCGCCACGGACGACGTGATATACGACACAAGCACAATCAGGCTGATTTCCGTGTAGTTGAGATGAAACAGCGGCTTGTACAACTGCGTCAACGCCGGAACCAGGCCGGTCGTCGACAAGTCGTTCAGAAAGTGGGAACCGCTGATACTCCACACGGCGTCCCGGTTGATTCGCCCCTTCTCGCGAACCGCCTGCACCACAGCCATGCACCATCACCCCTGCAGAATCTCTGTACGGCTGACATCGTGCCGTTATTTCGCCTCACGAATCAAGGGCCGAAAAAGCGGGCAAGCTGTTGGCTCACCCGCTCATACGATCTCGACATGTCGGTTCGCGCTGACTTCAAAACTGGATGTGCAGCGCGGCCAGGATGGCAACAACCACGCCCACTACAATACAATACCAGCCAAATGGACGCAAGGCGCGCACCTCGGTGGTCTCGAAGTAGCGCATGAGGAAGGCTGTGCTGAGAAGTGCAAGCACGCCTGCGCACAGGCCGCCAATGAGTCCATCGTGAAACATCACGTGGTTGTGCTGGTGTAGCATCTTCGGCACTTCCAGAATTCCTGCGCCGAGAATCACCGGGGTCGCAAGCAGAAAGCTGAACCGCGCCGAATCCTCGTACTCGAGCCCGCTCGCAAGTCCTGCCGCCATCGTGATGCCACTTCGCGAAAAGCCCGGAATGAGCGCGAACGACTGGACAATGCCAATCAGGAAGCTGCGCCCGTATGAGAGGTTCTCAATGCGAGTCGTCGATCGCCTCCGCTTGCGGCGCATCCCGTCAGCCCAGAACAACACAAAGCCGTTCACAATGAGAAAGATGGAGGCGGACAAGGCGGATGGAAATAACTCCTGAAGCTTGTGTTCAAATATCTTGCCCAGGACCGCGGCGGGAATGGTCGCCACGATGATGAGGAGCAAGATGCGCCGCTCCACTTTTCTTCGCCGGTCAAAAATCGAGGCGATCAGGTGGAGCCATTCCGGCAAGAAGTAAATGAGAAGCGCCAGGCCTGTCCCAAGATGAAGCATCACGACAAAAGGAAGAAATTGATTGGACTGCGAAAACTCCGTCCACCGCAACAGGTATGGCAAAATCACCGCGTGTCCGACGCTCGAGATGGGAAAGAGTTCCGTGATCCCCTGGACGATACCATAGATGATGACCTGCAGTAGGTGCATACCGCGCCTGCCTTTCCTTCGGGAGATTAGGTCTCGATCCCATTGTACAGGAAGATTCCATCTCACTCACGCGATTGAGGCCCTTTTGGACCGGACGCGATCGTGCTAAGCTCTATGCAGGGAAAGGGAGGAATGACGCATGAGCAAAGCTCAAGCCGTGCTCACCCACTGGCACTCGCATCGGGATGTCCTCGCACCACTCGTCGAGTCGGTACCGGAGGATAAACTGGACTTCAAGCCGTGGGACGGGGCGATGTCGTTCCGCGATCTCGTTTGGCACATCCTCTCGACAAGCGCCTGGTTTGCGGCCGCAGCCCAAGCGGGTCGCATCACGGACCGGCCCGAAAAGCCGGATTTGGGTTCAAAGCAGGCGTTGCTGCAGGCCATCTCGACCTTCAGCGATGGCACCCACGCAGACGTGGCCTCCGTGGCGGACGAACAGTTTGACAGCCTGGTCGACACCAAGGCAGTGTTTGGAGCAGATTTGCCGGTGAAGGCACTGCTCGGGAGCATAGTCGATCACGAGATTCATCACAAGGGGCAACTGTTTGTCTATGCCCGCTTGATGGGCGCTGAAAAATTACCTTTTTTTATTCACAGGGGCTGACGAACAATCAGAGGGCCTTGCGGCGTTCGCTGCCGCAGGGCCCTACTCATTTGATACATCTGTCGGTGTCGTTGCTACTGGGCTCTCCGGAACTGTCGCGTCCGCGGCCGGCCATGTTTTGTGAATCGCGGCGAACGTTTTACCCGAGCAACACCCGCTATGGGCGATGGCGACACCGCAGTGTCGGCGAACGGCTGCGAAGCCCTCCGTGCAGTCCTGAGAGCGTAGAGCGATATGCCGATGGAGACGACCATGATAGCGGTGTTCAGCAGGGTGACTGCGGTGTTTACCTGCGTCACGCGCGTGTTGATGTCGTTGGTTACCGTATTTTCCTGAAGAGGAGTCAACGGACGCACGCCGGATCGCCCCTTGACGCCAGCATACGCAGTAAAAGTGACACGTGTGCATCACCTCAAGCTTCGTGCGAAGGGCCGGGAGCAGGGCTTCGGCCTTCGGCGCTTCGTGCGAAGGGGGGAGCAGGGCTTCGGCCTTCGGCCTGCAGATCTGCTCCCCCCTTCGCACTTCGCTTCTGGTTGCGGCGGTGAGGGCATTGAGTGCTTGGCCGTTCCCTTGGAGAGGCTGCGATTCTCGGGCCTAGGG
>NZ_BCSG01000034.1 GCF_001570745.1 Alicyclobacillus mali NBRC 102425
TCATATAAATAGAGCATTGGTGTTTCTGTCGCGTTTCCGGGACCGCCGCCTGTTAGAATGTACGGTTCAGTGAAAAGCTGCAATGTGCCAACAGTTGACAATATAGTGCAGAAGAGAATCACCGGGCGCAACAGGGGCAGAGTAATTTGAAAAAACGTGCGCACACGACCAGCTCCGTCAACAACAGCAGACTCGTAGACTTCCTCAGGAATATTCTGCAATCCAGATAGGATTATAATCGCGTTATACCCAGTCCATCTCCATGTCACTACAAGAAAAATGGCCCACCGAGCAGCCCATGAATCTCCTATCCAATTCACATTCGAAAACCCCACTACATGAAGAAGGTAGTTCATCATACCAAAACTAGGATTAAATATCAACTGGAATGCGATCGTATACGTTACCGCATCAACGAGGACAGGAAAGAAAATTAAGAGCCTAAATAGCCACTTCAGCTTCAGGAAGCGCGCATTTAGGACGACAGCTAAAAGCGTCGCAATGAACAACATAACCGGAACTTGAATTAGCAAAATGAACGCATCATTCAGTAGAGAAGTCCAAAAAGCTGGATCTGTTATCACAAGTCGATAGTTTTGAATTCCAACCCATGTCGAATGAACGGCGGACCAGTTTTCAAAAGAGAGTAGCAACGTATCTAGAATTGGATACAGCATGAAGATGGCAAATATAACGAAAAAAGGGGCTATCAATACGTACGGCACCCATGCCGGAACACCGGGTTGACTTGGAAACCGCAACCGTTGCTCTTCGGCACGTTTTTGTTTAGCGGTAGACTCTCGTTGAACCATCGACAATCGCCTCACCTCAAGTTCGCTATCGATTTAGAGAATGGGGAACCAGCGGAACAATGTTTGTCCCGCTGGTTAAACGATGGTCAACCGTTCGAAATGGGTTGTCCAGAGATACGGGCAGCGTTTGCTTCAGCTGTCTGCAAGGCCTGCTCAATATTCGCACCCTTAAATACCGAGATATATGCTTGCGAAAGAGGTTGAGAATAATCTTCGAAGTAACCACCATAATTGGTTGTCGGGATGTGTTTGGAGACAGAAGCAAAGAACTTATAAATGGGCATACCAAAATAAGAAAAGTTTTGATCAAAGTCAGTCCCTTTAGCTGTGTAGTACGACTCCCACGAAGGGAACAGACCGTACTTCAATTGAACATTCTCCCCGGGCACGGTATACAGACAGTAGTTGATAAAGTCCCAGGCCGCCTGAGCATTTTTGCTGTCCTTCGTAATTGCCAATACCGATCCTCCGGTGTCAGCTTCATTGTTCCCTCCAGGCGTAAACGCCGGAAGAGGAACAATGCCCCATAAACCACTTTGCTTAGGCGCGCTATTCATCATTGTGCCCGCATACCATACTGCCGATAGAATCGTAGCAACCTGACCATTGGCAAAAGCCGCAATCCCGTCATTCCAGGTAGGTGCATCCGCCACGATCCCGGCCTTACCCCACTGCTGAATCACGCTCATGGCCTTCTTGATCTGGGGATTCAGAAAATCGATATTACCATTGCTATTCACATAACTTCCACCAAGTTCATTCACCAAAATCATGAGAGTCGTCTGGATGCCTTGGCTTGGCTCGGACGTGTTCTCAGCTATCATCTTGACTTTGCCGTGAAAATGAGCAACCAGTTTTTTACCAGCAGCTAGGTAATCAGCCCAAGTCTTGATCGTGTTCGGATTAATTCCTGCTTCACGGAAGAGATCCTTCCGGTAATACAACGCGGCCGGCCCCAGATCCCACGGAGCAGCGTAAATATGACCGTTTTGCATAGTTACGTCCAGAGCGACGGGAGCTATGTGATTTTTGATTGAGCTCATATATGGAGTCAGATCAACAAAATCACCAGGAAATTTATGGAGGAAAGTTTGAAAATCTCTCTGCTGAACCTGAATGATATCAGGTGCATCCCCAGCGACAAGTTCCGGTATCACCTTCTGATACGCGGTATCAACGTATTCGACATTCACCTTAATCCATGGGTATTTCTTTTCGAATCCAGGGATTTCTGCCCGCAACGAGTCTGCTGCGTCGTTCCAAGATGCAACTGTAATTGTGACAGGTTGATGAGTCGAAGCACTTTCCTGCTGAGTCGACTGATCTCCGTTTTTCAACGCGCCACTTGTTCCACAACCAGATGCCATGACGCCCGCCATCGCTACCGACGCAGCGATCGTCGCATATCTAATTTTCTTCTTCGCGCGCATACTGTCTCCCCCCACATGTGTACTCGAGACCACACTGATACCGGAACACCGGACGAACGTAATCTACGTAATATTGCGTTCCCTCCCTTTTTGAAAACGGTTACTTACACACAGTATAGGTAAGCCGCAAGCTTAAAGTCAATACCCGATACTTAGAGCCAAGAGTAGACCGTGGCGGCACAAGAGCACTTGCCACGGTCTCGATTTTTTAGAAGCCATTTTAGGACCTGAGGCCCGTCGACTCCCGAATGACGAGTTCCGTCTGCAACTCGATACTTCGGGGCCCCGACGCCACGCCTTCTACCTGATCCAACAGCAGCTGAACGAGCCTTGCCCCCACTTCCGCCTTTGGAATGCGAGCCGTTGTCAGGGCCGGCGTCGACATGCGCGCAAGCTCCACATCGTCGATGCCAATGACCGATACGTCCTGTGGGACCTGAACACCGCGCTCCGCAAGGGCCCGAATGGCACCGAGCGCCAACAGATCGTTCGAGGCGGCGATCGCGGTGAATCGAATGCCCTGATCTAGCATGGACGCGATACGCTCGTAACCCGCCGACATCGTGTCCCGCAGGTACGGAACGAGTTGCACCAATGGCTCCCCGGCCACGAGGCCATGGTCGCGCATGGCGTCCAGGTAACCGGCGTACCGCGGATTCTCTTCGTGATCGTCGTACTCGCCGAGGAAAGCGATGTCGCGATGTCCGAGTTGAATCAGGTATTCCACGTTCCGCCGCATGGCCTGATACAAATCCACGTGCACGTGAGTCAGGCCGAAGTCCGAACTGCGGTCCTTATAAATGCAAATGGGAATCTTGCGCGACAGTTCCTTCAAATCCACAACGTTGACGACTTCGTACGGCGTCAGCACCATGAGGCCGTCGTAAAAGCCTTCCAAAATAAGCTTCATATACGCCTCGCGATCCCGCGTGACGTTGTACAGCGAAAACGTGTAACCTCGCTCCAGAGCGGCGCGTTCGATGCCAAGGAGCACCTCGTGATAGAAAGGGTTGCTCAACGAAGAAATGATGCAAGTGAACTGCCCGCACCGCTTCATCTTCAAGCTCCGCGCCATACGATTGGGCACGTAATTCAATTCCTTGATGGCTTGGAGCACGCGCTCGCGGACGTCCGCTGCCACGTATCCGTTTTCATTCAGGACCCGTGATACCGTGGTCGGTGAAACGCCTGCCCTCCTCGCCACATCTACCCGTGTGGCCATGTCATTCCCCCCGAGTCTCGCGATCGCGCCCTGATGCCTCGAGACCACCCTCTGCGCGATCGCCCTTTGTGTTGTTATACATCAGCTCTATTTTAGGGGATCTGTGTGTGGATCAACAAGACATGTATCAGAAAGACGGCGCGCGCATGAACGTAGGCGCCGCAACATCGGTCCATCACGACAGTACCACAACCTCTCCACCCTCTAAGCGGATTTTGATTGACTATGTGGTACGCTGTCACCGTGAACTTCGAAACACAGGGAGGAAAACAAGGTTGGACGTATCCGCGCGCACCGGTCGATATGCGATCCGGCCTTTCGTCATTGCGATGGCCTTGATCGTGATCGGCATTTGCGTCGTGAAGGAATGGCAAGGACTGGGGCGCCTCGATTTCCTGGGCTACGATTACGCTTTCTTTTACAACGCATTCTTGCACGTGCTGGCAGGACAGACCCATTGGCACCAGTTGTACAACCCGGCGGCGGAACGCTCGTTTTTGATAGCGCAGGGTTATCCGATTGATCCGCATAATCATTACGTGTACCCGCCCCAGTTCGCTTGGATGTTCGCCTGGATGGCCCTTTTCCCCTTCGACGCATCGCTCGCCTTGTGGCGAGTGCTGTCCATTGCGGCGGGGATGTTCGGCGTGTATTGGACCATGAAGACGTTGTGGCCGCGGATCCGGCGGGGACACCTCTTCCTCGCCGTCGCGGCCACGCTCACGCTGACGCCCTTTCAGTTGGACTTTGCCGTCGGCAACGTGAATACCATCCTGTTTGCGTTCCTGGCGCTCGCATTCTACGCGGTCTATCGCCTGGACAAGCCGATGGTGGGCGCCATCGCCTTGGCTGCAGCGGCGCTGATCAAGGTGACGCCGCTTGCGATTTTGCTCGCATTCGCCATCCAGGGGCGATGGAATGTCGTAGCGCGTACGCTTATGGTTTTATCGTTGGGCCTACTCTCGTCGTTTCTCTTCCTCGGCTGGGACAGTACTGCCGCGTACGCCACGCACTTTCTGCAGTTCGGCAGGCAGAGCATGGCGAATGGCCCTGCGCCGTACAACCAATCGCTTCTTGGCGTACTCGAGCTCCTGTGGAACAAGGGGCGAGCCGGATCGACTCCTACGTGGCTGAGCCTTTTGTTTGACGTCTACGCTGTCGCGCTGTTGTTTGTCATCGGAGCGGCCATGCGGCGCAAGCCATGGTCGTCTGACGCAATCCGCATTGGACTGAGTGCACTCCTTCCCGTCGCGGTTTCACCGCTCGTGGAGCAGCCGCACATGGTGTTCACGCTGCCAGCGCTCATGGCTTCGCTTCATCTGATCCGTCGCGACACGCGCGCGGCGAGCAGACGCACCTATGCTGCGATGTTCGGACTCGCCTATGGGCTGCAGACGCTCCCGGCGACGTTCCTCGTGAATCACGCGACGCGTCTCTTGCCGTCCCTTTACTGGATTCACATCCAGATGTTCATATCCTTTGTGTGCATCCTGGGCGTGCTGCTGATCATGGCTCGACGTGGCGCTTCGCAACCTCTGACGCGCACGGCAGCCGTGGGCTGAGCACGCGCGGCCGCCGTCGAATTTGCGCCGGTGAACGTCACAGGCGGGAATCCTCTCCCTCTCCGCCCGCCCCTGGGCGAAGTCGCGCGGCGATCTCGCGCAGGGCGAAGCGCTGAAACTTGCCCGTGCTCGTCATGGGGAAGCTGTCAATCATCTGCACTGCCTCTGGCCAGTGCGACTTGCTTACGCCGCGATCGCGCAAGAACGCCTGGACCTCCTCCAGGGTCAGCACGTCGCCCGGATGCTTCGGCACAATAAAGCATGCGGCGCGCTGGCCGAGGCGAGGGTCCGGCATCGCCACTACCGCCGCCTGCCCCACGCGCGGATGGGCGTACAGCACCTCCTCGATGGCCCGGGGATCGATTTTGTAGCCGCCTCGATTGATGAGGTCGTCGCGGCGCGCCACAAACGTGGAATACCCCGCTTCGTCCACCCGCACAATGTCCGCCGAGTGAAACCAGCCGTCATCATCAAACATGCGGCGCGTGTTTTCCGGCTGCCGATAATAGCCGGGGATCATGTTCGCGCCGCGCACCCAGAGTTCTCCTTCACAAGGCGGTTCGAGCCTCTGCCCGCGCTCATCCACCACCTGATCTTCGAGTCCATCCAGCCGTTTCCCGAAGGACACGCTGGTGACGTCGATCCCGTCCCCAGGGCGCGTGATGTGCGTGACGCCCCCCTCCGTGTATCCATAGCACGCGAAGATGTCGGCGCCGAGTTTGGCGTTGAGCGACCTCAAGATCTCCGCGGGACACGTCGCCCCCGCATAGACGATGCCACGGAGATACGGAACTGACGAGGCGGTGAGATCGTCCGCCCGCGCGAGATCGACGAGCATGGGCGTGGCACCGAGCAGATAGGTGGGCTGTTCCCTCCGCATGACGGACACGGCGCGCTGGACGTCCCAGTGGGACAAGAGCGCCACCGGCGCGCCGCGAGAGAGGGCCCCAAGACACCCGATGCCGAGCCCCGTGAGGTGGGCGATGGGCGTCACAATGAGCCACTTCGCCGCTGGTTCAAACCGCGCCGTCTGATTCAGTTGCCGTATCCAGTACAGGTTGTTGGCATGCAGGTGGAGTTCTGCCTTGGGCCGGCCTGTGGTGCCAGAGGTGAACATGATGAAAAAGGGATCCACAGCGACCGGGCGCGTGTCGTGGAGCGAGTCACCTGCTCCCTCCGCAGCTGAACGCAACAAGTCGGCGTAGGAAACCGCGTCCCCATCCGGGGCTTGCGGCACGGCGACAAGCGCCAACGTGCACCCCGCGTCCGCCGCGGCGCGCCGCATGGGCGCAAGATAGTCCCGGTTGCGAAAGGTGGCCATCACGACAGCCACCTTCGGCTGTGTCAGCTGGAGCACATAGGCGAGATCGTGCTCCGTGTACGGCATGTGGCAGAGGACAGAAATCGCGCCCGCCTTGGCCGTCCCCATGAGGGCCACTAGAAACTCGTGCGTGTTCGGCAGCTGCAGCGCGACGCGATCGCCTGGACACACCCCCATCGCTTGAAGACCGAGAGCGAACTGGTCCGACGCCTTTTCGAGCTCGCCGTACGTCGTGACGGCTCCGTCCTCGTCGATCACGGCCGGTGCGTTAGGTTTTTGCGCTGCGTGCAGCGATACAAGATCCAGGAACGTCTCCTCGGTCCAGCGGCCCGCGCGCAGGTGCTCCTCGATGTGTCGGCGCGTCAACCACACGTCGTCCCGCGACACCAGCCGCTCGACGCTTGCCTCCCATCTCTCGTTCATCCATGCTCCCCTCCTCGCGCCGCAGGGCCCTATGCCATCGTCAGGCCGCCCGACACGCTCAGCGTCTGCCCGGTGATGAATCGGGCGTCATCGGACGCCAGAAACGCCACGGCGCTCGCGATTTCCTCCGGTTCCGCGAGCCGTCGAAATGGAATGGCCCGCTCCAGCGCGCTCGCCAGTTTGTCGTTCTGCCCGGCAATCTCCTGAAAGAGAGGCGTCCTGGCCGGCCCCGGGCACACCACATTCACGTTGATGCGGTGCTTCGCCATTTCCCGCGCAATCGTCTTCGAAAACGCGATCACGCCGCCCTTCGCCGCGGCGTACACCGCCTCCCCCGTGGATCCCACCCGCGCCGCATCGGAGCCGATATTCACCACCTTGCCGTACGAGCGGGCCACCATATGCGGCAACACTGCGTGGCACGTGTACAGGACGCTCTTCAAATTGATGGCAAGGATCTTCTCCCACGTCTCCTCCCGGCTGTCGAGGAACAGTTCGATGCGGTCCCAGCCGGCGTTGTTCACCAGGATGTCGATCCGCCCGAACTGCTCCATCACCTTCCCGACCATCGCCTGGACCTCGTCTCGACGCGTGACGTCCGCGCGCACCGCCAGCGCCTCGGCGCCCATCCCGCAGAGGCGCTCGCTCGTCTCGCGAGCCGCGTCCAGGTCGAGATCGACCACGGCCACGTGAGCCCCCTCCGCCGCGAAGCGCTCGCAGATGGCCCGCCCGATCCCCCGCGCGCCTCCCGTCACGATGGCGACCCTATCTTCCAGCTTCATCCCATCCCCTCCCCACGCCTACCTATCCCGCCGCCGAAACTTGCGAAAGTTCGGCTTCCGCTTTTCCTTGAACGCCTGAAGCCCTTCGAGCGCTTCGTCGGACCGGTAGTACATCGCGAGGGACGCCATCGACAGGCGTGTGATGCCCTCGATATGCGCCGAGTCCGCGTTGAACGAATACTTGAGGAACTTGAGCGCCGTGGGACTCTTGTCGAGAATCTTCTGACACCATGCCTCGACCTCGTCCATCAGCTGCTCGTGGGGCACCACCTTGTTGACGAGGCCCATCGCGAGCGCCTCCTCTGCCGTGTACTGCTCGCACAAAAACCACAGTTCACGCGCCTTTTTTTCGCCCACCACGCGCGCGAGGTAAGCGGTTCCATAGCCGGCGTCAAAGCTCCCCACCTTCGGCCCGACCTGGCCGAACTTCGCGCGATCCGACGCGATGCTCAAGTCGCACAGGACGTGCAGCACGTGCCCCCCGCCAATCGCATACCCATTCACGGCTGCAATGACCGGCTTCGGGATGCCCCGGATCAGACCGTGCAGCGTCTCAATCTCGAGCCCAATGCCCTCTTCCAGGTCGCCCCCCGTGCCTGTGTACCCTTCGCTGTCGCGGTCCTTTTGATCGCCGCCCGTGCAAAAGGCGCGATCGCCCGCCCCCGTCAGCACCACCACGCCGACGGTCGGATCGTCCCACGCGTCCCGAAACGCGTCGATCATCTCGCGCACGGTCAGCGACCGAAACGCGTTCAAGACCTCCGGCCGATTGATGGTGACCTTCGCGATCCCGTCCCGCTTCTCGTAGAGAATATCCGTGTACGACACGCTCCCGCCCCCCTGTTCAGCACGGTTTGTAGTTCTTGCCCAGCCACTCTCGCGCAATGACGATCTTCTGCGTCTGCGCCGTGCCATCGCCGATTTCGAGCCCAATCACGTCCCGCAGCCGCTGCTCGAGCGGCAGATCTTTCGTGTAGCCATAGTGGCCGTGAAGCAGGATGCACTCGTGGATGGCCTGCGCCGCCACCTGCGGGCCGAGCCACTTGCACATCGACGCTTCCTTCGTGTGCGGAAGGCCGCGATCGCGCAACCACAGCGCCCGGTAGCTGAACCAGCGGATCATCTCGATCTGGGTGTGATACTCCACCAGCGGAAACGCGACGCCCTGAAACTGAGCGAGCGAGCGACCGAACGCGCGCCTGCGCCTCACGTGCGCCGCCGTCTCATCGAGCGACTGCATCGCCGCGCCAAGGCACTGCAGGCAGATGAGCACGCGGCTCAGGTCGAAGCCCCGCATGAGCTGGTAAAAGGCCCGATTTTCTTCGCCGATGCGATGGTCAACGGGCACCTCCACGCGCTCCAGGAACACTGACCCGCGGCCAATGGCCACGTTGCCCATATCGTCGTAGCGATGTACCGACACGCCCGGCGCCTCTCTCGGGACTAGAAAGGCGCTCACGCCTCTCGCGCCCGCGTCCGGTTGCGTCTTGGCGAACACGACAAACGCATCGGCGACGGAGGCCAGCGAGATGCCCGACTTCTCCCCCGTGAGGATGTATCCAGTGCCAACGCGCTCCGCGCGCGCAGCCATGTGGGCGACGTCCGATCCGGCGCCCGGCTCCGTGATGGCGATGGCGATGAGCCGCTCGCCTGCGGCCATGGGAGCGAGCCACTCGCGCTTCACGGCCTCCGAGGCGTGCGGCTCGAGGACCTCGGCCAAAAGCGAGTTCAGCATGACAGCGTACGCGGCGTTGAAGTCGCCGCGGGCGATCTCTTCGGCGGCGATCCCGGTGGTCAAACAGTCCGCCCCGCTACCGCCATACCTCGGCGATACTCGAAGCCCCGTGAGCCCGAGACGGCCCATGGCCTGCCACAAATCCCGCGGAAAAGCACCCGTTTTATCCCAATGAGCGTATTTCGGCGCCAGTTCACGCCGCGCGAAGTCTCGCAGGACCTCGCGCCACTGTGCTTGCTCTTCGGAGAACGCAAAGTCCACCTCTTCACCCCCCGGCAACGGCAGCTCACAAGACCGGCGTGTTGCTGCGAATCCAGTTGGGCATCTCCCATAAACGACGTCTTTTCTCTAGATAGGTATGAATGGCGAAGAAGACACATGAGGATGACCGCAAGGAGCACGAGAAATGTCACGGTGGGATTGCTGGAGGAACCACCGAGGAAACTTCGCGGATACGAATCGGCGGAGCCGCCGAAGAACATGGGACGGGTGGCAAGATGATGCGGCACTGAACATGCGGCTTTGGCCCTAGATCGACGGAACGCTATTCAGCCTCACACATTTGCAAGCCAAGCGAACCATTGGCCATGTCCGTCAATTTCCGCAACGATATGATCACGTTCAACACCTTGATGCACAAGCGCCAAGTGTAGTTTGCCCGCATCATATAGATTGTTGAAGAGATGAAAAACAGGCCTCTGAAAGCTTATGTCACGCAGGATTTGCACCAGTTTCTCCTTTTCGCAAATCGTAAATTGATTGGCTACGTGGGTATGAAATACACACAAGGTCGAATCCTCTGGTATTTGCGTGACAACCTCAGGCAAGACCGTCAACCCATCGCCTTCGATAAGCTGAACGTCGTTGCATCGCTTCATCATCTCGGCGGCCTGTTCAAACCAGCGCCTTCGTTCTACGTGCTCTGGCCAAATGAGCGCCTTTAACCACAGATAATCATCGTCATCACTCAGATTGATGACGTGTAAGTCAATTCCCGCCCGGAAAGCGACAGGCGGACTTGTTCTGGATAGTGGCGGTATAACGTCGTTTTTGAGACGAGCGACCAACTGAACAGGCGACTCCTGGTCCCCGTAGACTTCAGGCGATCCGTACGCATATTTGAACTTATCCCACAATAGCTGAAGTCCGGCACTTGTACCAATCTCGATAAGGGACAGCGGCTTCCGTGTTATATTGTGAATGGAGCAAAAACTTGGGTAAAGATATGTGCAACGGCGAATTTCGTTCGTTTGCACGATTCGGGTCTGCAGAATGGCGACGATGTCTTCTCGATACCGATGGCAGAAGTCTCGGAAGGCGCCGAACGATTGATCGACAGAAAGAGGCGACGCGACCAAATCGGGATAATACGCCTTTAACTCGTGATGGACTCCTTTCAAAAGCAAATAGTGGATGGACGCAAAAAACAGGTTGGGAATGGGCTGGCCACGACGGCAATGAGAACTGAGTTCAAGCAAATCATCTGCAGCAGATACCTGCAACGATAAAAACTCATAGAGTCTGCTGTTCCCTTTACATTCTGTAAGTGCAAAACGTTCGAATCGCTCGGACAAGGGCATCTCTTTCATGTAGCCCACCTCGAACGGTTTCAAGGACCCGCAATTGCCGGGTTCACGCGTACAGACCCCAAATGTTTCGTCCCTCACGACGGACGGCACATGCGGCGTTCTTTGATGTTCGCCCGGGAGCTGTAACTCTCTCTTTTTGCTGTCGAAGATGAAGAACCGCCGAAACCCCTCTTCAAGCGAAGCGTTTCGACGGTCCTTATCCCTTATGTGGTGGGCCCAGGTGGACTCGAACCACCGACCTCACGATTATCAGTCGTGCGCTCTAGCCGACTGAGCTATGAGCCCATAAAAATGGTGGGCGGTGGCAGGATCGAACTGCCGACCCCTCGCGTGTG
Organism: Alicyclobacillus mali NBRC 102425; assembly: GCF_001570745.1. Classification (GTDB taxonomy): domain Bacteria; phylum Bacillota; class Bacilli; order Alicyclobacillales; family Alicyclobacillaceae; genus Alicyclobacillus; species Alicyclobacillus mali. Next base: position 11,212 of record NZ_BCSG01000034.1, read on the forward strand.
AGGCGAGTGCTCTCCCGCTGAGCTAACCGCCCATCTCGACTGCGGGTATCCACATGTGAAGATTGCCTCGCTTGACGGAGAGCGAGATGGCTCCCCGAGTAGGATTCGAACCTACGACCCTCCGGTTAACAGCCGGATGCTCTACCGCTGAGCTATCGAGGAATGTGGTGGAGCTAAGCGGATTCGAACCGCTGGCCTCCAGAGTGCGATTCTGGCGCTCTCCCAACTGAGCTATAGCCCCACATGGTCTCCCCGTCAAGCGTTGGTCCCGGAGGCCGGACTCGAACCGGCACGGTTTCCCGCACGATTTTGAGTCGTGTGCGTCTGCCAATTCCGCCACTCCGGGAATCACATGGCGTGCCCGGAGAGATTCGAACTCCCGACCTTTTGATTCGTAGTCAAACGCTCTATCCGGCTGAGCTACGGGCACGCGTCTCTGTCGCTCGTCTCCGCTCATCGCGTCACTGACGAAGTCGACGTTGAGTAATGTATCACGGTTCTCGAGAAAACGCAAGCCCCCGCGGGCCATTTTTTTTGCAGACCCACAGGAGCCGCGCCAATTTGCCCTGAAACGGCGGGCTGAACACACTCAGACCTCCGTCAAGACGGATTCGTCGCCCAGCCAGTGGAAGTGGAAGACGCCGTCGCGATCGATCCGGCGAAACGTGTGAGCACCGAAGTAATCTCGCTGCGCCTGCAGCAGGTTTGCGGGCAGCCGCTCGGAGCGATAACTGTCGTAGTACGCGAGCGCACTCGCAAACGCCGGAACGGGTACACCATAGGTGACGGCGGTCGCCACGACGCGGCGCCATGAATCCTGGTACGACGCGATGGACGACCGGAAGTAAGGATCCAGAAGCAAGTTTGGGAGGCCAGGATTCCGGTCGTAGGCCTCTTTGATGTTGTGCAAGAAGCGGGCGCGGATGATGCACCCCCCGCGGAAGATCATGGCGATGGCGCCGAGATCCAGGTTCCATCCGTACTCCTGCGACGCCTGGCGCAGGTGTGAAAAGCCCTGCGCGTACGAGCAGATTTTGCTTGCGTACAGCGCGCGGCGGACGTCCTCGATGAGCGCGTCGCGATCGAGCGATTCCCGAGGCCGCTCGGGGCCGGGAAGCTCTCTGCTCGCGGCCACGCGCTCATCCTTCATGGCCGACAAAAAGCGGGCGAAGACACTTTCAGTGATCATGGTGAGAGGCACGCCGAGATCGAGCGCGCTTTGGCTTGTCCACTTGCCGGTTCCCTTTTGACCGGCGGTGTCGAGGATGACATCGACCATGGGCCGCCCCGTCTCCGGATCGCGCTTCGAGAAGATGTCCGCCGTGATTTCGATGAGGTAACTGTCGAGTTCACCCTTGTTCCACTCCGAAAAAACGCGATGGAGCTCATCGGCGGACAGGCCGAGGACCTCGCTCAGCAGGTGATAGGCCTCGCAGATGAGCTGCATGTCGCCGTACTCGATGCCGTTGTGGACCATCTTGACATAGTGGCCCGCGCCGTCTGGGCCGATGTAGGTGCAGCAGGGATCCTCGCCCACCTTCGCGGCGATGGCCGTCAAAATGGGCTCGACGAGCGCGTACGCGTCCCGGCTGCCGCCCGGCATGATGGCAGGTCCCTTCAGCGCCCCTTCTTCGCCGCCGGAAATGCCTGTACCGATGAAGAGAATGCCCTTTTCCTCGAGTTCCTTATGCCGACGCCGCGTGTCCTCGAAGTACGAATTGCCTCCGTCGACGATCACGTCCCCGGGCTCAAGCAGCGGCACCAGCTGCGAAATCGCCTCGTCGACAGGGCGTCCGGCCTGGACCATCAGGATGACGCGCCTCGGCCGTTCAAGCGAGGCGACGAAATCCTGAAGCGAATACGCCGGTATGATCCTCTTGTCTTTCGCCTCTTCCGCAAGTTCCTGTGTTCTCGAGGCCGTACGGTTGTAGACGGCGACTGTAAAGCCTCGGCTCTCGATATTCAGAGCCAGGTTTTTCCCCATGACCGCAAGGCCAACCACGCCGACCTGTGCTTCTGCCACACGCTCCACTCCTTGTCTGTCCGGGTTCCGTCCGCGCGGCGGATCGCCCTCATCATAGAACAGGCAGAACTCTTAGACAAGTAGAGAATGTTACAAGATTAGCGCCGGAGCGGGATGGGCGCACACAGACAAAAGGGGCAGCCTCTCGGCCGCCCCTTTTGCGAAGGCTGTTGACACGCCACCGAACCACGCCTATGCGTCCGTTCTCGCGGCACATCAACCTCCCGTGCTCACATTTTGCCCCGTCCGCCGGAGAGGTATACACTGAACACACCATCTATTCCATGCGTTTCACAGGGCGAAGGAGGGATTCCATGGCTGGAGCGAACGAGTGGCTTCAAACGCTGGGCGTGCGCCACCCGATTTTCGCCGCACCCATGGCCGGAGGTCCGTCGACACCCGAACTGGTCGCGGCCGTGAGCGACGCGGGAGGGCTCGGCTTTCTTGGCGTGGGCTATCTCTCTCCCGACGACACCCGTGCCGCCATTCGCCGTGTACGGGCGTTGACCGACGCCCCGTTCGGCGTGAACGTGTTCATTCCGGAGGAACCCACGGGAGATGCGAGTCGCAGCGTCACGGCCATGAAGGCGTGGTTGCGCGAATGGGTGGACGATCCGGCAGTTGCGGACGAGATCGACGGTGTGGATCCGCGCTTTCCGGCGCTCGCCGAGTTCGAAGCGCAGATGGACGTCATCCTGGAAGAGCGCGTGCCGATCCTGAGCTTCACCTTTGGCTGTCCTGGGGCCGACACCATTGGGAGATGGAAGGCAGCGGGCGCGTGCGTCATCGGCACGGCCACCACGCCTGAGGAAGCGGTGGCGCTCGAGCAAGCAGGCTGTGATGCCGTGATCGCGCAAGGATACGAGGCCGGTGGCCACCGTGGCTCCTTCCTGCCGATGGACGAAACCCGGCTCATCGGGACCATGGCGCTCGTCCCCCAGGTGGTCGATCGCGTCAGCATTCCGGTCATCGCGGCGGGTGGCATCATGGACGGCCGGGGCATTGTCGCGTGTATGGCGTTGGGTGCGGTCGCTGTGCAAATGGGCACAAGTTTCCTGGTGACGCACGAGAGCGGCGCTCACCCGGCGTACAAACGAGCCGTCATGGAGTGGCGGGATCGCGGCACGGCTTTGACGCGGAGTTTTTCGGGCAGACACGCGCGAGGCATTCGCAACGCTTTCATGGAGGCGGTGGGACGAGCGGAGCTGGATGTTCCACCGTACCCGCTTCAGAACACCCTGACTCAGCCGATTCGCCGCCGCGCAGCTGTGACGGGAGATGCCGAACGAATGTCGCTGTGGGCGGGACAGGGCTACCCCATGGCCAAGCCCATGCCGGCAGCGGACATGGTTCGCGAACTTGTGGCGCAGATGGAGCGCGTGAAGTCCCTCCTGTGCTAAGCCGATGGTTCTGCACAGTCTTGGAGCGCCGGCTCTTGAGCCTCACGCCGGCGCTCCGCAAGCCATCAGTGCACCACGTGCTGCTCCGTCAAATCGTGTACATGCACCTCGTAGCGGCGATCCGGGTTTTTGAGATGATACACCCTGGCCTTCTTGGTTCCTTCATCCACCGACTGAATGTAAACCTGATGGCCCTCGTGTGTGACGTGCGCCATCACTGGCGACGAAGCGATTTCCTTCGCACGCTGCAGCTCCATCTCGCACACCTCCTCGTGATCGCCCTTGATGATGCCCCACATGACGGAAGACATGTGAACCTGTTTCTGGCCGCTTTGTGACGATCACGGCAAGAGCGGCGCTCTAAATATGAGCCACCGTCGTTGCGGCTTCCTCCGCTTCATCGTGTTCTTCGTAGTTGGCATAGGGCAGTGCGCTCGCAACGCCCCACGCGTACGCGCCAATCGCCAGCAGCACGACCACGATCTGATCCCACGGCGCTGGTATGAGCCCGCGTCCGCCAAACGACTTGTCACCGAGATACGACATGACCCACAGCACAGCGTAGAATGAGACCAGCCACAGCGAGGACTTGATTTGCTGCACGAACGGCACCGCGTCGGTGGGGACCACGGCACGCAGTGCAATCACGTAAACCGCCCACAACACGATTTGCAATCCGATAAGCCATGCGTCGATGCTAAAGCCAGACCAGTAGATGATTAGAGTTGCCACGATAAAGGCAAGCGGCGCAATGACTCCCATGCCAGGCAGACGGAACGGCCGGTGCAGATCTCTCGCCGTTCGCCGCAACGCGGCGGCCGAAATGGGGCCAATGATGTAGGTGAGCACCGTCGCGGAAGACACGACACCAACCAACTTGCTCCACGTGGGAAACGGAAGGGTCCACATGATGGCCAATATGAATGAGAGCCAAAGCGCAGGACGAGGAATTCCCGTTTTTGGTGAGACACGAGCGAAAATGGGGAAGAATGTTTTGGTCTTGGCCCATGCAAAGATGACGCGCGCGGTCGAGGATAGATAGATGTTTCCTGTTCCACTCGGCGAGATCACCGCATCTCCGTAGAGCACGACGCCCATCCAGCCGATGCCAAGTGCGGTTGCAAGTTGCGCGAAAGGTGCTGTGTAGTTCAGCTTTGACCAGCCGCCTGCCAACGCGGAGGAAGGTACTGCGCCGATGAACACGACCTGCAGGAGGATGTACAAGACAGCAGCAATTGCGATGGCCAAAACAATGGAGATCGGTACGTTTCTCTGTGGATTGCGCGCTTCTCCCGCAAAGTCGATGGCCTGGCGAAAACCGAGGTAAGAAAAGACAATGCCCCCTGTGGCGACCGCAGTTTCAATTCCTGCGGCCCCGTTTGGCGCGAAGCCATGGCTCGTAAAGTTGGATGCGTGAAAATGACCAAAGAAGACGATCACCGTCAAGAGTGGCACGACGAACTTGAGGAAGGTCCAAACGGAGTTGATTTTTCCGAAGACATGAACGCTCCAGTAGTTAATGAGAAAGAATACTGTCAGGAGACCCACTTGCACGAACCAGCCGAGCACGGTGGGACCAGATCCAGACGAGTTCTGCCACCCAAGAGCAGGCCACCAATGCTGAGCATACTGGCGCATGGCCTCTGCTTCGATGCCAGCGACGCTCGAATAGGCGATGAGCGCTGCAAATCCCATGAGATATCCAACCAGCGGTCCGTGTGAATAATCTGGGTAGCGAATGATTCCGCCCGCTCGTGGCAAAGCACCGCCCAACTCTGCGTACACAAGACCAATGAGCATGACAGCCACGGCACCAATGACCCATGCGATCCAGGCGGATGGACCTGCGAGCGTGGCGCCTCCCAACGCACCGAGTAGCCACCCTGACCCGATGATGGCTCCAAGACCCAGAAACGTGAGATCCATCAGAGACAATTGACGGCGAAGCTTGCCTTGTTCCATCACGTCCCCATCCTTCCTTACTTTATTCTGTTCTCAAATTTCAGTTCTTTCAGTCCATTATTTGTGTTATCAAACATCACCTCCAAAGCGTGTGGATGGGCACATTCTAGCAAAGAGGGTCGATTTCGTAAAGCGATCTTCCGTCAATGGCACTATAAACGACGAAGAAGGGGCTCGCCTGAAGCGCGAGCCCCAATCTATGACACTGATATTCACGAAAACGGATACTCTCTCGGCTCCTTCTGCACCGAGATCCACTTCAACGTGGTGAACTCCTCGATGCCCCATTCGCCGCAATAACGACCGATGCCGGAAGCCTTTTCTCCACCAAATGGAACGTTGGATTCCACATTGACCGTCTGGTCATTGACGTGAATCATCCCTGTGACGATGCGCTGGGCGACGCGAATTCCGCGCTCAAGGTCTCCCGTGAACACCGCCCCGGAGAGTCCGTAGTCCGAGTCGTTCGCCACGTTCACGGCCTCCTCTTCACTATCCACGGGGAGGATGGCTGCCACCGGACCAAAGATCTCGTTTTTCGCGATAGGCATGTCGTTGGTCACATCGGACAGGATATACGGATACATGAGCTGCCCTTCGAGCTTCCCCTCCAAAACCAGGCGAGCCCCCATCTTCACGCTCTCGTCGATCAGGCCCATGATCCGTTTTGCCTGGCGCTCGTTGATGAGGGGACAAATGACCGTCTCCGGATCTGCCGGATCGCCAACCTTCACCTTCTCGGTTGCTGCCTTGAACTTCTCGACAAACTCGTCGTACACCTTGCGATGGACGATCATGCGATTCGTCGCAATGCAGATCTGACCCTGGTGAAGGTATTTGCCGAACGCCGCCGCGGCAACCGCCCGATCGACGTCCGCATCGTCGAGCACGATGAACACGTTGTTCCCGCCAAGTTCGAGCGCAACCTTGCGCAGCGATCGCGCCGCGACCTCAGCGATATGACGGCCTGCAGCCGTGGAGCCCGTGAACGAGATCACGCGGGGAACCGGATGTTCGACCATGGGGCATCGCCGACCTCATCGAGATCCGCCACCACCACGCTCAACAGCCCTGGCGGAAGACCCGCCTGTTCAAACAGGTCGGCGACAAGCAGTCCGCCGGTGATGGGCGTCTGGGAATCGGCCTTGAGCACAATGGCGTTGCCCGTTGCGAGGGCCGGAGCCACCACCCGGATGCTGAGGTAAAAAGGCCAATTCCACGGCGTGATGGCACCCACCACCCCAACAGGTGCGCGGTATACCCGATTTTCCTTCCCCGGAATAGCGGAAGGAAGGATCACAGCCGTCATTTTATGTGCATATTCGGCGGCCAGTTTGATGTCGCCGATGGAAGCATCCACCTCGATGCTGGCCTTGAGATAGGAACTGCCAGTCTCCTCGACCAAGTAGTGGACCATCTCGTCCTTCCTCTGCGCGAGAATGGCGGCCGCGCGCTCCATCACCTCGGCGCGCGCGAATGCACTCGCTTCAGCCCACGCGTGCTGTGCTGCCTGGGCCTTTCGGTAAGCCAGATCGATATCGTCCACCGATGCCAGCGGAAGCTCCGCGAGAACCTCCTGGTTGTACGGATTGCGGACCGTTACCGTTCTGCTGCTCGACCCGGACCTCCACGCTCCTCCCAGGTACAGTTTGTTCCATTGAGCATACTTCACCGCGGTCGTGCTCGACACTTTCTCTCACCTCTCTTGGCATTCTGCGCGAGTGGGCACCCTGTCTCGCCACGGCGATCCGACGATGATAGCGCTTGCAAAGCGCTTCGACGTCATCATGCCGCCATGCAATTCCAATTTTACTGAATACGAGCCTGGGTATTTTTCATCGCGTGTCTCGGAGCATTTTGCTTTTTTGACCTCATCATCCCGCTCGGAATGCCGCCGATGAAACCCGAATGCGGTTCTAAACTCGAAACTTTGCTCAATTTGCGCTAGGATTGGGGACAGTGTGGAAAGGAGCAAGCGGACATGATGGGCAGTGCGAGTCTGCGTCGGGATCGACGTGCTATGACCATTCTCATCGTCGTCAACCTCGTGCTGAGGTTCGCGTGGATCTCTTTCATGCACCCCGTGCAAGAGGCGGATTTCGCCTGGTACTATGCGCGCGCGGTTGAACTGGCCCACAACCAGGGCTACAACTGGATGGGGCATCCGACGGCCTATTGGCCCATCGGCTGGCCATTTTTTCTGTCCCTGATTTACCGCCTCACGGGGCCATCCGTGTGGATGGGCCTGGCCGTGAATGCACTTCTGTCGACGGGCATTGTGGCACTTGTTTACGTGTTGGCCCGCATGCTCTTCGGTGACTGGCGATCCGCCACATGTGCCGCCGCCGCGTACACGCTGCTTCCGAGCCAACTGGTGTGGAACAGCGTCCTGGGCTCTGAAGAGTTGTTTACGCTTCTCCTCATGATGTTCTTCGTCGTTTACCTGCTTGGTTCGAATCGCGCCGCCCCATTTCGCTGGCTGGCCATTGCGGGCGTGATTGTGGGACTCGCATGCGACGTGCGGCCGATCCCTCTGGCATTTCCCGCCTTCTTATTTCTGTACGAATGGTGTACCACGAACGTCAAGGGAACTTCGCAACTCGCGACGGCCATGGCGAGGGCCAGGGAGGCATTCGTTCGTGCGGTCTGGGTCGGCCTGTTCATGCTGCTCGCCATTCTCCCGGTCACAGTGCGAAACCGACTTGCGATGCATCACTTCGTCCTTGTGTCCACGAACGGCGGCACCAATCTATGGCAAGGCGTCCACGTCAATGGCGGGTACTGGTGGTCGTACAACCCGTACATCAACCCTCTGGTACGCGTAAATAACGAAGTCGTCAAGAACAAGCTTGGAGAGCACCTGGCAGAACAATATATCCTTCACCACCCTTGGAAAACCTTTTTGAACGGATGGGTCAAGATCTTCGATTTATACAAAGACGACGTCAACGCGAATTGGTACACGTTCCGACTGTCCCCGCTGTTCCGGCCACATCTTCACGCCATCGACATCATGACGACAAGCGTCTACTGGCTGTTGATGGTCGTCAGTTTGATTGGTGTCGCGTACACATGCATTAAGCTGGATCACACGCGCCGAAAAGCTGCCCTTCTGCTCACCTTTATCGTGTACTACACATGCTTCTTTTTCTTCTTTCCTGCATGGGATCGATTCCGATATCCGTTGATGCCGCTTTTCGCCGTCTTTGCCGGTCCGGCGTGCGTCTTGCTGTGGCATGGATGCAAGCGGGTCATCCGTCCGCACGCGTAGTCCCCGCGTTGCTTCACGGGCGGGATCGCCAAACCTTGAGCTATATGATATTCTAGCTATTAAATTGATACCGCTTACAAGGAGGATGTATGGATGCCCAGCCCACAGGCACTCGCAGTTCGCTCCATGTTACAGCAAATGCGCTCGTCCCAAAACCTCGCCGAACAAAGCTTGGAAACCCAACGCGCCGGTTTGGATCAAATGGGCCGCACTATCCCGAAGCCAGATAGTGTAAAGGTGGAGCGCACCTCATTCGGGAATGTACCCGGAGAGTGGATTTCCATCACGGAAAACGCCTCCACACGCGTAATCCTCTACTTACATGGCGGCGCCTACTACATGGGCAGCTGTGAGTCCCACCGAAGCCTGGCGTGGCGCCTCGCGCAAGCGTCAGGGTCGCGTGTGGCCCTGATTGAATATCGGCTCGCCCCTGAACACAAGTTCCCGGCCGCCGTGGAGGATGCGGTGGAGGCCTACGATTCGCTCCTGGCGCAAGGCATTGCATCGGATCGAATCGCCATCGCTGGAGACTCAGCAGGTGGCGGCCTGACGATGGCCACGCTCGTCTCGCTCCGAGACGCAGGCAAACCGCTCCCCGCGTGTGCCGCACTTCTCTCTCCGTGGACCGATTTGGCAGGTACCGGACCGTCCATGGAATCGCGCGCTGCGTCTGATCCGTGGCTTGAGCCAGAGGGAATTCGAAAGGCACCGCTCTTGTACTGCAATGCGGATCAACTAACGCACCCGCTCGTCTCGCCTCTATATGCCGATCTCGCCGGCCTACCACCAATTCTCATTCATGTGGGCTACGACGAGTGCCTGCTGGACGACTCCGTCAGGCTCCACGAAAAGCTCCGTCAAACAGGCGTGGATGCTAGGCTGCACATCTGGCAAGACATGTGGCACGTGTTTCACAGCTTCCCGATACCAGAGTCGGAGGAAGCGCTGAAAGAAATCGGAGATTTTATAAAGGAGAAAATCCCAAGCTGAAGCCAGTACGCAGGCGCTGTCGGGATCCACATCCCTGTACGGAACACCACAGGCCCAGTCCGCCGATTACCCTGTGCGAAGTGCGTATACGAAGAAATCTTCTTTCGATTGGTGTAGTCCTCTCCCGCTTTGTGGCACAGACTCTCACAGCGCACGCGAAGTAGAGTCCCTGAACGAGCAACAACAGTGCCGTCAATGGAGCAGCGACCGGCAAAACGTCGAGTAAGGGGGGGCGGCTAACCCCCGCCCTTTCGAATGTACGTGCGATCCCGCATAGGGCGGTTCATGAACCGCTGCGGAGATCCGCTCGAGGCTCGCACGCAACTTGCGCTTGTCTCCCCCGGACCACGCCCATACATAACTCGCCGAATCGTCGCTGGTGTCGAACCCAAACGCCGACGCCACGCAGTACGCGACCGCCTCCGCCTCGACCTCCATCTGCTGACGCTCGGGCGATGGCCCGCCTCCCTCAACAACCGTGAACCGATCGTCGAAATCGGCATGCATCAGCGCATGGGCGTACTCATGGATCAGCGTCTTCGCCTCCTGATCCGGCGACAGCCCGTCGGACAGGCTGATCTTTCGGTCCTCTAGCTCAAGTTTGACAGTAAGACGCCTCATCGGAACGTCGGAACCGCGCTACGGCGCGGTTTTTTCGTCGTTTGGGGACGTTTTGTTTCCGAAAGTGTAGGTCAAACTTTTTTCGCGTAATCGTTGATATATAAGGGCCTATGCACTATGATTGTGGATATAAATATTCGCGGTGGTGGTCCTCTTGTTCGCGCAAATTGTATCCACAAAGAAGCCCGACGGTAAGACCTACAAGTATCTCCACATCGTTGAGTCCTACCGCGAAGGTCGGACGGTCAAGAAACGGCGTGTCGCAAGCTTGGGCAATATCAGCCAATATTCTGAGCGCGAAATTGAACAGATTATCCGGACCCTCGAGTCTCTCCTACAGCATCGCACCACCGGTTCGCTCGAGGACTTTGAGACTCAGCAGGTGCTCCATTTCGGCGTTCCGTATGTGGTGCAATTTTTGTGGAATCAACTCGGGCTCACCGAGGCCATTCGTGACGCCTTGCGTGACCGCGAGGTCACCTTTGACGTCGCGCGGTACGTCCAGGCCATGGTCATTCATCGGCTCGTCGATCCCTCGAGTAAGCTTCGCCTCTTTCACACGCTGGACGATCTCTATCTTCCGGACTGGGACGGGGAGCCGTGGCAGCTTCAGCACTTCTATCGAGCGCTCGACTATCTCGTCAACATCAAGCCTCAACTGGAACGTGTGTTGTACGGGCGACTGACAGACTTGCTGAACTTCAGGCTCTCGTTGGTTCTGTACGACTTGACCAGCACCCATCTCCACGGGCACGCCTGTCCCTTAGGAGAGCATGGGTATTCCCGAACGCATCGCCCCGACCTCGAGCATGTCGAGCTTGGGTTCCTAGTGACCCCTGAAAGCATTCCCATCACGCACGAAGTACTCGCGGGCAACGTGTCCGACAAGCAAACCGTGCCAGACATCTTGAAACGTCTGAAAGAAGACTTTGCGGTCGAGCAGTGCGTGTTCGTGGGAGACCGCGGCATGGTCACGGAAAGGAACATGGCCCTGATGGCGGAGGCGGGATTCCCATACATTGTCGCGTTCCACAAGCGCGGGCGCATCGTGAGCGACGCGTTGCTGGAACAGTTTGCGGACGTCAACGCCTACCATGAACTGAAAGACAACCTGCGCTACCTCGAGGTGCCCGCCACAAGCGTGGACGACGCCGAAAAGGCCGAAGGCGTCCGGTACATCCTCTGCTACAATCCGGAGAAAGCGCGTCAGGATGCCGCGTTTCGGGAGAGCGCGTTGGAGGAGACTGAAGCGGGTCTGAAAGCCTTGGCGGAGAGCTTGGCGAACCCGAAACGCGGGCGAAAGCCGACGGACAAAGGCGTCATGCTCAAGGTGGCCGACTTGTTAACCCGAAAAGGGGTGGAAGCGTTCTTTCAGATCGACTACAAGAACGGCATCCTGACGTATCGGCGCGATGAGGACGCCATCACCAAAGAAACACTGCGCGACGGAAAGTTCCTGATTCGAACCAATACGGATTTGCCTGCAGCCGACGTGGTCCAATCGTACAAGACGCTGATGGGGATCGAACGTGCGTTTCACCAGATCAAAAATTTCCTGGATGTCGGGCCGGTCTATCACTGGAATGAGCGGCGGGTTCGTGGGCACATCTTCGTCTGCGTGCTGGCCTACCTCTTCGAGCAGGAGATGCAAGTGTTGTATCGCCGTCAATGGGCGCGCGACAAGGTCGCAGCAGAAAGTCTTGCGTGGGTTGAAGACCGATCCAAGGCGCTGGCCGAATTAGAGTCGCGGTGGTACACAGGAGAAGCCATCGTACGGGAACTGAGGCGCTGGAAGGCGGTGCGCGCCACGTTTTTAGACAAGGAATTCGTCAGCGTCACCAAGGCGAAGGACAGTGTGAAGGCCATCCTCACAAGCCTGGGGATTCCGACGCCGAACAAGACCTTGTCGGTGACGAAGGCACAACAACAACACATGACGTCGGCCGAGTAGGCCGTACAAGATGCCACAAGACGAATCGCTTTCTAACGAGCCCCGCAGCCACGCGGGGCTAAAGTGCGTGTGGTACAAACTCGCCCCTACAATCCGCGCCATATCAAGGGTACTGTCAAACTCGAGTTGGAGAGTGTAAAATGAACTTGTGTAAACTCCCCGAGCCCAGGAGTGGGAGTCTACAAGGGGAGTGAACCGGCATGGAACTTATATCCAAGGAACAAATCCGTCAACTCATTCGAGATGGCAAGTTGAACGATATTCACGACGTCCAAAATATGCTCAAGGATCTATTCGCGAGCACCATCCAAGAGATGCTCGAAGCCGAATTGGACACGCATCTGGGATATACCAAATACGACGCGAAGCACAAAGACACGGATAACGCCCGAAATGGCCACGGCGCCAAGCGGACGGTGCAGTCCGAACTCGGCGATATCGATATCGCGCTTCCTCGAGACAGGAAAGGCGAGTTTGAGCCTTTGATTGTGCAAAAGCGTCAAAAGCGCATGCCAAGTATCGAAGAACAGGGGTGTGTCAAGCTTTCTACTCGAAAATCCCTTGCCTCACATGGACTCACGATTCTGCAAAAAGCTCTCCTATGATTATCGCTGCGAACCGCTGGTCAATTCTCGTTGTCGTAAGTGCTTAAACCGGACTGCTATCATGCGAATTGTAACGACCACTATAATGAGCAAAATCAGGGGTAATGGACGCTTGTAACTTATTCCATCTATCCAGACTGCAACGCCAACTAGAATAGTCAGCACTGCATGTACTTCTTCCTGAAGAGCGATGGGTTTTCTCCCCGCCAACAAGTCCCGAATCATACCGCCCCCAACACCTGAGAACAATGCGGCAATGATGATCACGAAGATATTGTCACTCACTTGTTTTGCGTATAACGCACCCTGCAACGCAAACGACGCAAGTCCAATGGAATCGAAAAAGAGCCCCCACCTTCTCCAATGATGTATCCATTTTGTAGATAGCAAATAGAGTATGGTCAATGTACCCAATACCAGTAACAGCGTTTCACGATCCCAAAGTTTTATGACAGGGATGCCGATAATGATGTTGCGGATCACCCCCCCTCCGAAGGCCGTTGTTAAACCCAATACGTATACTCCGATCATCCTATATCGTGCCTGCAACGCCACGAACGCTCCGCTTGCAGCGTAGGCAATGGTTCCGATACCGTGGATAATGAGCCAACCAAACGTATCCATCCTTATCCTCCTACTTGAGGCAAACCGCCGTGATTCGGAGTGCGTTCACTGAGTTACACAGCTGCAGAATGTCTGCACTTTGATCTACATTCCGTACCTACAATGACGAAATGTTTTATCATAATCGCTGGCCACTGAGATCAATTCCAAGAACAATAGCAGAGAGGGGATATCGAGGATAAATGATTCACCAAGAACAATAAAATCAGAATATTAAGCTCCTCGATGATGTCTATCATGAATTCGCAATTAGATAGGACATAGTCCATGCCAACCACAAACACACGTCATGTACACACTTCAGCGAGTTATCTATTGAGAACCCAGTTTCAATTAACTAGAAAAACAAATTTAGCTTTAGAAGATAGCGAACACCGTTTGCAGGATCACCCTATCACTGAACTGGCTATGTTAACGCTGGACAAGAATCCGGTGGAGGCAAAGTAACTCTCCACCGGATCGTTCAATACGATGAAATATGCCTATGAAAGAACTAGAGCCTTTCGCCTAAGCCCCGTAACAATCCAAGCACGAACGCCAAGGCACGGTTGACGCCAGGGTCTCGCAGCGCCTTTACGAGTTCGAAGACGCCGACCTTCTTGTTCGATTCGAGGCTTTCGTGCCCGCGCTGAAGACCGACGACTACAGCATCCGCCAACGCACCAATCCGGTCTGGATCAATCTTCCCGACCAATCCAACTGCGATCATGGTGTTTTTTACCGAATTCAACACGGACGGTTTCAGAATCTGCTCTAACGCAATGGAGGCGATCTTCTCCTTCGAATTCAACGCGGCGTGGAGAATTTCAAGGACCCCACTGTTTTCAAGATCTTGAATCAGCACGAGCAAGCTCTGCAGTGCTGTTTTGTGATCTGCGACTGAATCCTCTAGTTCATGTAGGGCGATCCGGTTCTGCTCCGGCTTCGTGAACTCGATTCGTTTAATGTTGGTGATTGGACGTGCCACTTGTGACAACCCTCCGCGCTTGTTCTTCTACCGGAATGTATCCAGGCCGCTTCCATTTCCGTTCCACTTCGACACCGCGTTGCGGATTGCGCTTCCCAAACCGCGGGTTGTTGCGTGGTAACGGTCTCCGCCCGTTCGGTTGAAGCACCTCCATCCGTACGAAAGTTTCCTTGTACGCAGGAGTGTTCGTACGGACATCTGTCGCCGAGCCCGTTAACAGGTTCACGGCTGACTGGTCGCTCGTGGTGTTCATCGGCAGATACAATTCCTTGCCGCGAACTCTGTCGGTGACAACCGCCCGGACCTTGACCGATCCGTAGCGCGACACCAGCCGAACCAGGGCTCCGTCTTCGATACCGCGTTCCTTGGCCAACTCCAGCGAGATCTCCACAAACGTATCCGGAACTTTCTTTCGCAGACCTGGGGACTTGTCCGTCATGTTTCCTTCGTGAAAATGCTCGAGCAAACGCCCATTGTTCAAATGCAAATCGTATTCTTCGTCGGGTGTCATTGGCGGAACCCAGTTTGGCAAAGCCAACCGAGCCTTCCCATCGGAGAACCCAAATCCTTCTGTGTACAACAACGGTGTATCGGTTCCGTCCGGCGCAACAGGCCAGAGGAGACTGTTATAGCCCTCGAGCCGGTCGTAAGTCACGCCTGCGAAGATGGGTGCGACTTTCGCAGCTTCGGCCATGATTTCGCTCGGATGCTGGTACGTCCAACCTGCACCCAACCGATTCGCGATCGCGCAAATAATCTCCCAGTCCGGCTTGGACTCCCCGAGGGGCTCAAACACTTGATACAAACGTTGAATACGTCGTTCGGTGTTTGTGAAAGTACCTTCTTTTTCCAAACTCGGACTGGCGGGAAGCACTACATCCGCAAACTGAGCTGTCTTCGTGAAAAATACGTCCTGTACTACAAAGAACTCCAACTGACTGAGCGCTTCATGGACGTGGTTCGCGTTCGTATCGACCCACGCCATGTCTTCTCCCACGAGGTACATTCCACGAAGTTTACCTTCGAGGATGGCATTCAACATCTGCTGATTGTCCATTCCAGGCGTCGTTGGAAGCGGCGTACCCCAAACGTCTTCAAATTTCTTCCTGGAAACTTTATCACTCACCAGTTGATACCCAGGCAGCCAGTTTGGCAACGTGCCAAAGTCACAAGCGCCTTGGACATTGTTGTGACCACGCAGCGGGAACGCGCCGGCTCCCGGGCGGCCGTAGTTGCCCGTGACTAATAGCAAGTCACTGATTGAAGCGCTGGTCTCACTTCCACCACAATGCTGCGTAACACCCATGGCCCACAACACAGCAACCCCGTTCGCTTCGTGAATCATCGTCGCGATTTGAATCAAATCCGCCTTCGAAATGCCTGTGATCTCTTCCGCATAATCAAGCGTGTACTTACTAAGCGATTTCCTGTACTCGTCATACCCCACAACCCTTTCGCTTAAAAATTTCTTATCATGCCATTCTTGATCGATAATGTATTTCGTTACTGCAGAAAGCCATACGTGATCTGTTCCCTGCTTCGGTCGTACGAAGAGATCTGCGCGTTCCGCCATTTCGTGCTTGCGCAAGTCAACCACGATCAACTTTTGACCGTGGAGTTTATGGGCACGTTTCACTCGCGTTGCAAGCACCGGATGCGCCTCAGCGGGATTGGCGCCCACGATGATCACAAGCCCTGCCTTCGCAATATCCTGAATCGTCCCGGAATCTCCGGCAAGCCCCACCGTTCGCATCAAACCATCTGTCGCAGGAGATTGGCAATAACGGGAACAATTGTCCACGTTGTTGGTACCAATCACTGAGCGAGCGAGCTTTTGCATCAAGTAGTTTTCTTCGTTCGTCACTTTCGAGGAGGAAATGAAACCGAGGGCATCTGGACCGTATGTTCGTTTGATCTCTTGAAATTTCTCGGCAATCAAGTCCAGCACTTCATCCCATGTCGCTTCGACAAACGAATCCCCGCGCCGGATCAAAGGTTTGGTGAGCCGCTCCTCGCTATTAACAAAATCCCATCCAAACTTCCCTTTTACACACGTGGAAATTCCGTTTACAGGCGCCTTTTCTGTAGGTTCGATCTTTAGGATCTTCCGCCCCTTCGTCCAAACGTCAAATGAGCATCCTACACCGCAGAATGTGCACACTGTCTTCGTCTTCCGAATCCGCTGCTCTCGCATGGCGGACTCAACTTCCGAAATCGCAAAAATCCCACCGTATCCAGGTTCAACCTGCTTGACGAGATCAATCATGGGATTCAGCACGTGAGAAGGAGTGCTTGACAGAAAACCAGCTTCTCCGAGCATGGACTTCTCCATCAGGGCATTGGTCGGACAAACGGTGACGCAGTGTCCGCAGGAGACACAGGAAGATTCATCGATGGGAACATCGTTATCCCAGATGACTCGGGGTATATCCCGCTCCCAGTCAATGGACAACGTTTCGTTCACCTGAAGATTTTGGCAAGCCTCAACACACCGTCCGCAGAGGATGCATTGATCTGGATCGTACCGGTAAAACGGATTGGACATGTCTTTCTCGTACCCCTTGGGACGGTAAGGGTACTTTTGATGCTCAATTTTCATGAGCTGTGCGGTATTATGAAGAACACAGTTGCCATTGTTGTTATCACAAACGGTACAGTAGAGCATGTGGTTCTCGAGAATTCGGTTCATCGCCTCAACGCGCGCAGCAACTGCAAGTTCAGATGAGGTTTGAATGTTCATCCCCTCATCTACCTTGGTCGAGCATGCCCGCACCAACTCTCCATTCACTTCCACCATACAGGTATCACATGTTTGAATGGGTCCCATATTAGGGTGATAACAGACGTGAGGATGGTCAATACCTTTCTGCATTATCGTTTCCAGAATCGTCTGTCCTTCCGAGACTGTTATCTTTTCCCCGTCGATTACCACAGAAAATTGCAAAGCAGGACTTGTCATGACTGCACCTCCAATAAAAAACTCCACTAAAACCGGCCTCCTATTACTGAAGGCTAGGTTTTAGTGGAGTAGTTCAAAGCACTTCCTGTGCTTCTTCACCAATCCACAGGATATGAACCGCTTAATCCAAGCGTAGCACGTTTACTCTTGATCGTCCAGTCCTAACGGACGGTCAAAAACATAAACCGTAAAGGCTGTATCCAGGTCGATATCATAATCGCAAAAAATAGTAACCAATTTAGCATGGACCAACTGTTCAACTTGAGTTCTGATATCTGCATCGTTATACAGTTCCTTGATAAAGCTTGTTCGAAGTTCTCGGACAATCCGCCTGCCTTCTTCCGATCGAATAGCAAATCTTTCTACACTGGTAAGATTGCCTTTCATTTCACAAGCAACCCACGGCCCCATAAACCTCGTTGTTATGTGTTCAGGTCCCTTGCCCACGTACTTCTTCCGTATTTCTCGTACAAGATTGCTGAATTGATGCGTAACCCTTAAGGCAATCACTTGTGAATCCCCCCTCACCGCTCTTTGTGATCATTCGTGCTCGTCTTCTGTGCAAACGAGAGGGATTATGCTCACATCATACGAGGTTATCATAACCCAGATCAACCCGGCTTCGACATTTCGTATACATACAATCCCCCGAACCTTTTGCCCATGAAGGCTCGGGGGGCTTGTGGATGACTTACGTAGTATCTACAAACCTCAAACCTCGTGCTCGTGCGCTGCACGCCGATTCCGTCTGCCGGGCACTTCGTACTTCGTCACCGGGCGCACCGCACGCGTACGGATATCTGACCATGTCGTCCGAGTTTGGACCTCAACGAGGCAGTCCACACATGCGACGTACACGAAGGGTAATCCAGCAGGCGGCGTTTCTATAAATCACCGCATCGTTCCGTTGAGTCTACGCATTTTTCCCAACCATCATCGTCGGACTCGGAATGGCTCGCGACGATACTGACTTGCGAACTCGAGTACATCGGATTGGGCAGCATGTACCAAAGAACGCATGTCACCATATTTCAGCATCCGAAAATGCCAATCCCATGCTTCGCTAAGCACATGAGGCGTATGACCTCCCAAGGACTCAGCTCGTCGCACATACTCTATGAGCTCGTCCTTATAATCGGGGTGAACTAGGTGACTGATGATTTCACGCGCGCGCTGCCGAGGACTCAAACCGCGCAAGTCGGCGATTCCACGTTCCGTCACAATGACGTCTACATCATGCTCTGGGTGGTCGACGTGTGTGACAAACGGAACAATACTAGAAATTCTTCCTCCTTTTTCTATGGATCTCGTCACGAATATGGAGAGGGCTGCGTTGCGCGCAAAATCGCCAGACCCGCCGATACCATTCATCATGCGCGTCCCAAATACGTGTGTGGAATTCACGTTTCCATATATATCGACCTCTAAAGCCGCGTTGATGGCAATCACACCCAAACGCCGCACGATTTCAGGGTGGTTGGAAATCTCCTGAGGCCGGAGCACCACTCGGTTTTTATATTGTCCAAGATGCGACAAAACATGCTCGCGCATTGAACGTGAGAGTGTAAACGAACAGCTAGAGGCTAACTGCACCTTACCGGCATCTAGAAGTTCAAAGGCCGCATCTTGCATGACTTCTGTATAAAGTTCCAATCTGTCAAAGGGACTATTTTCGAATCCACTCAACACTGCGTTCGTCACAGATCCAATGCCGATTTGCAGAGGACCGATATGCCTGGGCAAACGGCCTCGGCGGACCTCATGAACCAAAAATTCCTGAATGAATTCAGCCATTGCATGCGTGTCAGGATCAGCAGCTGACACCGTTGAAGGTGTATCCTCCTCAGCCGAAAGGACAATCGCTACAATCTTTTCTGGAGAACAAGGAATATAAGGTGTCCCAATTCGATCCGCTACGTTGACTAAGGGAATGGGCTTACGGTGAGGTCTCGCCGCAGGTACATAAATATCATGAACTCCCTCTAAGTCTAGAGGCGCAGACAAATTGATCTCTACAATAACTTTGTCAGCCTTCTCTACAAAAATGGGGCTATTCCCTACTGAGGTCGTTGGAATAATTCCCCCATCTTCTGTGATGGCTGTCGCCTCAATGATTGCAAAGTCAATCTTACCGAACCATCCGCTCCGAACCCATTCAGCTGTCTCGCTAAGATGTTGGTCGACATACTCGATATCGCCTCGATTGATCCTGTCTCGGAGGAACGGTTCCGATTGAAATGGAAGACGAAAAGACATTACTCCCTTTTCCGCCAATATCTTATCTGTATCTCCCAATGATGCTCCAGACAGTAGGCGAATCCGAGTATGTTCATTTGTCTCTGAGATTCTCCTTGATAGCGCCTTCAACACAGCTTTGGCATCACCCGACTTTGTGAACCCACTCACCGCGATTGTCATGCCGTCATGTATCCAACCCTGTACCTCATCCACCGATAATACTCGAGAACGGAGAGACACATTACGAATCCTGTCCTCAAACACGTTCCCACCTCATTTTGTATGAAAGCGAATTCGATGCTATCGCCTTTCAATGTAACCCCCCGTCTCAAAGCGTGCATCTGATTTCTGACGGAAAGACATATTTTGCGACGAAACGTAATATATTCGGATAAACCATGAGCGAAATAAGGGGCACTGTTACAAAGGGCAGCCTATCTCTCGACTTCCACTTTTGTGTTGAGCCTATCGATTCAAAAACCGAGCTTTTCACGAACAAAACGTACGTAGGTCTGAGAAACAGGTAATTTTTGTTCTGTAGGGAGTTGGAGGATTATTAAAAGCCCAGAATGAAAATCACGTTCAATTCTCTTGATCCAGGCTACGTTGACGATATACGACCGGTGAATGCGCAGGAACTGATGCTGGGCTAGCTCGTGCTCCAAGATGTGCAACGGAAGATGAGTGGTATATGAAGCCTCTACCGTATGAATCCACGTTTGCTTCTCATAACTTTCGAGCCAAACAATATCCTGAAAATGAATTGGATACCATACATCTTCTCTGCGTCCTATGAGAAAGGGATAGGAAATCCACTTCACCTTATATCTTGGCGGCAAAATAATAGTTAAAGCCATTTGCCTTCCTGGTTGGGCATGAAGAACATATCCGACACCGTGGTACGGAAGACCATAAACTGATTCGTCCACATCGACCTCTACGCGCTGCTTTGCGCAAAACACACGATTGGCTACGCTTCCAGGACGCACGAGATCTCCAGGACGCAAACGCAAATCGTACTCACCAGCGTGATAAAAAATGTATTTTCCTTCACTTGCAACTGCAATAGAAGCAACTTTAGGAACCCAGTCGGTCAGCATGGATGGCAAGTCCATTAGAAGGGGTAGATCTTCCATGTGCATCGCTCACCTCATATGCTAGTATTACTAAGCCCACAGGAGTTCTATTCTGCGGGATTTGATCGTCCATCAGCACGGTCTGACTTGGTTCCAATGAGTCTCTTCTTCATCTTAATCGAGTTAGACTCGCATTCAACACTTCGGAGTCACACAAAGCCCCACGAATCCCTTGCTCGTGCGGATTCACGGGACCTGTGAATAGCTCGCGTACTGTTGACAGCCTGCGTGCGCGAGATTTGCACCTCTGTCATTTCGTAAACGTCAACCGAACTACACCTTGACTCATGTGTCAGGCGTGGGGCTGAGCATCCGCCCGGCTCCGCATGGGTGCTCAAGGACTCGTCCTTCCATACGAAAGGCCCGCCGTCGCCGGCAGGGCCTTCGCTGATGAATTTGAAATTTCACCTCTTCACTCGAATCCCCTCAGGAAGCACCGTCGACCACGGTAACAACGGCGCCAACGCCGCCTCATCCATCAGATCCATGTTCGGCATCCGTTCAAAGAGATACGTGAGATACGCGGTCGGATTCAGTCCGTTTTCCTTCGCCGTCTCCACAATGCTGTATGTCACAGCACTGGCTCGCGCTCCA
>NZ_BCSG01000035.1 GCF_001570745.1 Alicyclobacillus mali NBRC 102425
GTCTTGGTATATCACGATTCAGTAATTGTTTTGGTACAGTAAGGTCAAAAAGAGTTAGGAAAGCTCCCTGTGTGGGGGCTTTCTGTCTACATGCGGCCCTATGAACATGGGGTTCCATCCCCCAGTGGCAGGGGGGTTGGGCGTTGGGGGGACTGAGGGTGCGCACGTTCGAGTCTGGCCGCGACGGACATCAGCGGAGGCGGCGGGCCAAGGGTTTTACATTGATTGAAGTCTTGGCGAGCGTGGTCATCATTGTGATGGCAGGAACAGCTGCGCTTTTTGCGGTGGAGTCGGTGCAGGCGGGACAGCTGAAAGAGGCTGAGTATTCGAAGGCGTTGGGGCTTGCAACGACCATTGCGGAGGAGATACGGGACAGGAATCCGAATGCGCAAATTCAAATTCTAGAACCAATTATAGCCGCAAGCCTGAGCGGCGGCGGTTCGTCTGGTTCCTCGCCACAGTCGCTGTTTCAGCAAAGCTTGAATCTAACGAGTCAACTGGCAAACGTCTTATCCACCGCCCTGAACTCCGTCCTCACGAATTTACCAAGTCTAGCAAACATGCTTCAGCAAGGTGCGACGTTTGACCAAGTTGTCCAAGCAATCTTGAACTTCCCTTCAACGGTCTACTCGCAGATGCTGTCGCCGTCATCCGCCCCTATCAACGCGATGTCCGTATCGCCTTCCATGCTGTGGCCGTTCGCGGTGGTCATCCCCGGCGACGCGCTCGGAGACGCATCGTTGAAGAATCAAACGGCGACGCTGTACATTCCTTCTCCAGCGGTGCTCGGTACGCCTTCGAACAGTGGCATGACCTTCACAGAGTTTATGCTTGACGAGGCTCTTGGTGGTAAATCGTGGAGCGGCCCTTATCTGCTCCCGGATGGGTACACGTGTACGGTGAACGCGCAGCCAGTTGGGGGAAGCAGTTCGTCCCAATTGGCACCGATGTGGAGTTACACGATTCGCGTTCAGAGTCCGCATGGCGCCGTCGCGCAGGAAACGGTCACCGTCTGACGCGCCCTAAACGAGGGGGTGTCTACTTGAAAAGGATCTGTGCACGGTTGGGGCAGCGCGCGGGAATGACGCTTATTGAGGTGCTCGTGGCCATCACGATCACGGCCATCGTGATGGGCGGCTTGATCACTGCGATTTGGCAAATCTCCTTGCGTTCACAGCGCTTGACAGCGGCGAATCAAGCCATGGAATCCGTGCTGACTGTGAACCACATCCTAACGCGTATGATTGGCTCGTCCAGCTATGTTGAAATCACGTATGACACCTCAAGCGGAGTGACGCGTCTATGGCTATTCCGGGGAGGCGTACCTTCAGCCTCCGCTGTCTTGCCATCGCAACCCTGGATGTATAATTCATCTACCACAGTGGCTCCCGGCATGAGCGGTGTAGCGAACGTATCTGCGACACCTCCGGCTATCTATGGCGCTAACTGCTACTATTTGATTGAGTTTGTTCCAAACACGACTGGGTCAAACAACGTATACGCGATGCCTGCGACCAATCCGTCGTCCCCGCCTCCGCTGCCGAGTCAGCCATTGGCTCAGAACGTGAATGTCACGTGGTACCTGCCTGCATTGGCTGGTGGTACGACCGGATCAGGTTCCATCGCACAGTCCTGGTTACAGTCCGCTTCAAACTTGTTTTACAACGGTTCCGGCGCCGGTTCATCGGGGGCGTCTAGCCTGTTTGTCAATAGTTTGATTCTGAAATTGTCCTCCACATATACCGCGCCTAGCGGGCAAACGGCGACCTATGCGCTCACCGCAGGTTATCACGATGCGGAGGTGGGCTGAGCATGTTTGCGAGAGGTTTAGAGGGCTGGGACTTAGTAGCGCGATACTCATCGGGTCCGAACAAAAGTCGCACGCGGGGATTCTCCCTTATGTGGTCAATGGTCCTTGTTGTGCTTCTTGCGACCATCGTGACCACGCTCCTCATCTGGAGCCGTTACACACTGCGGGTTGGCGGGCTTACGCAGATTCAGGACACCCAGCGAGTGATGACGAGTCGGGCCAACCTAGAGCAGACGGCCCTCAATGCGGTGAATTCCGTCAGTGCTCAGGCTTCCGTGCCCATCCCCGTGAGTCAGTCCTTAGTGCCCACAGTTACGGCTGTGACGACCAGCCAGCTGCAAACCGCGCTGGTGAATACGGTATTTCCAGCCTTACAGAAGCAAGGGCTTACGGTCAAGTCTTACTCCCTGTACACTACGCCGGCTTCGGCGGTGTTACAGACGCAGTTGTCACAAGTGCAGTCCGTTTTGAGTGCAGCCGTGAACTCCCTGAACGTCATCCTACAGACGGTGTTCAACGATGCAGTTCAGTTGGACTTTTCGGGTGCCATTTCGGCATTGAACGCTTCCTTTACCGCAGTTCAGAACGTCTTATTTTTGAATATGATTGCCAGTGCCTTGAACGCCGTTGTAACGGCGACCTCGGGTATGCAAATTCCGCACGCCATCGTGAACGTGGCAAATGGCAGCGGAAACAACATCGTGTTGGATTTCTCCTACGCCTTTCAAGAGTACGGTCCAAAGTCCATGCCTCTTACGCCAGCAAACGCCATATCACTCCTGACCAGTGTCCAGGGAATCGGAACTTTTGTTTCATCCATTCCGGCCTTACTGGGCTCGCTCATTACGGGGTCGCAGCTCATCATTCCACTACCCGACTGGGCACTCCAAGTCGCCGTTGTGTAGTTGTTAGTCCGCCTGCCGTAAGCTCCGCGCAGGCCGTGAAAGGAGTTCGAGCATGCCGCTTCGTCTCACCACCTCATCCCGTTCCACCTCGGTTGGTGTGGAGATCTGCGACGCAGGTCTGCGCATCGCTGAGGTGGAACCTGGCAGACCTCTCCGCGTATCGCGGCTTGAAACTGCACCTTGGGATCTCTCCCAAACGGTGCGCGATCCATATCCCACGTTCGCCATCGCGCCCATCTTGTCGCACGCGTTTGACGCCAATCGGCGTAAGAAGCTGACGGTCCACGTCGCACTGCCTTCGCGGTTTACTGTGATCCGACAGCTCACGCTTCCGGCAGTGGGCGAGAAAGAGCTCCAAAGTGCGATCGAACTTCAGATTCAGCACAACATCCATTTGCCATTTGACGAAGCCGCGTACGATTATGTGCTCTGTGATCCCCCCGAGGATGAGGCGGACAGCGTCAGTGTCCTGCTCGTCGCAGCGGACAAATCCCGCGTCAACGATGTCATCCAGGGGTTTCGGTCTGTCGGTATTCGTCCGAAGACCATCGACATTCACGCGCTAGCGCTGTATCGCTTGATTCGGCGCTTTCGGCCAGACATGCCGCAGAACTTTCTGTTGTTGGAGACCAGCGAGGATACCGTGGACATGCACGTCTTCCACGATGGTTTGCTCTATCTCACGCGCCAGGTTCCGGTCGCTCTCGCGCCTACGTCCGACGTTCCAGCCTTCGACTACGTGAGTCAGTTCGACGTCGAGATCGAGCGCACGCTGAACTTCTTCATGTACACGTTGAATCAGCGCGAGGCGGGGTTTGAGCAGGTTTTCGTCACGTTGCCCCGCGACGTGGACGCCTCCGAACACCTGCAGGCTCTCGAGGAACGCATCGGGATGCCGTGCGAGGTCTTGCCGCTGGCCGAAATGATTCGACGCAACTGCGAAATTGGGCCAGAGGCGCATCGCATGCCTGATCTCGCGGATTACGCAGCGGCCATTGGGCTCGCGCTGAGGGGGGTGTGACGCGGTGGATATCAACCTCATGCCCAAGCCCGTCAGCCGATCCGTCCGCATGCGCACGCCGGTGCGCGGTCGGTGGCCGTGGATCGTCATAGGAAGTGGCGTGGCCGTCGTGTGTATCGCCGCGATTGTGGTGTCCCATCTTGCGGTGGCGCGATCGGCCGCATCTCTCAATCAACTCCAGCAGCAGGTTCAGCTTTTGCAGGCGCAGACACAGTCGATCTCGACGAACCAATCCGCGCAGGAGGAGACGGCGGCACAGCAGATTGTGCAGTCGAGCTTTCGCTACGACGCTATTCTGAAGGCTCTTGCGCGCGATCTCGCCCCGTCGACGACCGTCGATTCGATTCAAGAAAACGGAACGACGCTGACCCTCGCTGGAAGAAGCCAAAGCGTTGCGAACGTGGCCGCCTTCGAGGCGGCGCTCGCGCGCGAGCCGTTTGCGGCGAATGCGTCGTTCACCGCGGCTACCTTGCAAAGCAGTGGCTCGAATGTTCCAGGCGTGGGACAGGCTGCGCTGGGACATGCCATCGTCGCTAAATCCGGTGGAGCGGGTTATCGATATGACTACACGTTGACGGTCGTCCTGAAGAATGGGGGTGGGGGGACGTGAAACTGAGCCTGTCGAGATCGCTGTCCGAGCGCGATAAGTCCATCCTGCTCGCGCTCGGCGTTGTGGTGGTGTTTTTGCTGGTGTACCTGATCGGCGTGCGACCAGCTCTCAATCAACTGTCCAATTTGGCGCAGGAGCGGTCGTCGCTGGAGCAGACGCTCGCATCCCTGGGTCAAGTCCATGCGCGCCAGCAGCAACAGGAGAAGCAGGGCAAAAACGTGATGACACGATTGCCCATCGGCGCGCACGAGGCCAACGCGCTCGAGGTCATCAACGGAATTGCCCAGAGCGACAAGGTGACACTTGTGTCGGTGGCATTGGGGCAAAGCGCAGGTTCAACCAGTGGGGTAACGCCGGTGCAGTCGAACACAGGTGGAACCGCGGGTGTAATTCAAAGTGGCTCCTTGCCCAGCCTTCAGTACACCATCTCCGCCACAGGCAGCACGGCGGCCCTGGAATCGTTCTTTGCCGATCTCGCCAAGGCCTCACGCTTGATGACCGTGACGATGCAAAGCATCACAGGTACCGCGGACGGCGTCGTGGCGAACTTTACGCTGAACGTCTATTATCGCAATGCGTGAAACGGCCGACGGGCGGCAAGCGCCCGCGAAACGGATGCGGTGATCACAAAACCCCGCGGGCAACGTGCCGCGCGGGGCGCCTCATGTTCCATGCCTCGATCACGACTGCTGCGTAAGTTGTGCAGGCTGCCACTGCCGCAGGATGGCTGGCGAGATCTTCCCT
Source organism: Alicyclobacillus mali NBRC 102425 (assembly GCF_001570745.1). GTDB lineage: Bacteria > Bacillota > Bacilli > Alicyclobacillales > Alicyclobacillaceae > Alicyclobacillus > Alicyclobacillus mali. The sequence goes on from NZ_BCSG01000035.1 coordinate 5,091, forward strand.
TGCTGCACCAACTCCCGAATGCTCATCTCCATGGTGACCATGCCGAACTGGCGGCCCGTCTGCATCATGGCGCCAATCTGGTGCGTCTTGCCGCTTCGGATGAGGTTGGCCACCGCGGGCGTGTTCACGAGCACCTCGAACGAGGCCACGCGCCCGCGGCCGTCGCGCGTGCGATGCAGGCGCTGCGAGACGACGCCCGCCAAAACGCCCGCGAGCTGGATGCGGATCTGCCCCTGTTGCTCCGGCGGAAACACGTCGATGATGCGCTCCACCGTCTGCACCGCGTCCGACGTGTGCAGCGTGGCAAACACGAGATGGCCCGTCTCTGACGCTGTGATGGCCGTCGCGATGGTCTCGAGATCGCGCATCTCGCCGACGAGCAGGATGTCCGGGTCCTGGCGAAGCGCCGCGCGCAGGGCCGGCGCGAAGCCAGACGTGTCCTGGCCGATCTCGCGCTGGTCGATGATCGACAGCTTGTGCGTGTGCAGGTACTCAATCGGATCCTCCAAGGTGATGATGTGCTTGCGCTGGGCCTGGTTGATGGCGTCAAGCACCGCCGCGAGTGTGGTACTTTTACCGCTGCCGGTTGGGCCCGTGACGAGCACCAGGCCGAAGGGCCGGTTCATCAGCGATTTGAGCACACTTGGCAGGCCGAGTTCTTCCATCGTCGGGATGCGCTGCGGGATGAGCCGCGCCGCGATGCTGATGGAGCCCCGCTGCCGATACGCGTTCACGCGGAAGCGCGCCACGCCCGGAATGCTGTAGGAGAAGTCGATCTCGCCCGTCTCCATGAACCGCTGCCAGCGATCCTCCGAGAGCATCTGGCGCGCGAATGACTCCAGGTCGATGGGAAGGAGCTTGTCGCCCATCGGCTCGAGATCGCCGTGCACGCGATACGTGACCGGCGCGCCTGCCGACAGATGAACGTCAGAAGCTTCTTTCTGTTTTGCCAAGGCCAAGATTTCGTCGATTTGCACCCTTGAACCCCCCTTGATAGGCGACAACGCCGCGTTCGCCGAGATCGCCGCGCGCCTTGGTGTCACGGGGCGGCGGGATGACGTGCGGCGCATTCATCGCCCATCGGCATGAACTTTGCGTGGCCGAATCCCATGGCTGACCAGGCGTCAGGGCCCGAGCCCCGTCAGGCGCGCGTACAAATGCCACAGGTCCGGCCCAACGAACGCGCACGTAGCCGCGGCCAGCGCCAGAAACGGCGCAAACGGGATGGGCTGCTGGGGCTTGACGCGCCCCGCGAGCCGCAGGGGCAATGCGGCCAGCATGCCGTAGATGGCGGCGAGCACGAAGGCCATCACCATGTAGCCTGGTCCGAGCATGGCCCCGATGCCAAGGTTTAACTTTGCGTCTCCCATGCCCATCTTGCCGCCTGTCACAAAGTGAATGGCCGCCACGATGGCGTAACCGACCGCGGCGCCGGCCGCCGCCATCAGCCACGTGCGGATGCCCGTCAGGCCGCTTCCCAAGAAGAAGATGACGCCCGCGGGAAGCGTCAGGACGTCCGGCAGGATGAGCGACGTGAGATCGCACCCCACGGCCGACGCGAGGTACAGCCAGAACGCCCACCACACCGCGAGCTTCGCGTAGTTGCCGCTTGAGGTGGCGGCGGAGAGTGCGAACGCCACGCCCGTGGCGAGTTCAATGGCCGGGTAGCGCCACGAGATGGGCACCTTGCACGTGCGGCAGCGCCCGCGAAGCACCAGCCATGATAGCACCGGCACCAGTTCCCACGCCGCAAGATCCCGGCCACAGTTTGGGCAGTGCGATCCCGGCCAGACCACACTCTCTCCGCGCGGGAGCCGATAGCCCACGACGTTTGCGAACGATCCGAAGATGAGTCCGTAAATGAAGGCCAGTGCAATTAAAATCTCGTGGGTTGCGGATTCCTGCGCCATTCCGAAACTCCCTTGTGGCACCTCTGGCTGACCTGTGCGCGTCTGGTGATACAAACCAATACGCTCTTCCTCGCCCAAATTCCTGCTGAGTCGACGCAAATGGACAAGCTTTTGCGCGTTCCTACCATGACAACTTCGCCCAATTTGGTATGTGGAAGAGGATGAGCGAGGTGGAGGGATGGTTGTGGACTTACAAACCTTACGAGGCGAAATCCGCGAAGACGCAACGAGCAGTGCGAACTGACGCCCGGCTCGCGAGGGTTTGGCCGAGACCTGCCACCCTATCGCATTGGAGGTGTGATAGACTAGCTTTCGAGGCTCGCCGCGCCGATGCACGGTGGGCCATGGTCAAATTCACAGGCACAGGAGTTATCAGCATGCGAATCGGACGGACGTGGCTCGGCGCGCCGGCGTGGCTGTGGTTGCTCGCGCTCGCGCCGCGCCTTGTGACCATCTTCGTGTACGGGCCGCATCTCTCCATGCACAGCGACGATGAAGGCTATTACCGAAGCGCGCTCTGGCTCCTGCAGAAGGGCACGTTCTCCTATTACACGCCAGCGGCGCCGACGGTCCACATGATGCCGGGCATCACGCTTCTCTTGGCGGGCATCATCTGGCTATTCGGCACGGGAACCTTCGGCCTCTACGCGGGGAAGATCGTGTTCACGCTCGTCGCAACGCTCGGCATCGCGGGCATCTACCGCGCTGTGAGCCGCATCAGCCGGCCCTGGGTCGGTGCCGTGGTCGCCGCGGCCATCGCGCTGTATCCGCCCGAAGTGCTGGTGGACACGCTCTTCCTCACGGAGCCGCTTTTTATGGCGGCCTTCGCCTGGATGTTCGATTTTACATTCAAAGTCGCGGAGTCCAGGCGGCTGCGGGACGTCCTTTGGCTTGCCGTTCTGTTCATGCTCGCCATCTACGTGCGACCGAATGTCGCGCTGTGGATTGTGTTTGCGCTTCTCTACTTTTTGATGAAGGGCTATCCGCGGGCGCTTCTCTGGCGGCACCTCGGGGCGGCCGTCGTTGTCGGGCTCATCTTCATGGCGCCTTGGTGGATCCGGAACGAGGTGGTGTTTCACCGCTTCATTCTGTTCACCGACGACAGCTGGAACCCGCTTCTCCTCGGCACCTTCCAGGGCTACGGCTATCCGCCTCCGAGCAACGAGGGCGCCATCGAGCATCAGCTGCTGCGCGAGTATCCGAACCTGCGGCCGCAGTCGATGCACGAGTTGGCGTGGTTTCGCCTCCAGAAACAGATTGCCTTCAAGCGGATGGGCGAGTGGCTGAAGACCAATCCGTCCTCCTTCTGGACGACGTATCTCTGGCTGAAGCCGCAAATTATCTGGCTGCGCGCCTACTTGCCCATCTCCATCTTCGGCATCACGGAGGCTTCGCTCCGCGGGCTGCAGACCTGGGTCGTCGATGCGTCCATCATCGGCCACGTCGTCGCGATGGTGTTCGCCCGCGGTCGGCGGCGCGAGCTCTTGCTCATCTGGCTCACGCTGCTCTATTACACGGCCGTGTTTTGCTTCTTCTTCGCGTTCGAGCGATACAACGTGCCCATCGACTGGCTGATGTTTACGGGCGTGCCCCTGGCCGTGTGGGCGCTTCTGCGCGCCATTGTCGGCGAGGAGCGCAAACGCGGGCGTGCCAAGTCGGGGCGTGAGCGATCGCGCCGCCGCGCCGCCCGCTGACCCACGCTCTGGCGTTCTGCGGCCCGACGGCTGCGCCGCATCTTTCCGGACGCGGTGACTTATGAGAGGCGGCGCATGTGGGTCACGTGTCTTGCCAAGCGGAGCGTAACCCAAGGCGCCGCGCGTGGTACTGCATGCGCTGACGGCTGATGCCAAGCGATCGCGCCGCGCGGGTGAGGTTACCGGAGGCCGCTTCATACGCCCGGCGAATGGCGTCGTCGGAGGGGCGTTCGGCGCGCGCCACGTGCGCGCCTTCTTGCGGGGCGCCTTCGGCGAGGAGCGGGTGTGCGGACCGAAGCATCGCGGCCGTGATTTCCACCGCTTCGGGCCAGAGGGCCAGGGCGGATCGGACGGTCTGCTCCAGCTCGCGCACATTTCCCGGCCAGTCGTGATTCGTCAAGAAGGCCAAAGCGTCGCTCGTCAGCCGCGCGTCGCGCCCATTTCCGTACTTGCGCAAGAACGCCCGAGCCAAAAGTGGGATGTCCTCAGGTCGTTGCCGAAGCGGCGGCAGGTGGACGGCGATGGCGCCGATGCGGTACAGGAGATCCGGGCGCAGGAGCCCGCGAGCCATCGCCTCCCTTGGCGGCACGTTCATGGCGGCCACGACGCGCGCGTCCGTCTGGACGGATCGCCTTGCGCCAATCGGCCAGATCTCGCCGTCCTGAAGTGCGCGCAACAGCTTTGCCTGCACGGCGGGGGACATGGCGTGGACCTCGTCGAGAAACAGCGTGCCACCACTTGCGAGCTCCAGGACCCCCGCGCGGTCCACGGCACCCGTGAATCCACCTCGCCTCGTGCCAAAGAGCACGCTCTCCGCGAGCCCTTCTGGCCATGCTGCGCAGTTTTGCGCCAAAAACGGGCCATGCTTGCGCGTGCTCGCTTCGTGAATCGCCCAGGCGAACAACTCCTTGCCCGTGCCCGTCTCGCCCACGAGGAGCACCGGCAGGTCCGTCCGCGCAGCGCGCTCGGCGAGATCGCGCGCACGCCGCATCGCCTGGCTTTCGCCGAGAATATCCTCGAACGAGAATCGGCACCTTTCGCGTCCGTCCGCGTCCGCTGTGACTCTCGAACCGCGCGGCACCGCAATCTCCATGGCGCCGATGACCTCGCCCGCAAGGACGACGGGCTTGGTGCGGTTCTGCGTCACCACGCGCCGCCCGTTGCGCGCCACGTACACCTGTTCGTCAATCTGCACCGGATGGCCGGTCTTCAGCGCCCGCCACAGCGTGCTCGTCTCCTCGTTGAGCTCGTACAGCTCAAACACGTTTTTCTCCAGCACCTCGTCCGGCCGATACCCGTCGATCTCGCCCATCACCCGGTTGTACACCCGCGTCCGCCCGTCGCGATCGACCGCGTGGACGCCCACCGGCGCGAATTCGAGGATCTCCTGATACAGCTTCCAGACGTCCGCCGCCACGCTCGGTTCCATGCGCTCTCCTCCTCGCCGCATGCCTCCGTTTTGCGCTTTTGCGCGCCGATTTTGCACCGTCAGAATCATCATACACCGTTCTGGCGCGGCTCGGCACCTGGCACGGCGCTTGCTCGTATCTTGAGGCAGATTCCCTGAAGGAGGCGGTGCACGATGGCCGACGTGAAGACGCTCCCTGGACGGGCGAGCGCACCCCATCTGCAGGACGCGGAGGCGTACCTGGCGCGCGCGTATCGCCCGTTTCTGCCCGCGATGATCGCCAAAGCCGAAGGAAGCCTGCTCTTCGATCTCGACGGTAACCGGTACATCGACTTCGTGGGCGGCGTCGGCTGCCTGAACGTCGGGCACAGCCACCCGAAGGTGGTGGCGGCCGTGATCGAACAGGCAAGGCGGTTCACGCACACGGACTACACGATGTTCCCCTATGTGCCGCTCATCGAACTGGCGAAGCGCCTCGCGCCGAAGACGCGCATTCCGAACGCGAAGGGGCTCTTCTTCAACTCCGGCGCCGAGGCCGTGGAGAACGCGGTGAAGATCGCCAGATGGGCGACGGGGAGGCCGGGCGTGATCGCGTTTGACGGTGCCTTCCACGGGCGGACGTACATGGCCATGAGCCTCACGAGCAAGCTTCACCCGTACAAGGCGCACTACGGCCCGTATGCGCCGGAGGTGTACCGGCTCCCGTACCCCAGCGCGACGCACGGGCCGCGTCTCGACGAGTTCCGGCGGTTTCTCGAGCGCGCCGCGGTGACCTGGTTCGATCCGGCCCAAATCGCGTGCGTCATCGCGGAGCCCATCCAGGGCGAGGGCGGGTACATCGTGCCGGTGGAAGGGTTCTTCCCACTGCTGCGCGAATTTTGCGATAAGCACGGGATCCTGCTCATCGCGGACGAGATCCAGACCGGCTACGGGCGCACGGGGCGGTTTTTCGCCATGGAGCACGAGGGCGTGGTGCCGGATCTCATGACGTGCGGCAAGTCCATCGCGGCCGGCCTGCCGCTTTCCGCCGTGTTTGGCCGGGCCGACATCATGGACGCGCCGGCCGAAAACACGCTCGGTGGGACCTACGTCGGCAACCCGGTGGCCGCGAGCGCGGGGCTCGCGGTGCTCGACGTGATGGAGGAGGAGGGGCTCGTGGCGCGGGCCGAGGAGGTCGGCGCGCGCATCCGCTCGAAGCTCCTCGAACTCATGCGCGAGTGCCGGCTCATCGGTGACGTGCGCGGGCGGGGCGGAATGCTCGCCGTCGAGTTCGTGCGCGATCGCGCCACGATGGAGCCGCACCCGGGCATGGTGGCGCAGATCCTGCGCCTCGCGATGGAGCGAGGGCTTCTGCTCATGAAGTGCGGCGTGTACAACAACGCGATTCGCTTCCTGTGTCCGCTCAACATCCCATGGGACGTGCTGGACGAAGGACTGGAGATTTTCGCGGCGGTGGTCCGAGAGGTGAAGGAGCGTGAGGCGCATGCATCGGTTTGACCCTTGTCTGAACTTCATCGGCGGCAGGTGGTGCGAGCCGAAGACGGGGCAGTACGGGGACAACGTCAACCCCGCAAACGGCGAGGTGCTCGGCGTGTGGGCGAGATCGGGCGCGGACGATCTCGACGATGCCGTGCGGGCTGCCCGCGAGGCGCAGGCCGCGTGGCGCCTCGTGCCCGCACCGGAGCGCGCGAAGGTGCTGCGGCGCGTCGCGGATCTGCTGCGGGAAAGAAAGGACGAGATCGCGCAGACGCTCACGATGGAGATGGGCAAGGTCATCGAGGAGGCGCGCGGCGAGGTGCAGGAGGCCATCGACATGGCCGATTACATGGCGGGCGAGGGGAGGAGGCTCTTCGGCCAGACCACGCCCTCGGAACTGCCGGACAAGTTCGCGATGAGTGTGCGCGCGCCGGTGGGCGTGGTGGGGATCATCACGCCGTGGAACTTTCCCATCGCCATCGCGTCGTGGAAGTCGCTCCCGGCCATCGTCGCGGGCAACGCGGTGGTGTTGAAGCCCGCGGAGGAGACGCCGCTCACCGCACGGGCGTTTGCCGAGGTGTATCAGGAGGCCGGTCTGCCCGCGGGGGTGCTGAACGTCGTGTTCGGCGACGGCCCGGTGGTCGGCGAGGCGATGCTCAGTCACCCGGGCATCGACGTCATCTCCTTCACCGGATCGACCGAGACCGGGCGGCACATCGCGAGCCGCGCGGGCGCGAATCTGAAGCGCGTGTCGCTCGAGATGGGCGGCAAAAACGCCATCACGGTGCTCGCCGACGCAGATCTGGATCTCGCCGTGGACGCCATCGTCTGGAGCGCCTACGGCACGAGCGGCCAGCGCTGCACCGCGGCGAGCCGCGTGATTGTGGAGCGCGAGGTGGAAGAAGCTTTGCTCGCTCGCCTGCTCCCGCGCGTGCAGGCGCTCCGCGTCGGAGACGGGCTGGATCCGGCCGTCCACGTCGGCCCCGTCATCCACGAGGAAGCGCTCGCGAAGATCGATCGGTACGTGCGGCTCGGCGTCGACGAAGGCGCGCGGCTCATGACCGGCGGCCGCAGGCTGACGGAGGGCACGCTTGCGCAGGGCTATTACTATGCGCCGACCGTGTTCGCGGGCGTCCGCGCCGACATGCGCATCGCCCAGGAGGAGATCTTCGGCCCGGTGCTCTGCGTGATGGCCGTGGACTCCTTCGAGGACGCCATTCGCGTCAACAACGGCGTGAAGTACGGGCTCTCGGCCAGCATCTTCACGCGCGACGTGAACCGCGTGTTTCGCGCCATGCGCGATCTCGACACCGGCATCGTCTACGTCAACGCGGGCACGACCGGCGCGGAAATTCATCTACCGTTCGGCGGCACCAAGGCGACGGGAAACGGGCATCGGGATTCCGGCCAGGCCGCCTTGGACGTCTTCACCGAGTGGAAGACCGTGTACGTCGACTACAGCGGCAGGCTGCAGCGCGCGCAGATCGACAACAACTGACGAGACGAGCAGGGCGCACCGCCGTTTTCCGGCGATGCGCCCTCCGCTTTCGTTCTGTCTCAGGACCAGTATGCCCGCATCGATCCCGCCATCTGCAGGGCGGACTGGATGGGCGACGCCGCGCTGTTGGTGGCCTGCACCTCGTACACGTTGCCTTTCTGGCTCCAGATGACCGTCACCGTGACATCCGACCCGGACGGGTTTTGATTGTCCACAATCACCCGGCCGATGCCTTCCGTCGACGGAAGGGACGTGCTCGAGAGTGCGTTGACGAGCTTGTCCACAATCGGCGTCGGCGGTACGGACGTGTTCTCGTTCACCACCTGGAAGTTCCAACCGCTGTCCGACCAGTACACGACGGTGGAGTTGCCCACGGTGGCCATTTGGGCCGAGTGGTTGTTGGGCAACACAATGCCCGTGCCACCCGAGGGCATGGCGCCGCCGTGCACGCTGTTGGCGAACGAGGAGATGCTCGAGGCGGCCTGGCTCGACGAGGCGAAGTGGTCCACTTCGTACGAGGCGTACGGCTGGCCGCCCGTCAGCAGATCCACGTGATAGCCCGCGAGAAACTGGGGACCGTGCGCGCTCGGCTGCGTGTTGTGCGCGCTGTACGACGTCGATCCGCCTCCCGCCGGCTGCGGCACGTAGGTCGGCGCATCCGCCCCTTGGAATCCGTTCTCACCGAGGCTTCCCATGGCCTGCTGCACGATGGCAGGGAAGTCGCTGGCGCTGGCCGGCTGCGATCCGCCCTGCGACGAATTGCTCGTGTTTTGGGTCGACGTGTTATTTTCCGCCGCGTTGGTCGTCGAGCCGTTGCTCGTCGAGTTCGAGACACTCGTGGTGTTGTTCTGCGGCTCATTGGTCGTGTTGGTCGTATTGTTCAGGGGCGGCGGGCTTCCGCCTGACGATCCGCCTCCGCATCCCGTCGCAAGGAACAGGGTTGCCGCCACCGAAAGCAACGCGTATCCGTAGGTTCTGGATTTCGGCATGTCGTGATCCTCCTCGAGGTGTGAAGCGCCGGCGCGGATGCGCCTCCCTGGCCCACGCGAATGGTCTCTGTCCTCTCATAATCTTCGACGCCACCCCCCATTTTCCTGTCCGTGCCTCGCTTCGCCACGGTTCTCTATTTCCCGAGAAATGTCGACGGCGCCCGACAGGGTTCGCAGGAATTGGTGCATGCGCGGCGTATTGTTCCAGCATGTGTCCCATGCATTCGAACCCAGCCTCATCCGTCGCAGCATCCGGAGGTGTTCGCCGTTTGCTTGTCTCCCGCGCGCTCGCAAAGTTGGGGGCTTTGTGCACATTGCCGCTCGCCGGGGCCGCTCCTGCGTATTTCGCCGCGCCCTCAAGCGTCTTTGCGTCCGCCCAAGTCGCGATTTCCTCGTCCAGCTCGGCGGGCGCGCTCGTCGTCCCCGGCGTGGGCCAGGTGTCGGTTGCGTGGTGGCGGGAGGGTGGGCGCGTGTATGCGCCGCTGTCCGCCTGCGTCGCCTGGTTCAACCGCATGCACGTTCCTCAGGGCTTCACATCGAGCGGATGGGTGGTGGGGGACCTCCCGTCGTCCACGCAGGCGCCGCCATCTTCGGGGCCGCTCTACATTTGGTACTGGCAGCCCGCGCGCGGCGACGAGGTGACGTACGCCGGTCCCATCGACGCGCATGCCGTCGCGAAAGGCGGTCAACTCTACGTGGATGTGGATGCGCTGCGGCAGCTCTTGGCAGCGTTTCACGTGCAGACGCGCTGGCAAGGCTCGCAGTTGGCCGTGGTCGATCCCGCCCCACAAATTTCGCTCCCGCCCTTGGGTGTCGCCGCATCCGCGTACCAGGTGCAGGGAGATGTGTGGCCCGAGCCGTGGTTCTACGGGGAGGCGGGCGTGACTTCTTCGGCGCTCTACAATCCGCTGACGCTGGCTTTGCCCATCCGCATCTCGGCTCAGGACGGGTTCTCGGGCGAGGTGATGATCACGGTTCGCTCCCTCGCGCATTCGGACGAAGTTCACCAGTACAGCGCCCGCATGGTGCATGGCGCGCTCAACACCACCATCCGCCTGCCGTTCACGGGAGGGCTCTATGTTGAGGTGGACGAGGTTCTGAATGAGTCGTCCCTGTCGCTGCGCCCCCTCGCTTACAGCCGCGCCATCGAATCCGCTACGCCGAATCTCTCTCTGCAGGGCCTCGGGCTCCTCCAAAGCTGGCTCATTAACGACAACGAGTCGCCGCAGGTGGCGGAGCTGGCGGCTTCCATCGCGCGCACGAGCACAGACGCACGGGAGGTCTCGCCGCAGCAGGTGGACGCAGAGATTCAGGCCATCTCGGACTGGGCGTCGCTCCATATCTGGTACAACTGGCCGGCCTACCTGCACAATCAGGTCCCCTGGCAGCAGATGACCACCACGCTCTCGCTCCATCGCGGCGTGTGCCAGGACATCTCGGGCGTCGCGGCTGGGCTCCTGCGCTCGCTCGGCATCCCAACGCTCGTCGTGCAGGGGCAGGGCCTGGGTCAACTTGGGTGGGGACCCCACCAGTGGGACGAGGCGTGGGACGGGCGCAGATGGGTGATCTTCGATCCGACGCTTGACGCCGTGTACACGAGCGATCAAGGCATTGGGCCGCCGGCCTCCGTCCGGCACGACGACTTCGATCCATCTCCAAGCCTGTTTGCACAAAACCACCGGAGCGGTCAGATCGCCGATTGGTAAATGGCACTTTGCAGAGGTCGAGGAGGGGATTGTTGTGAACGTGAGTCGATATGATGAAAACCCGCTCATCACCCCGAAGGACGTCCCACCTTCGCACCCCGATATGCGCGTCATTGGCGCCTTCAACGCAGGCGTGGCTCGCGTGGGCGGCGAGACCGTGCTCGTGCTGCGCGTCGCGGAGCAGGCGAGCGCGGACGAGGACGCCGTCGGCGTACCCGTGTACAACCCTGCGCATCGAACGGTCGAGGTCCACTGGTTCAAGCGCTCGGATCCGCACTACGACTTCTCTGATCCGCGCGCGGTGCGCCGCAAAGACACCGGCGAAACGGTTTGGCTCACGTCCATGTCTCACCTGCGCCTCGCGCGAAGCCGCGACGGCCGCCACTTCACCGTGGACGAGAAGCCGTTTCTCGCGCCCGAGACGACCTATGAGGCGTTCGGCGTCGAAGACCCGCGGGTGGCCGAGATCGCCGGCGTCTACTACATCACCTACACCGCCGTGTCCGATCACGGCGTCGCCGTCGGCCTCGCCGCCACGCGGGATTTTCACCACGTCTCGCGCCTCGGCCTCATCCTGCCGCCGGAGAACAAGGACGCCGTATTGTTTCCCGAGCGCGTCGGCTCCCACTACTACCTGCTCCATCGCCCTGCGCCGCGCGGCCTCGGCGAACTCGACGTCTGGCTCGCCGAGTCCCCCAATCTTCGCGCCTGGGGCAATCACCGCTTTCTCATCGCGCCTCGCAAGGACGGCTGGGACAGCCTGCGCGTCGGCGGAGGCGCCGTGCCCATCCGCACGGACAAGGGCTGGCTCATCCTGTACCACGGCGCCAACGCGAAGAACGAGTACGCCATGGGCGCTTGCCTCGTGGACCTCGGCGATCCGTCGCGCGTCCTGGCGAGATCGGCCGAGCCCATCCTAAAGCCCGAGGCGCCGTACGAGCAGGCGGGGTTCCTCCGCGGCGTGGTGTTCTCCTGCGGGGCATGGGTCGAGGGCGACGTCGTGCACATGTATTACGGCGTCGCTGACGAGTCGCTCGCGGGCGCGGACCTTTCCCTGCGCGACATCCTGGATACGCTCGCGTGAGGGCTGGCGGGCGCGCCCATCCTGCCAGCATCGTTCCCCTTCTCGCGCAGCAAGCGTTTTTTTAGCGAATTTTTGATGTCGTGGCCGTCTTTTTCTTGTATATTGATCTTTAACAAGCGATAGGTGGTGGAATGCAGTTTGGACCAGGAAATCTTGTATCTTACGCGATCCGGCAAGGACCTCGCGCGCAAAGCCCGCCGCTGGCTTCGTCAGCATCCGGAGGCGACCCTCGGCGAGGTGGCTGAGCAGGTGCGCGAGCTGTTTCAACTTTGCGATCTCGGCGATCTCGCCGACCGACCGCTGCGCGAATTGCCGGAGTGTCGCTGGATTGTCCTCGGAGAGAACGATCGGGGGCGCATTGAGGTGCAGAAGGACGTGGCCGGCATGGGCGACGTCCGCTACGTGGAGACGAAGGGCTGAAGTCTTGGTCTTCTGCGCAGGGCGATGCAAAACAGGGGTGACTCCGCACCGCGGGGCACCCCTGTTTTGTTTCACATCACGCGCTTGCCGAACAGCGATTCCAAGAGTTCCACGGCCATACGGCCCGTCTGGTTCCGGTGATCCAAAATGGGGTTCACCTCGACGACGTCGACCGACAGCAGCTTGCCGCTCGCGGCCAACAGCTCCATGGCGAGATGGCCCTCGCGGTAGGTGAAGCCGCCGTTGACCGGCGTGCCGACGCCCGGGGCGAACATGGGATCGAGGGCGTCGAGATCGAGACTCAGGTGGATGCCGCGCGTGCCGTCGGACGCGATGCGGATGGCCTCCTGCATGACCGCGTCCATACCGCGCCGATCGACGTCCTGCATGCTGAACACGTGAATGCCGGATTGGCGAATCAGCTCGCGCTCCTCCGGATCGATAGACCGCGCGCCGACGAGCACCACGTTCTCCGGCCTCACCTTTGGCCGGATCCCGCCGATGCCGGTCAGCTCCTCGTGGCCAAGGCCTAGGCTCGCGGCGAGCGGCATGCCGTGGATGTTGCCCGAGGGCGTCGTCTCGTCCGTGTTCATGTCGCCGTGCGCGTCAAACCAAATGACGCCAAACGGCTGTCCTGCGCGCGCGATGCCCGCCAGGCTCCCGATGGCGATGGAGTGATCGCCACCCAGAATGACGGGCGTGTGCCCGCCCTTGAGCACGCCCTCCACCTTCTCGCAGAGCGCCTCGCTGACCGAGACCACCTCGCGCAGGTACTTCAGCTTCTGGTGCTCAATCCGCCTCGTCTCCGGCGTCGGTACCGGCACGTCGCCGAGATCGGACACCTCATAGCCGAGCCGCTCAAGCTTCTCCTTCAGCCCCGCGTAGCGGATGGCGCTCGGGCCCATGTCCACGCCGCGGCGGTTCTGGCCGTAGTCGGACGGGACGCCGATGATATGAATGTCCTTCATGCCTCTCCCTGCTTTCTAGCGCGCCTCTTCCGCGAAGACGCCTCGGATTTGCTCAAACGCCCACGCCAGTTCGTCTTCCGTGATGACGAGGGGCGGTGCGAAGCGAATCGTGTTTTCGTGCGTCTCTTTGCACAAGAGCCCCGCCTCTTTCAGCCGCTCGCAGTACGGCCGCGCTTTCTCGTGAAGCTCCACGCCGATGAAGAGTCCCCTGCCGCGCACTTCCTTGATGGCGGGGTGCTTGAGTTCGCGAAGCCAACCGAGGAATTTCTCGCCGAGCGCGCGCGATTTCTCCGGCAGCTTTTCCTCGACGATCACGTCGAGCGCCGCGATGGCCACCGCCGCGCCGAGCGGATTGCCGCCGAACGTAGACCCGTGCGATCCGGGTTCGAACACGCCGAGAATGTCCCGGTTCGCCGCCACGGCGGACACGGGGAACACACCGCCGCCGAGCGCCTTGCCGAGGATGTAAACGTCCGGCACGACGCCTTCCCAGTCGCACGCGAACATCTGGCCGGTGCGTCCGAGGCCCGTCTGAATCTCATCCGCCACAAACAGCACGCCGTGCTGACGGCACACGTCGTACGCCTCTCGCAGGTAGCCTGCAGGCGGCACGATGATGCCCGCCTCGCCCTGGATGGGCTCCACGAGAAACGCCGCGGTGTTCTCTGTGATGGCCTGCTTCAGCGCCTCGATGTCCCCGTACGGAATGATGCGGAAGCCGGGTGTGAGTGGGCCGAAGCCGCGCTGGTATTCCGGATCGCTCGAGAACGAGATGATGGTCGTGGTCCTGCCGTGGAAGTTGTGTTCGGCCACGATGATCTCGGCTTGATCCGTCGGCACGCCCTTGACGTCGTACGCGTAGCGCCGGACCGCCTTGATGGCCGTCTCCACCGCCTCGGCGCCCGTGTTCATCGGCAACACCATGTCCTTGTGCGTGAGCCTCGTGATGCGCTCGTAAAGCTGGCCGAGTTTGTCGTTGTAAAACGCGCGCGAGGTGAGCGTGATGGCGTCCGCCTGATCCTTGAGCGCCTGGATGATGCGCGGATGGCGGTGACCCTGGTTGAGGGCCGAATACGCGCTCAGCATGTCGAGGTAGCGGTTGCCCTCCGCGTCCCACACCCACACGCCTTCTCCCTTGACGAGCACCACGGGAAGCGGGTGGTAGTTTTTTGCGCCGTATTGCTCTTCGAGCCGCAGGGCCTCGCGGCTCGTCACCTGTGTCGCCATGCGATTCACCTCAACAGGCGGGCGAAACCGCCCGCCGAATTCCGTCACAGAAGCTCCGACACGCTCTTCATCTGCGTGAAGAGGAGCAGGTAATCCGGGCCGCCCGCCTTCGAATCGGTGCCGGACATGTTGAACCCGCCGAACGGGTGCACGCCGACGATGGCGCCCGTGCACTTGCGGTTGAAGTACAGGTTGCCGACGTGGAAGTGATGGCGCGCGTAGGCCAGGTGCTCGCGGTTCGTCGACAGGACGGAACCGGTGAGGCCGAAGTCCGTGCCGTTGGCCACGTCGATGGCCTCCTCGAACGACTTCACCTTTGTGATTGCCACCACCGGGCCGAAGATCTCCTCCTGCATGATCCGCGCGTCTGGCTTCACGTCCGCGAACACCGTCGGCTGGATGAAGAAGCCGGTCTCGTTCGACGCCGTGCCGCCCGCCACGAGCCGCCCTTCGCCGCGCCCAATCTCGATGTAGGTGGTCACCTTCTCGAACGCCTTCTGATCGACGACCGGCCCCGTGCCGACGCTCGCGTCGCGCACGTCGCCCACCTTAAACGCCTTCGCGATCTCGGCGACGCGATCGACGAGTTCATCGTAGAGCGACTCGTGCGCGATGACGCGCGAGCACGCCGAGCACTTCTGGCCGGAGAAGCCGAAGGCGGACTGGGCGATGATCTGCGCGGCCGCCTGGACGTCGTAGCCCTCGTCCACGACGATGGCGTCCTTGCCGCCCATCTCGGCGATGAACCGCTTGATCCAGCGCTGGCCGGGGATGCGCTTGGCGGCCAGCTCATTCAGATGCAGGCCGACCTGCTTCGAGCCGGTGAAGGAGATGAACCGCACATCCTTGTGGCCGACCATGAAGTCGCCGATCTCGGCCGGATCGCCCGGGACAAAGTTGACCACGCCGGGCGGCATGCCGGCCTCTTCGAGCGCCTCCATCAGCTTGTAGGCGATGACGGGCGTCTGGATGGCGGGCTTCAGGAGGACGGTGTTGCCCGCGACGACGGCCGACACGGTCATGCCCGTCACGATGGCGAGCGGGAAGTTCCACGGCGGGATGATGGCGCCCACGCCGAGCGGGATGTATTCGATGTGGTTGTCCTCGCCCGAGAGGGGGGTCAGAAGGTCGTCGGCCCGGCGGGCGAGATCGATCATCTGCCGGCCGTAGTATTCGAGAAAGTCGATGGCCTCGGCGGTGTCCGCGTCGGCCTCCGCGCGGCTCTTGCCAGCCTCGAGCAGCATCCAGGCCGAGAACTCATGCTTTCTCCGGCGGATGATGGCCGCGGTCTTGAAGAGCAGCGCGGCCCGCTCGATGACCGGCATGCGCGACCAGGTCCGGTAGGCCTCCCAAGCCGCCTCGAGCGCCTGCTCGATCTCGTCCTGGCCGGCCATGGCGACCCGGCCGATGACCTCCGCCTTCCTGGAAGGGTTGATGGACTCAATGTAGCGGCCCGTATCGATGCGCTTGCCGCCGATGATGAGCGGATACGTCCGGCCGAGCTCCTGTTCGACCTTGGCGAGCGCCGCGGCGAACGCCTCCTGGTTGGCCGGGTTGTGGAAGTCTGTCAAAGGTTCTGGGCGATACGGAATCATCGTGTGGCCTCCTTCACGAGCGTGTGATGCGTAGGGCCAGAGTCCGCGCAGGCTCTACGAGTACTATCGAAGCAAACTTTGTGCCAAATGGCCAGCGCGGATGAAGGGCCATCGGTGCAGCAGGGCATGCGAAAGCGGGCCTTGCGCTTTTCGACCTTGGGCTGCAAACTAGGCTTGCATGCCGATCCCGGCAGGCGCGAAATGGCTCTTTGTATATTGATGCAAGCGAGGCTGGAACATGCGGAGAGGAGGCGGTCCATGCAGTTGCCGGATGACGCGGATGCCCGCCGCAGCTTGTTGGAGGCGGCGCTCGATGCCCTGGACGAGGGCGTGCACGTGGTGGATGCGGCGGGCGTCACCGTGTTTTACAACCGCAAGATGGCGGACATCGAGGCGATGGCGCGGGAGGACGTGATGGGCAGGCGGATCGACGACGTGTTCTCGTTTCCGGACGCCGCGGGGAGCACGCTGCTTGAAGCCGTGCGGCGCGGCGTGCGGCGCGACGACGTGCGCCAGACCTACTTCAACCGGCGCGGGCAGGCCATCACCACCGTGAATCGGACGTTTCCCGTGCTTGCCGGCGGGAGGATTGTGGGCGCGGTCGAGATCGCCCGCGATGTGACGAGCGTCGAGCAGTTGAGGAGCACGGCGTTTGGCCAGGCGGGCGTGCGCTACACGTTCGCGTCCATCATCGCGGAGAGCCTCGCGATGCGCGAGGTCTTGGAACAGGCGCGGCGCGCCGCGCGTACGGACTCGTCGGTGCTCATCGTCGGCGAGACGGGCACGGGCAAGGAGCTTCTGGCGCAGGGCATCCATGCGGCCAGTCCGAGGCGCGAAGGGCCATTTGTGTCGCAGAATCTCGCCGCCATTCCGGACACGCTCGTCGAGGGCATCTTGTTTGGCACAGCGCGCGGGGCGTTCACGGGCGCGGTGGATCGGCCGGGGCTCATCGAGCAGGCAAACGGGGGCACGCTTCTTCTGGACGAGCTGAACGCCATGTCGGCGCCGCTCCAGGCCAAGTTGCTGCGCGTGCTCCAGGAGCGCGTGGTGCGCCGCGTGGGAGATCTGAAGGATCGCCCCGTGGATGTGCGTATCCTCGCCACGATGAACGAGGAGCCGGGGCGGGCCATCCGCGAAGGCCGGCTTCGCCCGGACCTGTTTTATCGCCTGAGTGTCGTGACGCTCACGGTGCCCCCTCTGCGATCCCGCCGCGAGGACATTCCGCCGCTTGTCTCGCATTTCATCCGCCGGTTGAACGGCGCGTTCGGGCTCCGCGCGGAAGGCTGCGAGCCGAAGCTCATGGAGGCGTTCATGGCGTACGACTGGCCTGGCAACGTGCGCGAGCTGGAGCACGTGATTGAAGGCGCCATGAACCTCATGGAGGATGAGGCGAAGATAGGGTTTCAGCATCTGCCGGGGCACGTGCGCCGCAGACTGGAACAGGCGCTCGGCGAGATGGTGGGGAGCGCGGCGAGCGCCCCCGAAGTGAGCGGCAATGCCGCTGCCCATCCGCCGCAAAGTGACGTACCAGGCCGCGGGTTGGGTGGCACCTCGCAGGAGCGGACGTCGTTTCACCAGCTCATTCGAGATCATGTGCGCACGTTGCTGCAGGCGGCGCTTGAAGAGACGAACGGGAATGTCTCGGAGGCGGCGCGAAGGCTCTGCATGTCCCGCCAGAACCTGCAGTACTGGCTGCGCGAGGTGGGCGTGGATCCAGCTCAGTACCGCTCCTGATGCATGCACATGCAGAACAGTGTGGGCCGTTTGCATCGAAGCAAGCGCTTGTTCCGCCTGCAAAGCAGATGGGCACTGCCAAACAGGATGGCACCCTGACGTGGTACCCGTGTGGCGCCTCCATGCTTGCCGAACCCGAGCGTCAGGCAAGACGGCGTGCAACATCAGGGGCGTCGCGCGCTTGGCACAAGATTTGCTACACTACGGGAGTCAAACACGCCGCGGCCGCACGTGTAAGCGTTGTCGCGAGCCAGACGAGGAGAGACGACGTCGCGCATGAAGCAGTTGGACGACATTTTGGAGAAAGAATCGAAGCTGCGCCGTGGGATGCAGGCGCGCCACATGTTCATGATTTCCATCGGAGGGGTCATCGGGACGGGGCTGTTCCTGAGCTCCGGCTACACGGTGAATCAGGCAGGGCCGGGCGGTGCCGTGCTGGCGTACGTGCTCGGCGGCGTGATCGTGGCCATCGTCATGATGTGCCTCGGCGAACTGGCGACGGCCATGCCGGTGGCGGGATCGTTCAAGACGTACGCGCAGGAATTTATCAGTCCATCCATTGGCTTTTTGAGCGCCTGGCTGTATTGGTTGAACGGCGCGTTCACCATCGGCGGCGAGTGGATTGCCGCGGACATCATCATTCATCAGTATCTGCCGCACGTGCCGGACGTGGTCTGGTACGCGATTTTCGCTGCCATCTATCTCGCCCTCAACCTTACGCGGGTCGGAGTGTACGGCGAGAGCGAATTCTGGTTTGCGAGCATCAAGGTCATCGGTATCATCGCGGCGTGCGTCGCGGGCGTGCTTGCGCTGTTCGGCCTCACGGGTCACCCGGCGATTGGATTGCACAACTACATGGGGCAGGGTGGGCTCTTCCCGCATGGGCTCGGTGCCGTGTTCCTCGCACTCGTGCCCGTCAGCTTCGCGTACAGCGGCACTGAGCTCATCGGCATTGCCGCGGGCGAGAGCAAGGACCCGGCGAAGTCGGTGCCGAGGGCCGTGCGAACCACGAGCGTGCGCATCCTTCTGTTCTACGTCATCTCGATGATCGTTCTCGTCGGCATCATTCCTTGGCAGAAGGCGGGCGTAAACGACAGCCCGTTCGCGACCATCTTCCAAGTCGCGGGGATTCCGTCCGCGCACCTCATCATGGACCTCATCGTGATCACGTCGGCGCTGTCGGCCGGATCGTCCTGGACGTACGCCTCGTCGCGGCTGCTCTGGTCCATGGCGCTGGACGGCATGGCGCCGCGGTTTTTGACGCACCTCTCCAAGCAGAAGGTGCCGGTGTGGTCGGTCATCGTGACGCTCGTCGTCGGCACGCTGTCCCTGTGGTTGTACGACGTCTCGCCGAATACGCTGTACCTGTGGATTGTCTCCGGCATTGGGCTCATCGCCGTGCTGTCGTGGGCCATCATTTGCGCTTCGCAGATCGGCTTCCGGCGCAAGTACGTGCGCGACGGCGGCGATGTGTCGAAGCTCGCGTACCGCACGCCCGGTTACCCGGTGGTGCCAATTCTCGGCGTGGTGCTGAACCTCGCCATCGCGGTCAGCCTGCTCTTTATCCCGGGCCAGCGGGTCGCCATTTACGCCGGCGTTCCCATCATTGTGCTCGTGTTGTTGGGCTACTCGCAGGTGCAGCTTCACGCGCAGACCGTGCCATCCGGTGCTCCGCAGGACCTGACGGGAATGGGGCAAGTTTCTGTGTCCGTAGACGGCGTGCCGGATCCGGTATTTGCGGCGGAGGAGGCCAGATATCCAGGAGATATCACTTCGCTGTCCACGTGGCGAGGCTTCAGCCACCAGGGCAAGCGCGTCATCACGCTCACACTGCCCAAATCTGCCGATATTGTCTCGATCTCGGTCCGAGCACTTCAAGATTTTCCTCTCGGTATCTACTTCCCGCGCTATGTCGAATTTCAGTTTGAGTCGAATGGAAAATGGTACAGCGCCGGGCGCGAAGCTTCCGCATATCCGCTGAGCACGCGCAACGTGATGGCCCAGACTTTCACATGGTCGTCTCCAAGTGGCTTGGAGGCGTCGGCCGTTCGAATCATCGTCCCGGTCGACGTGTGGGTCTTTTTGGATGGCTTTGACGTCAAGGGATTCTTGAACGTCAAAGGTGCGCCTGTCAGCGCGCTGACGCCCGTCGCGACCAACCCAGACAAGCCGCTCGGGCCTCTTCTTCCAACAGCGCCGAATGCCTATGGCATCCGAAACATGTTGCTCGTCGAGACGGGCGCCAACGGTTCGCTTGGCACATGGAGCGAACAGGACTTCGTGCCGATGCTCGCTTACGTGACCGAAAGTGGTCAGATCACGGCGCCTTTATTCGACACGATGCTCTTTCTTCCCTATGGTTCCGTGCCCACGACGCAGGCGGGTCTCTCCGCGTATCTGCAGGATTTGTTCGCTCCGGACAAGCAGCTTTCCGCGCTCAACGAAGCGGTGGGCTATGTCAATCAGGCGTTGCACCGGCCCGGTTACAAGGAGCGCGTCGTACTCTCGCTGCCCTATTTCGCGTACGGCCAGGCTACGTTCGGAACCATCGGCGGATCGACCGTGAACTTCGGAGGTTCTCCGGGCGATCCCGACGCCTTATCATCCCGCGAAAGCGCTGAAACGTGGTATGTGCAGCAACTGCTCGCTGCCTGGAACCGCGCGGGATTCAGCAATCTGCAGCTCGTCGGCCTGTACTGGAACGAGGAGCAGTTCCGCGACACCATGCCGGGTGAAGCGGCCTACGTGCAATTCGCCTCTCAGCTGGCTGCGGCCCATCACCTTCCCCTGTTCTGGATCCCGTTTTACGGGGCGGCGGGCATCGCCGACTGGAAGAGCCTCGGCTTCTCCGCCGCATGGATTCAGCCGAATTTCGTCGAGCAGGGTTCGCAGGCGTATCTCGAGCGCATGGTGAATGCCGCGCAGACCGCATCCCAGTACGGCATGGGCGTCGAGGTGGAACTCACAGGCATCAGCCAGCAGGACCAGGCGCTCTACGACAGCTCGCTGGCGCAGCTTTCGGCGTATGGTTTTGGCACCAATCAGGCTTCGCACGTCTACTACGACGGATCCAAGCTGTTGTTGACCTCGGCGCGATCGACGGGACAAGCCCGGGTCGCGTACGACACGACGGCGAGCTTCATTGCGGGGGTGGGCATTCGTGGCGGTTCGTAATGCGTGGGTCGCCGCGCCACTGTGCGCGAGCGTCCTTTCCATACCTTGGACGACCCAGGCCGCGGCGCTGACGAAGGGCCATGCTGGCTTTACGACCCTACGGGTGACCATCGGGACGTCGG
This sequence comes from Alicyclobacillus mali NBRC 102425, assembly GCF_001570745.1. GTDB lineage: Bacteria > Bacillota > Bacilli > Alicyclobacillales > Alicyclobacillaceae > Alicyclobacillus > Alicyclobacillus mali. Next base: position 26,096 of record NZ_BCSG01000035.1, read on the forward strand.
CAGCCATGTCCGTGCCTGCGCTTGTCCAGGGCACTCAGACGGACATTGCGCTTTGGGATCTCATGCAGGCGCTGAACCAACTCGGTTTTTCCGCCTCGTGGTCGAAGGGTCAGTTCTCCATCTCGGCGCCGGTGTCGGTGCCCGTTGACGAGACGCCGGGCCCGTCCGAGAAAGGTGGCGCAGTGGTGGTGATGGACGGCCAAGTGGTGGAACGCGTGCCCACGGTCATCGCCACGCCGCCAGGGGCCACGTCGGCCGAAGTGTTCCTACCTGTGGCGAACGCGGAGGAAATTCTTGCGCGGCTCGGGATTCAGGCGACGATGAACGGCAATCAACTGGGCCTTGACGCATCGGCTGTGCCGCAGCCGCTGCCGAACGGCGAGGTGGCGGTGTGGAACGTGCTCGCCGCCTTGGCTTCCGATCTCGGCTTGCCGACGGCGTCGGCCGGATCGAGCCCCTACGCGGATCTGCTGACCGCTTCCCCAGCCTGGGGCGTGACGCAGGCCGCCATCCGCGCAGGCTGGTACCAACCGCCTGCGCCCACGTCGTCCGGGGCGTTTCAGCCCATCACCTGGGGTGAGACCGCTCAGATTCTGTGGAACGCGCTTGGTATCTCGACGCAGGATGCGGCTTATCAGCCTGGGGGATCGCCCACGGCGTGGGCGAGCGCCATTGGGCTGATTCCAGAGAACTGGGATCCAGCTTCGGACATGACAGCGCAGGAATTGGACACGTTGGCGTCGAATTTGCACGAATGTCTGCAAGGTGATGTCGAAACGGCTGCAAACACCTGGCGGCTGTGGTATCCGCCGGCGGACGAGTATCAGGCCACCTTCCTATCTGGCGGCGGACAACCGCTGTTTGCGTCCACGGCCGACGCGCAGGCCGCTATCTCATCAACCTATCAGTTTTTCGACCAACTTGTCGTCACGCGGAGTGGCCAAACCTGGATGCTGACGTTGCCAACCGCCCCGAGCGGATACGGGTTTGCCTCGGTGTCTGCCATCGGCCCGGTGTCGTATCAGACCAAGCCGGGCGGCGCATGGATGTCAGCGCCGTCCCTCGACACCCGCGACCTATCCATCCCGGCGCATGGTCGGCTTGTCGTGAAAATCCCCCCGGATGGGCTCATGGTCACGTGGAACCAGATGATGCCGTCCTTGGGCGGGACCGTCGCGCTTGGAGCATTGGAAGTGAGCCCCGGCGCGTCCGGGCCCTCGGTCGAGCGGGTGAACATCGTATCGCCCAACCTGCCTCCTGCCATCGTGTCGTCTGTCGCTTCCCTGCACTTGCAACCATGAGAATGGAGGTCATCGTTGTGAAGACGCATCGCCTGCTCGCGGTCATGGCGCTGCCAGCCACGGTGCTTTTAACGTCGCCTGTGCCTGCGCTGGCAGAGACCTCGAGTACGCCGAGCGCATCGGCGTCGTCGCTCAACGTGCCCGTGGCGGCCCTCACCCTCGCGGGCGTACAGTCGTACCCCATGTTGAGCTACGGCTCCACGGGCGCCTATGTTCAAGTCTTGCAAAATGCGCTGAATGCACTCGGGTATGACGTCGGACAAGCCACCGGCGTCTTCGACGCCACGACGCAGACACAGGTCAAAGCCTTTCAACAGGCCGAGGGGCTTGGCGTGGACGGGATTGTCGGGCCCATGACATGGGGGGCTCTGGCCAAAGCTGTGTCGGATTATCGCCAGGTGATGTCGGTTTTACCCAGGCAGAGCGCCCTGGTTCAACACGTTGAATGGAAGCGGATTGTCTGGAATGGGCAACTCATCTCCAAACCCATCGGGTTCACCTACCAAGGCACTGCCTACATGCCCATTTGGTACGTCATGCAGGCGCTCGCCCGTGCCGGCGTCGCGAGCACGTGGTCCAACGGCGTCTGGACGCTCACGCCGCCGTCAGGCCAAGTTGTCGACTACGGCAAAATCTCCTACGGTCCAGGCAGCGCGGCCATCGCCATCGGCCAGACGGTCGTGGCCAATGTTCCTGCCATCGTGTATCCAGACCCGGCCTCCGGCAAGCTCACGACGTTCATGCCCGTCTGGTACGTGATGAACGCCCTGCAGCGCATGGGTGTCGCCTCCACGTGGCAGGGCACCCAGTGGGATATGAAGCCAGCTCCGGTTGTGATTGAAACGGGCGATCCGTCCTCCAATTCCACGGGTTCGGGTGGCTCGGGCGCGGACAACGGCACGGGCAACTCGACAGGCAACAGCACCGGAAATGGGACCGGCGCGGTGCCTGGCGGCAACACTGTGACCAACGTCACCAATACCACAGGGCCCGCCAACTCCACGGGTAACGCCGCGGGACTGGGCAATTCGACGGGAAACTCGGTTGGAAACAGTACCTCGAATTCCACCGGCAATGCCACATCGAACGGCACCGGCAACTCGACGGGGAATTCCACCGGCAACTCGACGGGCGGATCGAGCGGATTGTCGTTCACCAACGTGGATCTCCGCTATCCTGCGCCATCCAATATCAACGCGCAGAGCATTAATCAGTTCTTGCTCCAGAACAGTTCACCGCTGAATGGGCTCGGCAACTCGTTCATGGATGCGCAGAACCTGTACAGCGTCGATGCCAACTACTTGGTCTCGCACGCCATTCTGGAGAGTGCCTGGGGACAGAGCCAAATCGCGCTGCAGAAGAACAACTTGTTCGGCTATGGCGCGTACGACTCGAACCCCGGACCGGATGCCGGCGTCTTCCCGAGTGACGACTACGCCATTCGCTTTGAAGCGTGGACGGTGCGGACCAACTATCTCACGCCAGGCGCGAGCCTGTACGTCTCCCCGACGTTGAACGGCATGAACGTGAACTATGCCACGGCTCAGACATGGGCAAGCGGTATTGCGGCCGTCATGAAACAGTTCGCGACGTCGGTCGGCTCGAGCGTGAGTGCCTACGTGCAGTACTCGCCATCCAACAACCCGCCGGCGCCGAAGTCCACGGCGGAGCCGGTGTACTATATGAACGGGGCGCAGGGCGTTACGCAACAGGATCCGTATTACCCGAACAACGGCGTCCCGTACTACCCGAGCATCGCGCAGGGCGAGAATCAGCAGTTCTTCGGCCAGCTCTCGGTCGGCAGTTTTGGGCAACCTGTCGCCGAAATCCAGCGGTTTCTGAACCAAACCATCAATGCGGGGCTCACCGTCGACGGCCAGTTCGGTCCGCTGACGCAAGCGGCGGTGGAAAAGTTCCAGTCACAGGTCATGGGCATGTCGAACCCGAATGGCATCTGGACGTTCAGCATGTGGGTCCAGTACATTCAGCCTTCGCAGTCGAATGCGAATTTGATTCCCGCGGGCACGACGGTGAAGATCGACCAGATTGCCGAAGGCATGGCGGGGCCGTACGTGGTCCCCTGGTATCATGTGGTGGGCTATGGCTGGGTGGACTCGCAGTATATCAAGTTGACCAACGTGTATCGGGTCATTGTCCAGAACCCGGCGGGGACAGCGACGACCATTCCCGTCTATCAGGTGGGAGATTTGTCCAAGGTGTTGCTGAACCTGCACAGCGGCGACTGGGTGGTCGCCAATTCCGCGCAGCCCTCGGGCGGCGTGTACACCATCCAAATTGCCGCCCAAGATCCGGTGGTCTCCAACGGCTACGCGGCCGACACCCTGTTGACCGCCGTCATTCCCGCCAACGGCACGGTCAGCCTGGTGCCCCAAAGCTGATGACACAAGGCGCCGCCTTCGATGGGCGGCGCCTTGCGCTTCATCACCCGTTGACGATCTCGCCGCCATTGACGTGCAGGACCTGCCCGGTCATGTATGAGGAGTCCGCCGACGCGAGGAATACGTACGCGGGCGCCAGTTCCGCGGGCTGGCCTGCGCGCCCCATGGGCGTGTCGGAGCCAAATTTGGCCACCTCAGCCGCCGCAAAACTCGCCGGAATCAGCGGCGTCCACACAGGGCCAGGCGCGACGGCGTTCACGCGGATGCCCTGTTTCGCCAGTGAGAGCGCGAGCGATCTCGTCAGGGTCACGATGGCGCCCTTCGTGGCTGCGTAGTCGATGAGGGTCTCGTGGCCGCGGTAGGCCGTGATCGACGCGGTGTTGATGATACACGCCCCCGGCTTCATGTGCGGAAGCGCGGCCTGAATCATGTAGAAGTAGCCGAAGACGTTCGTTGCGAACGTCATCTGCAACTGTTCCGGCGTGATGTCGAGAATGCTCGGCTGCGGATGCTGGCGGGCCGCGTTGTTGACTAGGATGTCAACTTTGCCGAATTCCGCGATGGCCTGCTGCACGACGCGATCGCATTCGGCCTTGTTGGAAACGTCAAACGCCAACTGCTGCGCGCGGCGTCCGTGCCGCTGGACATGCTGCACCGTCTCCGCGGCGTCCGATTCTTCGTCTCGATACGCGATGACGACGTCCGCGCCCTCCTTGGCAAACGCGACGGCCACCGCGCGGCCGATGCCACTGTCGCCGCCCGTGATGAGTGCCACCTTGTCCTTCAGCTTGCCCGCGCCGCGGTACTCGGGGTGATCGAAGAATGGGCGCGGGTTCATCTGCGACTCGACGCCAGGCTGGCGATCTTGATGCTGCGGCGGAAACGACGTCGGATACGACGGCGCTTGCCCCGCTTGGGGTGGGGCAACGGTGGTGGGCATGGGTCACTCTCCTTTCAAAAGTCGCTCTCGGACATCCGTAGGTTGGTACGCATTCAGCGCGGATATGCCTTGCAAGCGGAACTGGAGTGGCGTAACGCCCATAAATTGGCGAAAGCGGCGTGTGAAATGGCTTTGATCTGCGTATTGCAAGGCTGATGCGATGTCTCCAATGCTCATCTGCGTGTTTGTCAGCAATTCGATGGCGCGGGCCATTCGTAGCGCGGATAGAGCCTGGTACAACGTCTGGCCGGTTTCCTGCTTGAACCGTTGGGATAAGTGACGAGGGTGCACACCCACGTGCGATGCCACGTCCGCGATACGGATGGGAGATGCGACATGCTTTCTCATAAAAGAAAGCGCTTGACGAACCGGTTGGCTGTAGCTTGCTCGGCGGATGGTGTATACGGCGCGGGCAAACGACGCGAGGGCTCGGTCGATCGTCTTTTCCACCTCCGCGACCGAAGTGCATTCCTCCAACGATTGGATCCACGCATCACTCATACTGTAGGCGGTCTCGATGTCCATACCTTCAGAGACTGCTATTCTCGTCGCCAGTGTAATTGAACAGATCCCGAGGTTCTTTCGGTTCCGAATTTCACTGCGTTTTGCAAGCGTACCGATACCATCGCGCCGATCCCGCAGTTGTTGACGAAACGAGACAAGTCCCTCTTCGTCACCCTCTCGGATAAACGTAAATAGTTGTTGCTCGATGTCGGGGTCATGCCTCGGTGTGAATTGGCAGCCGTGCGCCTCAAACCAGGACTCATCTGGCCACGGTTCGTGCATGATCATATCGCTGCGTTGTAAGGCCTCGCATTCCCAGGGACTGAGCCACACGATCGACACATGATGATTGGAATACTCAGGATGTCGAGAGATGATGCGTTCAAGCAGTCGTGCAGCGGCCATCCAGCGCTCGTGAGACATGGAAGGCAACGCAGCAGCGTATTCGATGAAAGAGTCCCGTGAGAGCGTGGCATGGAGCCCGTCTTGCACAGCGCGCTCGACTTCCGACCGCGTGATGTGATGAGCAGCCCCCGGCCCTAGCACCACGAACTGTCCTTCCTCTTGCACAACCACAAACCGTTCAAAATACCGAAAGAGCACGACGGCAGGACAAGCCATTCCATCCTTGCGACTGCACACTAAAGTTGCGAGCTCTTTTATGGCCGCACTGGAGTGACCGGTAGGCGCAAT
>NZ_BCSG01000036.1 GCF_001570745.1 Alicyclobacillus mali NBRC 102425
TCAACTAAATAACCAGCAGACCGTGTCCAAGGACGAGCAGAGCATCCAAAGCGATGAGCAACAACTTCAGAACGAGGAGATCGTACTGCAAAACGACGAACAACAGGCTAAGCTCAATGAACAGAAGGCACAGGACACCGTGTTGCAGGACGAACAAGCTCTCCAAGCCGCCGAGCAAGCTTACAACGACCGTACGAGCGCTGAACAGGCACTCCAACAGGCCAAGAACAATGTGACACAGGCGGAAGAACAACTTCGAACTGCCGAGCTTCAATTGCAAAACGATCAACAGCCCGCAACGCCATCGACCATCGCGTCGGACGAGGCTGCGGTGACCAATGCGCAGGGGCAACTCGCGACCGCCGAGGCCAATCTCCAGTCGGCCGAACAGTCGGAATCGGAGACCGTGCTGCGCGCGCCCATCGCCGGCGTGGTAACTGCAGTCAATGGCCAGGTCGGTGAGTTGCCTTCGCAAGGGGCTTCGGCGTCCAGCGCATCCAGCGGAGGTTCGGGAACAACCGGTTTTATTCAACTCGAGGATCTGAACCCTTCTGACCTTCAGGTGGATCTTGAAGTCAACGAGTCGCAAATCGGACAGGTAAATTCCGGTGATTCCGTGGCGTTCACCGTAGATGCTTATCCCAACAAGACGTTTTCTGGCACCGTCGTGCAAGTATATCCAACACCGACCACAACGAATGACGTCACGCAATATGAGGTGGTCGCAAGTGTGGACAATGCTGGAGGGCTTTTGAAGCCGGGTATGACAGCGAGTGCCGACATCGTGACGTCAACGCTTCAACATGTACTTGCAGTTCCGGCCATTGCCCTGCACCAGGTGGGATCCGTGGAAGGTGTGTTTGTCGTGGGAACGCGTCCTGTTGGTAGCGCCTTCTCGGGAGGCAATCAAGCCTCATTCCGTCAGTCAGGCAACGGGATCGGCAATGGGACATACAATGGTCCGGAGAATGGGAGCGAAAACGCGAGCGTTGGGCAGGGCGGCTTCTCGTCCTCTGGGCATGGAGGATTTCGGACGGGCAGTTTTGCGCCCAAAGGGACCTATTTTCAGCCTGTTCAAGTAGGCGTCATGGGCAACAATTTGGTGCAAATCGTTGCTGGACTTGAACCTGGTGAAAAGATTCTCCTGACGTTGCCTGAATCCACGGCAAGCGCCCTCGTGCAGAGCGAGTCGTCTACATCTCCGTTCCGGTTTGGGGCGGGATTTGGCGGAGGTTTTGCTGGCGGCGCTGCCCGGGGAGGCCGCCAAGGATGAGTCTCTCGAGTAAACATCAGCCCCTCGTGCACATGCAAAACATTGTAAAGGAATACTTCATAGGAGATCAAGTTATTCGGGCACTCAATGACGTCACGCTGGACATATGGCCAGGCGAGTTTGTCGCCATCATGGGACCGTCGGGATCGGGCAAATCGACGATGATGAACGTCATGGGTTGTCTCGACGTGCCCACGAGTGGCACGTACGTTCTAGACGGCGTTGCGGTGTCGACGCTGTCGGAAGATGAACTTGCCTCGGTGAGGAATCAGAAGATCGGTTTTATCTTTCAGAGTTTTAATCTTCTTCCGCGGACGACCGCTCTCGAAAACGTCGAACTTCCGATGTTGTACATGGGGGTCCCCCCTCGACAACGGCGGGAGCGAGCGATGGAGGCGCTGGAGCAGGTCGGTCTGAAGGAGCGGGCATACAATCGTCCGAATGAACTTTCAGGAGGGCAGCAGCAACGCGTCGCCATTGCTAGGGCGCTCGTCAATCAACCGAACATCATTCTTGGAGACGAACCAACGGGGGCCTTGGACAGTAAAACGACTGAGGACATCCTCGCGCTTCTTCATCAGTTGCACGGACAGGGAAATACCATCATTTTGGTCACGCACGACGCTGAGGTCGGCCGCCACGCGGAACGGGTGATCCGATTTCGTGACGGTCGCGTTGAGTCAGATACCGCTGCGGCCTACGAGGGGGAGCGCTGATGTTCGTCGAGATCGTGCGCGTGGCATGGAGAAGCATCCAAGCGAATAAGATGCGTTCATTCCTGACGATGCTCGGCATCATCATCGGTGTCATGGCGGTCATCTTGAGTTCTGCGATTGGCCTCAGCGCGAAAGCGGGCGTGACCAAACAGGTTGAGAGCCTTGGGTCGAATATATTGACTGTGATGCCGGGATCGGTGACCGTGGGCGGTGTCAGCCGCGGGTTTGGAGCTGTGTCGACGCTCACCGTGGCGGATGCGCAGGCCATTCTAGCGCAGGACCCGGATGTGGCGTATGTATCACCGTTGGTGACGGCGAATGAACAGGTGATTTACGGCGGCAACAACCTGAACACATCCATTGAAGGCACGAGTGCGGATTACCCGTCCATCCGCAACGTCACGATGGCTATGGGGCGCTACTTTCTCCCCTCAGAAGTACAGGACGCGTCGGATGTGGCCGTGTTGGGCAGTCAGGCGTACCAGAGCCTCTTTTCGGGCAGTACCGTCAATCCCGTCGGACAAACGATTGACATCGGAGGAGTCCCCTTTACCGTTGTGGGCGTAGCGGCGAGCCAGGGCGCGAGCGGCTTTTCGAACCAAGACGACGCCATCGCGATTCCATACACGACGGCCATGAACCTGTTTGCAAATGGAAACACGGTGAATGAAATCTTGGTGGCGGCGAAATCACCGGATGTGATGAACCGCGCGCAACTGGAGATTGAGTCGACGCTCCGAGATACGCACCAGTTGGCCCCAGGGGTATCGGACGATTTTCAGATTGTCAATCAGGCCACCATCCTGAATGCATTGAGCGGCGTCTCCCGCATTCTAACGTTGCTTTTGGACGGTATCTCTGCCATCTCTCTGCTCGTCGGCGGCATCGGTATTATGAACATCATGCTCGTGTCTGTTAGTGAACGCACGCGCGAGATCGGCATTCGTAAGGCGATTGGCGCAACGCGCCGCGTGATCTCCGCTCAGTTTCTGACGGAAGCTACCATGCTCAGTGTCGCCGGAGCCATGGCGGGACTTCTGCTGTCTGGCGTGGGTACATTCGTCATGTCCAAGGTGACCGGGGACGGAAACCTGTTCTCGCCCGCGGCTGCCGTGGCGTCACTCGGGTTTTCGTTGGCCGTGGGCTTGATTTTCGGGGTTTATCCTGCACGAAAGGCGGCGAGTCTCAAGCCCATTGATGCTCTTCGCTTCGAGTAGACTTGTGGTGCATCACAGTCTGAAACGCCGGACGGCATCTGCTTGTGCCGCCCGGCGTTTCACCTTTAGGATGAAGTTGACGTCGAAGTTGTGGAATTGGTGGCGGTGTTCGTCGCGCTTTCCGTGGATGTCCCGGCGGCGTTGCTCGAGCCTGTCGCGCTCGAACTGCTGCTGGAGCCCGTCGAGGAGCTTGTGGTCGATCCCGACGCGCCCTGAGCCGGGGCGGGTGCGGTCGGTGTGGCACCGAGTTCCAGAATCGCCTCGCGCAGCTTCGCGATGAGCAGATTCTCCAAGTTCCACAGCTGCCGCAGCTGTCCGGCCGGCGGATTCGTGGCGGAGGTGACTTGATTCAGCTCCTGAGAGAACTGGTTGTATTCCTTTGCAATCTGCTGTTCGAGCGCGGACAGGGCGCGCGAGTCCCGCAGCGCAGCCTCAGCTGCTGCGACTTGTTTCAAAATCTGGTTCATGGCCTGCCGAGCCGCCTGGCCGCTCGTCGCATTTTGCAGAGACGTCAGGTCCGACTGGAGCTCCGAGATGAGCTGTGTAATCGCAGGCGACTGCGTGGATGAATTTTCGGCGTTCTGGACAAGCGACTTGTACTGCTGAGAGAGCGCTTCCACGATGGCCGCGTTCGACTTCACGAGCGAGAGCGAGATGTTCTCGTGCTGACCACGGCTTATCGCGGTCGGGTGACCTGGGTGCAGCCCGCGCGGCGCGGCGAATGCGATGGGGCTGGCTGCGGCCAGGACGGTGCCGGCCGTGGCGATCGCGGCGAGACCGCGGGTCCAACGTGTGCTTTTCATCGACATCCCCCCTATGATCACGTGAAAGATGTTCCTCTGTATCCATCGAAACTAGGACACAAAGCTCAAAATCGCCTTGAAAGCGGAGGTGGGCGCGTGGACGCGGTCGTGATCGGCAGCATCAACGTAGACCTGGTGGTGCGGGTGCGGGAGATGCCGGGGCCGGGTGCGACGGTGTTGGCAGAATCGGCTCGACATCAGGTGGGCGGCAAGGGCGCGAATCAGGCCATTGCCGCGGCGAGGCAGGGCGTGCGCGTGCGCATGATAGGGGCTGTGGGGACAGACGCATTCGCGCCGATGCTCAAGGATTCGCTGGCCCGTGCAGGCGTCGACGTCTCAGGCGTCGCAGAAGTGCCGGGGCCGAGCGGCACGGCGCTCATCTTCCTGGAGCCGAGCGGGGAAAACCGCATCGTGGTGGTTCCGGGCGCCAACGCGGCCCTCTCGCCGGAAACCGTGGAGCGCGCCTTGCTCGCGACGGAGGCGCCGCGCGAGACGGCCGTGATGCTGCAGAACGAGATTCCGCGGGACGCCGTGATGGCTGCCATTCGCGCGGCTCACCTGCGCGGGTGGCGCGTGGTGTGGAACGTGGCGCCGCCGTCGGAGGTGCCGGCTGGTGTGCTTCGCCGAGGTGACGTGATCGCGATGAACGAGGTGGAAGCCGCCCGGGTGACGGGGCGCGAGGTGTCCGACGAGCGCGCGGCGGCAGAGGCGGCGGAGGCCATGCTGGCGCGCGGGGCGGGGCTCGCCATCGTGACGCTCGGCCCAAAGGGCGTCGTGGCGGCATCGGCGCGCGGCACCTTTCATCTGCCCGCGTGGCCGGTCGAGGTTCGCGACACCACGGCCGCGGGGGACACGTGGCTTGGCGCCTTTGTGGCCGCTTGGGACGGCGGCGAGGATGTCCGCGAGGCCCTGCGCTACGCCACGGCCGCCGCATCGCTCTGCGTGTCCCGCATGGGCGCGGCTGACAGCATCCCCGCGCGCAGGGAGGTGGAGGCGTTCTTGCGATCTCGGCCCCAGGGCAAATTCGTTTGACGGGTCCAGCAGGAGATCCGACGTTCGCTGTCGAATCGAACATGTGTTTGCAACGGCCGTGCCAGGCCGCACTTCGTTCGGAAAGAAGGTCTCCTCATGCGCATCCTCCACACCGCCGATTGGCACTTCGGCAAGACGCTTGAAGGGCGGGATCGCGCGCCCGAACAGTGGAAGTTCGTCGAGGAACTCGCCGCCATCTGTGACGACGAATCGGTGGATCTCGTCCTCATGGCGGGGGACGTGTATCAGACCGTGAATCCCAGCGCAGAGGCGGAGGAGATGTTCTACCATGCGCTCCACAGGCTCGCCGCCGGTGGGCGCCGCGGCGTGGTGATCATCGCCGGCAATCACGATCACGCCGACCGCATCCGCGCCCCGCGCTGGCTGGCGGATTCCCTCGGCATTGTGCTCGTCGGCCTGCCGAAGGACGAGATCCGGCCAACTGAGGCGCGCCGGGATGCCGTGTGGCGGCCGTGGGGCGGTGTCGGCGCCGTCGAACTGTTCGTCCCGTCGTGCCCGCACAGGGCCCGCATTGCCGCAGTCCCCTACCCCTCCGAGTCGCGGCTCGGCGAGGTCCTCTCCGACTCCCTCGAGGAGCGCGAGATGCGGCGCAGCTACAGTCAGCGCCTCGCCGACTGGTTTGCCGATCTCGCCCGCCACTTCCGCCCCGACACCGTCAACCTGCTCGCGAGCCACGTCTATGTCGCGGGCGGGATCGAGAGTGACTCCGAAATCCAGATCCAGGTGGGCGGCGCATATGCGGTGGATCCGTCCGCCTTCCCCGCGAGCGCGCAATACGTGGCGCTCGGCCACCTGCACCGCCCGCAGGAGATGGAGGGTCCGGGCGGGGTGCCGATTCGGTATGCCGGCTCTCCCCTCGCGTACAGCTTTTCCGAGGCCGGGCAGCAAAAATCGGTGACGCTCGTGGAGGCTGAACCGGGTGAGCGCGCGCGGTGGCGGGAGATTCCGCTCGCTTCGGGGCGGCCGCTCGTGCGCTGGCGCGCGTCGAGCCTCGCCGAGGTGCACGCCTGGCTCGCTTCGGAGCGGGATGCGGACGCGTGGATTGATCTCGAGGTGCGCGTGGATACCGAGATGGCGCTGCGTGACATCCAGGATCTGCGCGGAGCGGCGCCTCACATCGTTCACATCCGGCCCGTCTTGCCGATGCAAGAGGCCGCCGAATCGCTGGACGTGCAGGCGTCGAGGTCCGTCTCGCCCGAGGTACTCTTCCGCCGCTACTTTGAAGAGAAAATCGGTGTGCCGCCGGACGATGCGCTGGTCGAGCTGTTCCTCGAGCTCGTGCGGGATGTTGAAGTGGACGAAGCTGAGGGCTCGACTGGATCCGCCGAAGAGGGCGAGGGGGTGGGCGTATGAGGCCTATTCGGCTTGTCATCCAGGGGCTCCGGAGCTATCGGGAGCGGCAGGAGATTGACTTTCAGGCGCTGACCGAACACGGCCTGTTCGGCATCTTTGGGCCGACGGGAAGCGGGAAGTCGACCATCCTCGACGCCATCACGCTCGCGCTCTTCGGGAGTGCCACGCGGGCCTCTCGCCATGCGCAGGGAACGGTGAATCCGCTCGAGGCGCGGATGGAAATTGTGTTTGAGTTCGAGATTGGCACAGGGGCGAGGCGCCGGCGGTATCGCGTCGAACGCGCGTTCAAGCGCGGGAAGGGCGCGTTTTCGGTGATGACGGCCGCAAGTCGCCTGGTCGAGATTGAGAACCCGGAAAGCGATTCGCCGGGGCTTGTCATGGTGGCGGAGGGCGCGAACGAGGTGGATGCCGCCATCGAGGGCATCCTCGGGCTCACGGACAAGGACTTCACCCGCGCCGTCGTGCTGCCCCAGGGGCAGTTCGCCGAATTTCTCCGCCTGTCCGGCACGGAGCGCGGCATGATGCTGGAGCGGCTGTTCGGCCTCGAGCGGTACGGCAAGAAGTTGGCGGACAAGGTGTCGCAGCGGTGCGCAGAGGCCAACCAGGAGGTCGGCCAGCTCGAAGCTGCCCTCGCTGAGGTGGGAGACGCGTCGGAGGAGGCGCTGGCGCGAGCGCAGGCCGCGCTTCAGGAGGCCACGTCGGCCCTTCGGGCCGCCGAAGTGGCTCGGCGAGACGCGGAGGCGCATCTGCGAGATCTCGAGCGCGTGGCCGAGATCGATGCGGAGCGTAGAAAGGCCGAGGCGGAGGCGGATCGGCTGCGCGAGCGGGCGGACGAGATGGCACACCTGGAGGAAAGGATTTCGCGCCATCGCCGCGCGTCCGCCCTGATGCCCTTGGTGAAGGCGTGGGAAGAGGCGGCGGAGGGGATTCGAGCGGCCGAGGCGGGCGCGCAGTCTGCCGGGGCTGCGCTCCAAGAGGCCGAGGCGCGTGCGACCGAGGCGGCACGGGCGGAGCAGGAGGCAGCAGCCAGGCGAGAAGCCGAGGAGCCCGCGCTTCTCGCGCAACAGGCTCTTCTCCGGGAGGCGGAGGCGGTCGAGCGCGCATGGCAGGACAAGGCGCGTGCTGCGGTGGACGCGGAAGCAGAACTCCAGGTGCAGCGGGCGCGCTTGGCGGCTGCGCAGGGCGCGTGCGCCCAGTTGGAGGCGGAGGCGCAGGCGCTTCGGGATGGCCTTGAGAAGGCGGAGCGCGCGTTCCGGGCGCACCATGTGCCGCCGGAGGTGCGATCCGCCCTGGACCACCTCCGTCGTGCGCGCGACGATTGGAAGGCCGCAGCCCTTGCCCGGGCACAGGAAGCGAAGCGCCTTGACGTGCGGCGAGCGGACGTGGAGGCCGCAGAACAGGCGTGCCGCACCGCGCAGGAGGCGAGAAGCGCCTTGCTCGAGGATTCGGAAACGCTCGAGGCGGCCAAAGCGGCGCACGAAGGCTCGAAGCCCGCGATGTCGCGTGACGGGATCGCCCATCTGCGCGCTTGGCTTCTGCGCGCGGAGGAGCGCGTGCACGAGCTCGCGCAGGCGGAGCAGGCCGTCGCCGCGGCCCGAAAACGGCGGGAGACGGTGGAGCGCGCGCGGGCGCAGGCGGAGGACGTGCGGAACGCGCGCGCGAACGCGGCCGAGGCGGCTCGGGAGGCCATGGAGCGGCTCAGGTCCGAGCGGGATACGCGGTGGGCCGCGCGGCATGGCGCGCTCATCGCGGCACTGGCGCGCGAACTCGTGGAAGGGCAGCCGTGTCCGGTGTGTGGTTCGACGCATCACCCAAACCCGGCCGTCGGCGCGGTGGACGAAGCGGAGCCATGGACCGACGCCGACGATCTCGCCCTGGCCGACGCGGAATCCGCGTGGCGCGAAGCGGAGGACGCGCTTCGCGAAGCGGAGCGACAGTATCAGGCGGCGTTCGCGCAGGCGGAAGCGGCAGAGCGCGAACTGGCGCGGGCGGAGGAAGAACGCGCGCGTAGACTCGAGGCGCTCGCGGAACTGTGGCCCGAGGCGCCGGGGGCGACAGGCGCCGATATGCCCGAGTCGGCGGAAGGTTGGAAGCCTCATGTCCGGCGCGCGGCGGAGGAGATCGCGGCGGGAGAAGAGGCGTGGGTGGCTTGGGAAGCCCGGGCGAAGGAGCTGGCGGATCAGTCGGCGGTCCTCACCGAGCGGCTGCAGCGCGCGGCCGGGGATGTCTTGGCCGCCGAGGAGCGCCTGAAGGCGGCGAGGGCCGAGTGGGAACGGCAGCGCGCGAGCGCGGAGCTGGCGGAGGAGCAGGTGCGGGTGTCGGCGGAGGTCCTGCGCCGGGCCGCTGAAGCGGTGTCGCTTGGCGACGGGCTCGAGGGCGAGGCGCTCGCCCAGGCGGTCGAGGAGCGGCTGCGCCGCCTGGAGGACGACGATCGCCAGGCTGCGGAGGCGGATGCGCTGCGCCAGCGGCTGACGGCGGATCTGGCACAGGTCAACGCCCGCCTGCAAGAGGCGGAGCGGGAGAAGCTCGAGGCGGAGCGCTTCGCGCACGAAGCGGAGATTCAGGTTGCGCAGCTTCGTGCGGCCGAGGAGAGCGACAGGCGCAGGCTCGATGAGATGACCGGCGGGCGGCCGGTGGCGGAGGCCCGCGCGGACGTGGAAGCGGCGCTCGAAGCTCTCAGGCGCGCACTGGGGGAGGCGGTGCGCGCGCGGCAGGAGGCCGAGGTGGCGCGCGACAAGGCTCGTACGGACGCGGCGCAGGCCGAGGCGGCGCTGCAAGCAGCGCGCAGGACCGAGGGCCGCGCGCGGGAGGCGATGGATTCGGCCCTCGCCGAGTCCGACTTCGCCACTCCCGGTGACGTGTGGGACGCGCTGCTCGACGCGCGCGAGGCGGACGCGCTGGAGGCTGAGATGGGCCAGTACCGGGACGCGGTGCAGGCGGTGAGACAGCGATTGAGCGATCTCGAACGTCAGCTCGCGGGCAGGCGCGTGGACGAGCAAGAGCTTGCCGCGGCCCGGGCCCGTGCGCAGGCGGCCGAGGCTGCGCACGGCGAGGCGCAGCAGCGCCTCGGGGCGTGCAGGCAACAGCTGGAGGACCTCGAGGCGCGGCGCACCCGCTTCATCGAGGTGAGCGCACGGCTCGAGCGGGCGCGCGAGGTGGCCGGGAGGCTGGAGATGTTGCGCGGTGTCCTGCGTTCTAACGCATTCGTCCAGTACATCGGCAGCGAGGAGATGGCCCAGGTGGCGAGACAGGCTTCGGAGCGGCTGTCTTCGTTGACCCAAGGCCGATACCGCCTCGTGTTCACGCCGAGCGGCGAGTTTATGATGCGCGACGATCACCTCGGCGGCGTCGAGCGCCCCGTGGGGACGCTGTCTGGCGGGGAGACGTTTGTGACGTCGCTGTCGCTCGCGCTGGCGCTCTCGACCCACATTCAACTTCGCGGCCAGCATCCGCTCGAGTTTTTCTTCCTGGACGAGGGCTTTGGCACGCTCGATCCCGACCTGCTCGACGTGGTCATGTCCTCGCTCGAACGGCTCCGCCACGAGCGCATGGCCATTGGGCTCATCAGCCACGTGCCGGAACTCCGCGAGCGCGTGCCGCGCAGGCTGGTGGTCGAGCCTGCGGAGCCCGGTGGACGCGGGACGCGCGTGCGGCTGGAGCGGGCGTGAAAAAGCAACAAGGGCACCCGTGCGCGCATGCAGGGGTGCCCAGGCTTTCAGGCATGCAGCAGAATTGACAGGGTCGAGATGCACTTAGCTCCTCAGCATGACGGGAGGAACATTGGGTTCTACCAGCGAGTGGCTCACTATGAATGCGGGCGCTTCACGCCACCTCGGCGCTTCATGCCAAAGCCGTGCAGGTAGATCTCTGGAGCGTTCAAGCGGCCGTCCAATCGCCTTTCCAGGATGCCAAGTTGGATCAAAGACTCGATCACGCCCCGCGGATCGCTCGACGGCGGTGGTTCCGTCTCTGACCACTGTGCTTGTTTGAGGGCCACAATGAGGCGCTCCTCTGGAGCGGGTACCTCCACGTCCCGGAACGCAGAGGGCAACGCACTTACCCAAGGGTACTCCTCTAAAAGTTCGGCAATGCGATCCTGAGACGCCTGCATGAGAGCGCCTTGGATGTTAATGGGGCGCAACAAGCGCTCTTCCAGCAGCGCTTTTGCGTCAAAGCTTTTCAATTCCCGTTCGGCCGCGAATGCGAAGAGCTTGATGAACGGCCGCGGAGCGATTTGCCCTCCTGCGTCCATAAGGTGGTTCGGTATCCATCTGAACGTGATACCCTTTCTCGCGTTGGCACCCATGAATGGGCCGATCATCCCATCAATAAACGCTTTGTATAGGCCCTCGTCCTGCGTGGGCAGGTATCCTAATCGATTGTCTTCTCCTTTGATGAGGCCTTCGATGCGCACAACGTAGTCGTGCATGGGTGGCTCGAGGTTGGCCAATCGCTTGATGAACAGTTGGTACAACCAATTGGGAGTCCAGTTCAGGCGGACTTGATGGCCCGAGAACTTCGACGCGTCGGGAAAACGCAACTTGTCCATGCTGAAAAGGTCGGATCGCAGAAAGATCTTCGGGCGAATGCGTCGCCATCTGCGCCATCGGTCAAGCCAAAAGGCCAAGAGTTCCCGTATGGGAGCAAACAGGCCGTGGTAGTTCGGTACCAGTCGGTCGAGTTCGTCGTACGTAATGAAAAGCCATTGATCGGTTTCAGCAAGATACGCGTCGAGTTCGTCCAGAATGTCATTGGCAAATTCCATATTCCCGCGGATGTGGGGAAACCATTCGGTCACCTTAGGCAGGCTACTTTCCAGCCCCACGCGCCAACCATCCGCGATTCGATGACGAACGAACTCCTTCAACTCGGAAGTGCTATCGCGGAGCACGCACTTGATGAGCAGGCCGATCCAAAATGCCCTCCACCAAAGAGCGTCCGCTTCATCCACTTCACTTTGGAGGACTTCAGGAGCCGGGAAGGACCTGTCCTGCTCCACGCGGCCGTAGCCGCGTATCCAGCATGCTCTCTCCCAAGCAATTGGCACTGGATGTCTGAGCGTCTGCAGCAATCCCGCCGGTCCGCCGGGAAGGTTCAGAAAATGAAAAAGCGCAGACTTCCCGACCCCGCGCCCACCGAGGATGAGCATGGTGTCTGGATCGAGTGCGTTGCGATAGTCATCGACAACCAAGAAGTTGCGGAAGAACGACTTAGGATCACGAGTGTCGTACTCCGCATTCCCTGGGCCAATGGTCTTCATTTGCTCAAGAAGGCTGCGCTTGTCCCACAACGATATCAGCCCCTATTCAAAGGGTGAATGTATCGGTTGAACAAAGTTGTGAGTCGATCGGCCAGGTCCGTGTAAGGTTGCGACGTGAGTATACCCACCAGCGCTTTTAACCGCACGGTATCATCTTCTCCTATTCGCAACAAGCGGAGATCAGCCCTGAGATGTTCGTTCCATGGAACAACAACGGGATGGAACGGAGCTTCGGGATCATTTTCGTTAGGTACTGCGATTTCGTCCTCTCCCTCGGGGCCCTGTTCCGGATAATAGTACCGCTGAAACACGTCGTATGCTGTCTCGCGAAACATACGTGTCTCATGCGTGAAGTTGATATGGGATGGCCCGGGTGCCATCGCATGAACTAACACGGCAGGTACCGGCTCTCGCACACCATGCCTCGACAGGGCCTGAACCACTGGAATGAGTCCCGCCCATGTCTGGCGAGATTGACTTCCCAACAAGACGACTGCGTGGGATAGTTGAGTAATGGCGAGACCGCCCAGATCGTGAAAACCAGCCCGAGAGTCGATGAACAGAAAATCGAGATCGTACGCTTCCGCGAACTCCGTCAGAAGCCGCTTTAGCGTGTCTCGAATGAGGCCAGACATCTGATGTTGAAAATCAAGCCTCGCTAGTTTTTCAAGATAGTTTGCGTTCACATGTCCGGCGGGCAAGACCCGAATCGGGTGTCCTTCTTCAATGAGATGGCGGTCTGTCACGGACAAGACACTTGCGGAAAGTGTATACTGCTCTCCGAGTACAGGCTTGTTGATCAGGTAGTCGATCACGCCGGTCGGTGCGCTATCCTCGGGAAAGAATATCGAACCAAGGCCTGGGGCCTCAAGGTCCAAATCGACCATTCCCACTCGAAAGCCGCGGCGGGCCAGGAGCAGACTCACCGCTGTGAGTGCAGTTGTGCGCCCTTGGCCACCTTTGAAAGAGTAGAATGTGATGATGGCAGGGCGCTTTCCATCGTCTACTTCTGACACAGACCACGGGAGTTGCAAATGGAGCGAGCCCTGTGCCTTCCAGTACTCTTTTGCGACGCGTCTCTCTAGCACATAAACATCGCACTCGGCCCAGCAAGCCTCGCCGTGTTTGAGCCAATCAGCTCGCACGCGTTCAGTTCTTATCGTCTCCTCAAGGGAAGCGAGAACCCCGTCGTTTGGGTCGGAAATCCAGACGTCGTCTGTGAAGAATGGCCCGAGCTTTGTCAAGAGCGTGCTACGCGTGTCGTCCACCGTCGCGCTGCCGAGGTGCGCGCCCGGCGACGGCTCGACGAACAGCGTGATCTTACCTTGAACATCGCGAATGAAGGTTACACTTTTGCAGGATGCCACGAGGTCTTCGACCGTTGACACAGCATCCCAGGCTACCTGCAAGACATTGTCAAAAAGAACGTCAGCCAAGGGCGCTCCTCCTCATGTAGCCATCTATCACAATTTGCTCTAGCGTCTCTTCATAAATCCTTTTAGCAAGGTTGAGTACGGCAAGCGCGACTTCAGGCTGCCACTGTCCCGTGGCCCAGTATCGCCGGAGTGGATGGCCTTGAGCCAGGTTCGTCGACTCTATTGCGAAACTCGGAACGTACGACTGAAGTTTTGGCTGCAAACGTATAGCACGCATTAATCCGACGTGTTGTAACGCGCGGAGATTGTGTCCATAGGTCCTGGGATTGGACTGTTGATCGAAAAGCTCAATCATCGCCTTCAGTGCACATTCGGCGACGTAACCAGCCAAGTACACGGCGTTATCGAATCGCTGGTTTTCGAACAACAACTGCGCGTCGCGCAGGTGACGCGTTGCTGCTTGTGCGTAACAGTCCATCTCGATCTTGCCGACCTCGCTCTCTTCCTAGGATGCTCGGAAAGGTGGGACGGTTAAACCCAGCACGCATTTTCAACTATTTACGTTGGGGTAGAAATATAGAAAAATTCCGTCTGTGGACATATGCTAAGGTTCGACGCCTTTCCTTCTGAGGATATGAGAACCATAACGAGCTTTTCAATCCCTTGAGGGATGAACGATTCTCCTGGCTCACAGATGCGTGGCGCGTCGTCCGGGTTCGTAAAATCCTGTGGGTTCCTTGACCACCCGCGCATACCCCGCAAACGCCGCCGTGGCCAGTATGCTGGCTCCTGTTGCCACCCAGAGGATGGGCGAGATGCCGGCGAGATCGAACAGATGGCCAAACAGGACGGGCCCGAGGAGGCTGCCGACGTTGCCGATGGCGCCGACGAGTCCGAGGTAAAACGCCGCATGCGGCCCGGTCATGCGCGTGACCAGTTCCGGCACCGTGGGGGCGTTCAGCATCTCGCCGAACGTCGCCACCACCATGCCAGCCACCAGCGCGGGATACGCCCGGTGCGCCATGGCCATTCCGGCGAACGCGGCGGCGTACAGCGCGCTGCTCAGGACGAGCTGTGCGGTGGGCTGGGTCACGCGGCGCTTAATCCACCCGGTCACCGGCTGGCCCACGAGAATCAGCATGCCGTTCACCGTCCAGAGCACGCTGTACGCGTCCGGGCGGTGTCCGGTCTGGTTGAGATACGGCGCCACGCCGGAGTTCCAGGCGGCGAGCGCGAGGCTCAGGGCCAACATGCCTGCCCCAAGCAGCGCATAGACCCGGTAGTTTCGGAAGAGTTGCCAGGCCGACCTATCGATCTGCGGCATGGCGTCGATGGGGGCATCTTCCGTTTCGGGTCCAAGCCTGAGCAGAAACCGCCACATGAACGCTGCAAACGACATGGTGAGGAGTCCATTCAGGAAGAACGTGAGCGTAAACGACACGGACGCGATCACGCCCGCGAGCGCGGTGCCGACGGCGATGCCGATGTTGGTCATCACGTACATGGTGTTAAAGAGCCGCGCGCTGAAGGGCTTCCATCGGTTGCCCACAAACGCGTTCATCGCGGGCTGCGTGGCGGAGATGAGAAAGCTGTTCGCCGCGATGGCTGCGGCGTAGGGCGGCAGCGAATGCGCCAACATGAGGCTCCACTGGGCAAGCGCGGTCAAGAGTAGCGAGCCAACGATGAGCCGCATCGGCCCGAGCCGGTGATACATGGCGCCACCCGCGAACTGGCCAAGAGCGCCCGCGAGCGATTGGCCGAACAACACCCAGCCGGCGATCGCGTAGTTGCCGTGAAGCACGTTGTGTACGTAGATGGTCGTGAGCGGCCAGATGAAAGCGCTCCCCATCGCATTGAACAGGCGTGCGACGAGAAACGCGTATGTCTCTTTGGGCAAGGACTGCGTGAAGCGGCGCGACAGCATGGTTGCGTCTCCAGCGTGCGACGTATCGGTCCGCGCAACGGACCGATTCTAAAGTTAACGCTTGTTTACCCGCGGCGCAACCAGGTGAGCCTGCGTTAGGGTGCGGGGTGTGCGGCGCGGCCTGCGAACGAAGGCTCGACTCGCGTCGCCCGAGGCGGCGATCGCTTCCATGCGGACATCTGCTCCGGCCCATTTCCTTGACACCATATACCCTACAGGGGTATGGTTACTTCAGAGGCGGGCGTGTTCCGCGTAGATGGCTTGCCGCTTCGCGGCGCGGATACGCGAAACCGCATTTGAGTCGCTGGTGGCGATTTCTATGTGGCCGCGATTGCGGACAAACAGTCGGGGGTGAGAACATGTCAGAAACCCGCGAATTGACGCTGCCCATCGAGGGCATGACGTGCGCCGCCTGTGCGGCGCGGATCGAGAAGAACTTGGCGAAGCTTCCGGGTGTGCGGCAGGTGAACGTGAATCTGGCGTCCGAGCGGGCCCGGGTGATGCTGACGCCTGACACGCCGTGGACCGAGGTGGTCGACAAAATTGAAAAGACCGGCTACTCGGTCCCGCTGCGCGAGGTGGACCTGCGCATCACGGGCATGACGTGTGCCGCGTGCGCGGCGCGGATCGAGAAGGTGGTCGGGCGCCTGGATGCAGTGAAAGAGGTGAGCGTCAACCTGGCGTCGGAGCGGGCGCGGGTGGCGTATGTGCCCGGCGTGATCGACGTCGAGGACATCATCCGCGCGGTGGAGAAGGCGGGCTACGGCGCGGCGCTCGCGAGCGAAGTGGAGGCGGAGGAAGAGGCGCGCAAGCGGCGGGCGTATCGGCGCGATCTCGCCACGTTCGCCCTCTCCGCCCTGCTCACGCTGCCGCTCGTCGTCCAGATGTTCGTCATGCTAGCGGGCGGGCGCCCGTTTCTTCCGAACTGGCTCGCCTGGCTCCTCGCGACGCCCGTCCAGTTCTACGTGGGCTGGCGCTTCTACAAGGGGGCGTACCACGCGCTGCGCGGCGGCGCGGCCAACATGGATGTGCTCGTGGCGCTCGGCACCACGGTGGCGTACGTGTTCAGCGCCGTCCTGACGGTGGAGGGGCGCCGGGACGTGTACTTTGACAGCTCGGCGACGGTCGTGACGCTCATCTTCATGGGTAAGCTGCTCGAAGCGCGGGCCAAGGCGAGATCGAGCGCGGCCATCTCGTCGCTCGCGAAGCTCGGGGCCAAGGTGGCGCACGTCCTCCGGGACGGCGAGGAGGCGGACGTGCCGGTTGAGGCGCTTGCGGTGGGCGATCTCGTCCGCGTGAGGCCGGGGGAGCGGGTGCCTGCAGACGGCGTTGTGGTGGAAGGATGGACGAGTGTCGACGAGTCGTTTCTGACCGGCGAGCCGCTGCCTGTGACCAAGCGCCCGGGCGACGAGGTGGTGGGCGCGTCCCTGAACCAGGCGAATCCCTTCGTGATGCGCGTCGCGAAGGTGGGGAGGGACACGGCGCTGGCCCAGGTCATCCGGCTGGTGGAGCGCGCTCAAGGATCGAAGGCGCCGGTGCAGCGCCTGGCGGATCGCATCTCCGGCGTCTTTGTCCCGGCCGTGCTCGGGGTGGCCCTCGTCACGTTCCTCGTGTGGGGCGCCTTGGGGCACTGGTCGCACGGGCTGTTTGCGGCCATCGCGGTGCTTGTGATTGCCTGCCCGTGCTCGCTCGGCCTGGCCACGCCGACGGCCATCATGGTGGGAACGGGGCTTGGCGCCGAGCGCGGCATCCTCGTGAAGGGCGGCGAGCATCTGGAGACGGCGCAGCGGGTGGATACCGTCGTCTTTGACAAGACGGGGACGCTGACGGTGGGGAAGCCCACTGTGGCGGAGATCTGGGCGGCCGAGGGCATCGCGGAGGCGGACGTCGTGAGGCTGGCCGCGGCGCTTGAGGCGCAGAGCGAGCACCCGCTTGGCCGAGCCGTGGTCGAGGCGGCGAAGGAGCGCGGCGTGGACGTTCCGGCGGCGAAGGACGTGACGGCCGTGCCGGGGCGCGGCATCGAGGGCGTGGTGGAGGGCGCGCGCGTGCGCGTGGGCAGCCCGAGTTTCGTGTCCTCCGCTGCGCCGGGTTTGCCGGAGGAGGTGCGCGGCAAGCTCACGGGGCCGGGGCGCACCGTCGTGGTGGTGGCGCAGGAGAATCGGCTGATAGGTGCCATTGCCATGGCAGACGAGGTGAAGCCGGATGCGCGCGACGCGGTGGATGCGCTTCGATCGATGGGCGTGGACGTGTGGATGATGACGGGCGACGCGGAGGAGACCGCGCGAGCAGTGGCGGCGCGCCTCGGCATTGAGCACGTGGTGGCCGAGGTCATGCCTGGCGACAAGGCGGCGAAGGTGGAGGCGCTACGGAAGTCCGGGCGCGTCGTGGCCATGGTCGGCGACGGGATCAACGACGCGCCGGCGCTCGCCGCGGCGGACGTGGGCATGGCGATGGGCACGGGCGCCGATGTGGCGCTCGAGGTTGCGGACGTGGCGCTGATGCGCGGCGACGTGTGGGCCGCGGTGGACGCGCTGCGCCTCGCCAAGGCGACCATGCGCAAGATCCGGCAGAACCTGTTCTGGGCGCTCGTGTACAACGTGCTCGGGATTCCGCTCGCTGCCTTAGGCGTTTTGAGCCCCATCATCGCCGGGGCCGCGATGGCTCTGAGCTCGGTGAGCGTGGTGTCGAACAGCCTGCTCTTGCGGCGCACGCGCCTCGGCTCGCCGCCGCGCCAGCAGGCGGCGGGGGCTTCGGCTTAGGCCGGCTCCCCGCTCACCTCGCGGCGGCCATCTGCCGCAGTTCTCGCCGCAACACCTTGCCGGTCGACGTCTTGGGGAATGCATCCACAAAGTGATAACGTCGCGGGCGCTTGTACGGCGCGAGCTCCTCGCGGCAGAGCGCCTCGAGTTCCGCTTGCACGGCGATCGGATCGGCCGATTCGTCGATGCGGACAAACGCCACAGGGATCTCGCCCTTCAGCGCGTCGGGCGCGCCGACGACGTACGCTTCCAGCACCGACGCGTGCCGATAGAGCACCGTCTCCACCTCTTTCGGATAGATGTTGAAGCCCCCGTAGATGATCACGTCCTTCAGGCGGTCGACGGCGTACAAATAGCCGTCCGCGTCCTGGCGGAACACGTCGCCCGTGTGCAGCCAGCCGTCTTTTTCGATGGTCTCGGCCGTCCGCTCGGGCTGCCGCCAGTACCCCTGCATGACGTTGAATCCGCGCACCAGAAGTTCGCCGGGTTCGCCCATCGGCACGTCCCGGCCTTCCGCGTCGACAATGCGCACCTCCGTCCCCGGGATCGGCAGGCCGCAGGACGACAGCCGGCGCTTGTCCGGATGGGGCGGCTGCAGCGTCGCGAGCGGCGACAGCTCGGTCTGGCCGTAACCTTCCACAATGACGATGCCGGTTTGCGCCTCGAACTCGCGGATGGTCTCCACGGGGACCGGCGCGCCACCGACGAGGCCCACGCGCAGCGAGGACACATCCGCCGGGTGCCTCTTCAGCGCCTCGTTCAGGAGCATGAAGATGCTCGGCACGCCGCAGATGAACGTCACCCGATGCCGCTCGATCTCGCCAAGCACGGCGCGGGGCGCGAACGTGCCGGATCGGATGAACAGCGTGCCGCCCGCAAGCAGCGCGTGCAAAATTTCGACGCAGATGGAGAAGCAGTGCGTCATGGGGAGCAGGTTCAGGATGCGCTCGCCGTCCGTCGACTCGAGGTAGTCACACACCGTCTGCGCGGTGCGGAGCACGCCTTCGTGGCTCAGCATGACACCTTTCGGCCTGCCCGTGGTTCCCGAGGTATAGAGGATCATGGCCGTGGAATCGGGGCGCACCTCCGCGGCGTGCGGCGCCCCTTCGCCGCCCGACGCCACGCGATGCCACAGCACATCTGGCGCGAGCCACCGCTCCACGCTCGCCACATCGCCGTGCGCGGCCAGTGCTTCTGCGCGATCCGGCGCGCCGATGAAGGCGCTTGCCTCGACGTCCTGCAGGATGAACGCCATCTCCGGCAAGGACAGCGTCGGGTTGATGGGCACGGCGATGGCGCCCATGGAGGTGACGGCCCCGTACGCCACGACCATCTCGGGCGAATTCTCAAGCGCGAGCGCGACGCGATGGCCTGGTCGAATGCCCTCGTCCTGGAGCCACGACGCCACCGCGGCGCACGCGTCGGCGTAGGCGCGGTACGAGAGCGTCGCCGGTTCCTCGCCATCGAGCCTCCAGACGAGGTACGGCGCGTCGCCCATGCGCTCCGCCTGGGCCTTGATGATGGCTGGATAGGTGAAGATTCGTTCCACAGGATAGCCTCCTCGCTTTCTACCGCGAGTATAGCACGCGGGGGAAGGCGCGGCGGCTTGCCACGCGGGGGAGCCGCAGCGGCACGACCGCGGGGGGCAGCCCCGCAGCCAAGCCTCACAGCGCGTTGCGCGGCAACTTGGCGATAAGCACGCGCGTCCCCTTCGGCCGCACATCCTTTGCGTCCGGCTCCCGCGTGATGCCCACCATCTCCGCTTCCCGCGGCGGGCTCGGGAGCATGGCAATTCCGACGCCATGCGGATCCACTGTGAGCGTCGCCGCGAGCTCATGCACGTCACCGTGCACGTACCACACGCTGTACGCGCCGGGCGCCGATACCGGCTTCAGCCCCTCCACCACAAGGACGAGCCGCTGCGACGTTCCCTGGCGGAACACGTACAGGCTGCCGCGCGCCTCTCCAGCGACGGGCTTCATCGCGACATCGGCGATGGGCGTGCTCGCCGCACTGGCGATGGCATTCGCGGGCGGGCCCTGCGGCGAGGAAGCGGACTTCCACACCAGCGCGAGGGCGAGCGAGGCCGCGGCAGCGGCGAAGGACGCGGCATACGCCCAGATCTGGTACACGCGCTCCGGCCGTACGCGCCAGCTGCGCCGCCCTGCCCGCGCAGGCATATCTCGCCCCAGCACGCGCGCAAGAATGTCCTTTTGCCAGGATTCCGCGTAGGCGCGATCCGCCTCGTCCGGTTCGACGTCGAGGAGCATTTGCCAGGACGGCATCACCTCGGCGAGCGTCCGCTGGCATGCGCCGCAGTGGGCCACGTGGCGCTCGAACGCCTCGAGCGTGGGCTCGTCGAGATCGCCCGTCAGGTACGCGCTGAGGTAACGGCACAGGCGCCGGGACGGACTCATGGTTCCACCTCCGGATATTCAGCCAACTGTTGTCGAAGCCCCCGAAGCCCTCGGTGCAGCCGCGTCTTCACCGTCCCGAGTGGAATCTGGAGGCGCTCGGCGATTTCGCGCAGCGTCATGCCGTGCACGTACGCGAGAACGAGCACGTCGCGCTCTTCCGCCCGGATGGCGCGCAGGGCGCGGGCGAGATCGGCCCGGAGAAGTGCAGCGTCACTCGGAGCGTCGGACGGGGCGCGGGGGTCCACCTCGAGCTGGAGGACCTGCTTGTGGGGCTTCGCGCGGCGCAGGTGATCCACCGCGATGTGGCGCGTGACGACGGCCAGCCAGTGGGCGACTGGCCCCAGCGCGGGATTGTACGATCGCGTCCGCCAGACGCGCAAAAAGACGTCTTGCACGACGTCTTTGACCGCATCCGAATCTCGTATCATGTTGCGCGCGATGGCGGTCACGCGTGGCGCGTGCCGCTGGTACAGTTCTTGGAGCGCGTCCGCGTCGCCCGCCGCCACGCGCATCATCAGTTCCTCGTCAGATACCACGCAATTCTCTCCTCGCGCACCGCCACGGCGCGTGTGCCGCGGCGGCGCGGATGGCGTGATGATCTCACTTCTTGGCGCCCGCGTGCTCGTGCGCGACGGTGGTCTTCACGGGCTTCGCCGCGTTCATCCATGCGGTGCCCGTTGCCTGGCCATAATCCGCGAGAAAGTCGGACGCCGCAAACCACGCGACGAGTTGGCCGTTCTTCTCAGGTCCGATGAGCACCACCGGCTGCGCGGCCCCCTTCGGCCACTGGATGGCGTCGTGGAACGAGAAGTCGCCCTGGCTGTCGAGCTTTACCGGCGGCAGCACGATGGGCGATGCATTGGCGAACGTGATCTCCGCCCCGACCTCCGCGATGCCGTTGGTGGTGCCGCCAATCTTGGCCGGAACCGGCTGGCCGTTCTCCATGTAGCCCTGCTTCGGAATGATGAGCCACTTGCCGCTCGCCGTGAACAGGTTGCTCTTCAGTTGGTACGATCCGTCCACCACCCACGGCGCCTTACCCGCCGGCACGCCGCGGATCACCACGTTGGGAATGTTGCCGTACAGCTTGCCCGCCATCACCACGGCGGGGCTCATGCTCGCCTCCCCGTGACTCGCCTTCGGCGCCTTCGCGGCGGCAAAGACCGGCGAGACTGCGATGGCCGACGCCGCCATCACGGCTGCGGCAGCCCCAAGTGCGTGCTTCCAGTTCCCCTGACCCATGAAATCTACCTCCTCTTTCGGTTCGGGCTTCACGCCCATTTCACCTGTCCATACGAGGCGCAACGCCGCTTCGGTTTCAGCGAGATCCGAAATACGCCTCGGCGGGATACCCGAAGTGCTCCCAGTAGCCCGTGATGGGCTCGGCCGAGAAGCTCACGCGCACCACCCACTTGATGGACTTGTACCCGTACATCTTCGGGACCACCAGGCGTAGCGGATAGCCCTGTTCCCGCAAGAGAGGCACGCCGTCCATCTCGTACGCCAAAAGCACGGTCGGGTCGAACGCCTCCGAAAGTCGGAGACACTCCGTGTACACCCCGTCGCCGGAGTAGAAATGGACGTACTGCACGCTGGAACGCGGCTTGGCGAGCAGGGCGAGTTGGCTCAGGTGCACGCCCTTCCAGCGGACGTTCGGCACGCTCCAGCCTGTAACACACTGGAAGTTTTGCGTTTCGTGGACGGCCGCAAGGGATTGCAATTCCGCGTACGTGAGCGAGAGCGGGTGTTCCACCTCCCCGTCCACCACCAGGCGATAGCGCGCGACGTCGATCTCGGGGTAGCCATTGACCACCGTGTAGTACGCCGGGAAGGTCTGCACGCCGGGCGGGGGTCCTGACGATCCGGCCCTTGGCGCGCTTCGCAGGCTGCGAAGCCAGGCGGCCGGATCGACCGCGGTGAGGACGAGCGCACCGAGCGCGCCGGTGGCGAGCGACACGAGGAACCGCCGCCGCTCCCAGTCGACGCGCTCGTACAACAGGCGGGAGCGGGGCCGGATGCCGGTGACCTTCAGGAACGCGTGGATGAGGATCCACGTCCCGAGGCAGGCGGTGAGCCAGCCGTGCCACGTGAACGCGCGGCTGCGCATGCCGGATGGAAACGCGGACACCCACCACAGCATGATCCCGGTTGCGACGATGGGGCTGCCGAACAGGACGGGGAGGGCCCAGTCCCACTTTGAAATTCGCCGTCCCTTCGGGAGCACGCGGACAAACGGCACCAAGAGCGTGACGGCAAACACGAGGCCAAGTAGGATGTGCAGTCGGTAGACCAACGGGATGTACGGGATCATGAATCGGTGAATCGCCGGAAGGTACAGCGCGAGGCCGCTCGCGACGAGGAGCGCGAACGAGACGATGGTGTAGTGGTGCAGGTAGCGTAAGGGCCTCGGCCAGCGCCGGGCCTTGGACGGCGCGGATGGCATGGTCTCACCCCTCCGAGAGCGCGGTGGTCCGCGCCGTGTCGCGCGACTTGCGGCGATGGATGACGGACGCGAGGGCGACGCTCGCCTCGTACAGGGCAAAAAGCGGCACGGTCACCGTGAGATGGGCGATGAGCTCCGGCGGGCTGATGAGGACGCCGACGATCACCAGGGCGAAGTAGGCGTACTTGCGCTTGGCGCGCAGCGCGCTCGGCGTCAGGAGGCCCATCGCGGTGCCGCATGCCACGAGGACGGGCAGCTCAAACGCGGCGCCAAACGCAAGCACCACGGTGCCGACGAACGACAGATAACTTCCGTAGCGCAGGTAGACGCCGAGGTGGGACCATGCCGCAAGGGCGACCAGGTAGCGCACGAGTCGCGGCACGACCACCCACCACGCGAAGGCGGCGCCAGCCGCAAACAGCAAGAGGCCCGCCGCCAGTCCCGCGCGTACGAGCCGGCGCTCGGAGATGGTCAAGGCCGGCGCGACGAATCGCCACGCCTCATACAGCAAGTAGGGCAGTGCGGCGAAGAAGGCGAGGGAGAGCGCCAGTTTCAGATCTTGCACGACGACCTCGTCCAGGCTTGTGACGATGAGGGCAACGTGCAGTTGATGCACGGGTCGCATGGCATCGCGGATGAGAACGGGCAGCCAGGCCACCGCCGCCGCAAACAAGACCGCGTAGGCGATGGCTGCTCGAATCAGGAGCCTCCTCAGCGCGCGGAGGTGGGTTTCCCATGCGCTCATGGGCGCGCGCCACGCTCTCCGGGCGATTCGGGCACCGTCGCAGCCTGCTCCATTGCTGCGCGCTCGCTCGAGCTTCGGGAGGGCTCCTCCGGCGCCGCTCCCTTCGCGGGCGAAGGCGGCGCTGGCGCTTCTCCGTCGCGATCGCCGAGCGCGGTGCGAAATTCGCGCAGGAAGTGGCCGACGGATCGCCCGAGTTCGGGGAGCTTCTTCGGCCCAAAGACAAATAGGGCGGCGACGACGATCAGCAGCGCGCCTGACCAGCCGATATTGCTGAACATCGCGCATCCTCCTCCCATGCTGCGTGATGGGGCGAGGCCATCGCGTGCCGAGCCGGGTGTCGAAACCAGGTCACGCCCTTCTATGTCTTTCATACGGAACAAACATCAATTTCGGTTTTGAAGAAGTCGATCCGGCTGGCGAGCAAGGCGAAGGTTCCAAGCCGAATTTGAACGACGACACCTATGCTTCCTCCGCGGACAATCCTGCTCGAGTGATGAGAGGTGCATGTCGCGTTGACGCGTGGGACAACGCATTGGGAAGACCTTTGGAACGAGGGACGGATTCGAGGCGTGGCCATGGATTCGCGCGAGGTACGGCCGGGGGATCTCTATGTGGCCATTCGTGGCCGGCGCTGGGACGGGCGCGCGTTCATCCGCGAGGCGGTGGCGCGTGGGGCCGTGTGCGTGGTGGGGGAGGAGGACGCCTCATCGATCGACATACCGCCGGGCGTTCCGTATGTGCAAGTACCTTCCTCGCGGAGGGCCGCGAGTGCGCTGTCGAACAGGGCGTACGGGTTTCCGTCGCGGCGTCTCACGGTCGTCGGCGTCACAGGGACGAACGGCAAGACGACGTGTGTCCATTGGTTGACACACATGTTGCGATCTGTAGGCCTGCGCGTCGGCATGCTGTCCAGTGTGAGCAATGAGACCGGGCTCCGAACGGTGCCGGCGGAACTGACGACGCTGGAGGCGCCCAAGCTTCACCATGCGTTGCGCGAGATGGTCGACGCGGGATGCACCCATGCGGTCATCGAGGTTTCGTCGCACGGCATCGTTCAGCATCGCACGTCGGACGTGGATTTCGATCTCGCCATCTTCACCAATCTCACCAGGGAACACTTGGACTTTCACGGTTCTATGGCGAACTATGCGGCCGCAAAGGCCCGTCTCTTCAGCGGGCTGTCCTCCGACAAATTGGGCGCCGTTTTGAACCGAGACGACCCTTATGCGGACGTCATGGCCGAAAGCTGTGTTGCCCCCATCATCACGTACGGTTTGCATGCGGGCGACGTCCGAGGGCGCGTGGTGGAGACGGACGGATGGCATACTCGGTTGTCCGTTCAGCTTCCCGGTGGTGAGGAATTCGACGGCATTCTCTCGCACCCTGGGGTGTACAACGTGTACAACCTCCTCGCCGTTGTGGCGGCTGCACACGCCTTGGGTCTGCCGGCAGATGCCATCTACGGTGTCATATCGACGTTGCCAAGCGTTCCCGGCCGAATGCACGTCATTCGCCCCGAGCGTGGCCCGACGGTCGTCGTGGATTACGCTCACACGCCAGATGCGCTGTACCAACTTCTGAACACTGCGCGCCAGTGGACGCGCGGACGGGTGTGGCTCGTCTTTGGCGGACGAGGCGAGCGCGACAAGGGTAAGCGGCCCGAAATGGGATTCATCGCGGCATCGCTGGCGGATCGCGTCTTGGTCACGACGGATAATCCCTATTCCGAAGAACCTGCGCGCATCGCCGATGAGATTTTGTCTGGCGCGCGTCAGGTCTACGGCGCCAAGTGTGACGTCGTGCTGGACCGCGCACAAGCCATCGAGCAAGCAGTGCTGGAAGCGAGCGATGGAGATGTTGTGGTGATCACCGGGCGCGGTCACGAATCGTTTCAGGTGATCGGGGCGCTCCGGCTTGAGCGCACGGATGAAGACATGGTCCGCGAGGCGTTGAGGCGGAGACCCGGCGCCGGTGCGATTTGAGGCGAATTTTACAGGCGTGCGATAAGAACGACGTAAAGACATTGAGGGAGTGGGAGAGACATGCGACGTCGGAGACGGGATGGTCGGGTCAGGCGAGCGGATCTTGTGCGCCAGCATCGCGCGCGGCTGGGGGTCTTATACGGGGGCGTCTTCCTCGCTCTGAGTTCCCTCATTGTCCGCCTCGGAGAGGTCCAGGTCGTGCAAGGTGCGGAATACCGGGCCAGCGAGCAGGTCATCCACTACGCGCGCATTCCGGTGCTGCCCCAGCGCGGCTGGATTTACGATGCAAACGGCCAGGTGCTGGCTTGGGATGTGCCGGTCGTAAAAATCGAGCTCGTGCGATCTCGCCCGCTCCCAAGCTCCACGCTTCGGCGGGAGGCGCAGTTGCTCGCGCCTGTTCTCGAAACCACTCCGAGCGCCCTGTATCAGAAGATGATCTCCAACGCGTCCGCCCTGCAGGTGACCCTGGCCACGCATGTCAGCGACGCGCAGGTGGCGTTCGTCGTGGAACATGAGGCCGAGCTTCCGGGCATTCAGGTCATTCAGGACTACGAGCGCCAGTACCCATATGGCGATCTCGCCGGGCAAGTGCTCGGCTACGTCGGCGCCATCACCGCCCAGAACGTGGGGCAGTATCCAGGCTACTTGGACAATCAGCAGGTGGGAGAGACGGGGCTCGAGTACGAGTATGAACACCTTCTTCAGGGGAAGCCAGGATATCGCCTCGTCGCCATCAACAGCACGGGGGCAGGACTCGGCGTAATGAAGGAGGTCAAGCCTGTGGGAGGCGACAATATCCAGCTCACCCTGGATGGGCGCGAGCAGGCGGCAACGCAGGAGATTATTCAGCAAATGCTCGCTTCGTCCACCGGGCAGCACATCTCCTATGTCGCAGCGGTGATGCTCAACGTGCAGACGGGTGGCGTGATCGCCATGGCCAGCTACCCATATCTGGACCCGAATTGGTACGTAAATGGTTCCTATGTAAAACATGCGCATTACCTCGAGACGTCCGGTGCACAGATGAATTACGCGATTCAGGCCATCAACTACCCCGGATCGACGGTGAAGCCCGCCAACCTCATCGCGGCGATGAACGCGGGCGTAGTGAATCCGCAGACGCGCATTCTCGACAACGGCTACATTTACGTGGGCACGCAGATCATTCACGAGGACGGCGGGATTGCGTTCGGGTGGGTGAATCCCGTGGAGGCGCTCACGGTCTCAAGCGACGTGTTCATGTACGAAGTTGGGCTGCGCCTGGGCAAGTGGCTGGGATCGAGCGACACGTCCGGCGGCACGTATCCGGCGTCGGCGGGATCGTACCAGCATTATCTCGACACGGACTTCGCCAAGGGCATCAATCAGATCTTTCAAGAGGAAGAGGAGTTCGGCCTTGGCACGAAGACGGGCATCGATCTGCCGTACGAGGTTCCGGGCGAATTTTTCATCGAGGACTATCAGAAAGGCAACATTCAGGTTCCGTACAATCTGCAGGCGAGCGAGGCGTCCATTCGCAAGACGGGCCAGTACGTGAACTACGGATCGCCCGCCAGCCTTGCGGATGCGGACATTGGGCAGTCGCAGATGTTCAGTCCCATTCAACTCGCGGTCTACGCCATGACGCTAGCCGATCAGGGCATTCGGCTGAAGCCGCACCTGTTGGAGCGCGTGTACGCGCCGAATGGCACGCCCAAGAACGGGGCGAAGCCGATTTTCACCTACAAGCCGCAGGTGGAGGGCGTGGTGAAGGCGAAGCTGTGGGAATGGAATTTGGTGAAGCAGGGCATGCACGGTGTGACGTCCAACCCGGCCGGGACGGCGTACTACGCCTTCCTTGGGGCACACTATGAGGCAGCGGGCAAGACTGGGACGGCGCAGATTGTGATGAACGGCCAGCGCACGGACAATTCGGTGTTCATTTGCTACGCGCCGCTCAATCATCCGCTGGTGTCCGTGGCCGTGATGGCGCCGGGCGGGGGCTATGGCGCGCAGTTTTCAGCCATCATCGCGCGGAAGATGATCGACGCGTATTTCGACGAGCATCACGAGCCATGGATGCCGAAGAGCCAGTGGACGAGCACGCGGATCCCGCAGAGCTGGTTCTCCTCGCCGGCATATCTCATTCCCGAGAAGTCACCGTGACACAAGGGCGTTTGCATCATTTGCAGAGGCGGCTGGTCGAGTGGCAGGAGATTCCTCGCGCGCGGAGAATTCCACAAATGAAAGTCGAATCGGGTAGAACGCGGTCGAACGCTTCCCGCTGCATCGTGGTTCATCATCCGCGCACGCGCAACTCCTGCGCGTTGGCCAAGGGGAGGAAGGAACATGCTGCGCCGCGCTCGCACGTATCTCGTCGGCCTCGGCACCGCCTCGTTCATGTTGCATCCCACTTTCGCATGGGCTGCGTCCAGCGCGCAACCGGCCCCTGTGGGGTTCTATTACGGCTGGGTCACGCCTGACACCGCTATGGAGGTTCAGGGGTATCAAGCCATTGTTCTGGGGGCGGATTCCGAATCTTCTGGTTACGCCAATCAGCAGGCGGTGACACAGCTCATCTCTGCGAATGCCTCCATTTCGTTTTATGGCTACGTGAACCTGTCGGACGGATCGACCCCCATTCCCATGCCACAACTGGCCCAGGAATTCGCTGAATGGAAGGCACTCGGCGTGCGCGGCATCTTCCTCGATCTCGCCGGTTCCAATTACGGCGTTCCGCGGGCGCTCCGCGCGTGGGCCGTCGCGCAGGTGCACGCGCTCGGCCTGCGCGTCGCCGTGAACGCCTGGGACCCAACGGACGCGCTCGGCGTGGGTCTTGGTTCCGGCGATGCGTACGTGGCGGAGGACTGGTATATGGCCTCGCGTCAGCCCGCCGTCGAATACCCGAACAACGCACCATCGCGCGATCTCGCCGCGCTCAACCAGCTCGAAGCACAGGGCGCCGGGGTCTGGGCCGTGACGCAGGAGAACGAACCCACGCCGTCCATCACCGCGGCCGACGTGGCGCGCGACGTGCAGGCCATGCGCCAGGCCATCCCCATGGCGAC
Organism: Alicyclobacillus mali NBRC 102425; assembly: GCF_001570745.1. Classification (GTDB taxonomy): domain Bacteria; phylum Bacillota; class Bacilli; order Alicyclobacillales; family Alicyclobacillaceae; genus Alicyclobacillus; species Alicyclobacillus mali. Next base: position 28,369 of record NZ_BCSG01000036.1, read on the forward strand.
GGGAATGGCGGTCGGAGGTCTGAACTACGGCGCGGATTCGAACGCCATGGTGCCCGCGAGCAGTATTGCGGCGGCTTCGGCCACGAGCCAGGCGGCGACACCGTCGCCACAGCCTGGGAGCGCGACGGCTGTGGCCGGCCCGGATGCGGCGCTGCATCAAGCTCATTCGCCAGCTGCAAAGCGGGCGCTCGTCCCGGCGTTTCGCGCGCTGATTCGCCATCCGTAGGGTTGACGCGGGCATCCAGACCGCGGCCTGGGCAGGGGGCGGGCAACCGTGCGCTTCGCGCGGCGAGATCGGGCCAAACGGAATGCGCTCGGTCTTGAATCGCTGGGGCAAAGCCAGTATGCTGGGGCTGATTCCGTCGAAAGGCTGCGCACCGCGCGAGCCGCGTGGGCGAATGAGGAACTTTTTCGCGCACGCCGGCGTCTTTCGTACAAGCCGCCGGATCGCGCCTCGTTTCGCGCGCGTTGGCGGCGTCGCTTTACATACAATGAGCCTTTT
>NZ_BCSG01000037.1 GCF_001570745.1 Alicyclobacillus mali NBRC 102425
TCCGATAGATAAAAGGTAGACACCAATGGTACATCCACATGACTGTACGCCGGATTCGGACTCTTGACCGTCCGTGCCCAAATCCAGGCGATGACCGTGGCCTTGCCACCCCCGTGTTCGGGGGGCAATTCCACCTGCGGATATAGGTGACCGATGCGCTTGAATGCTTCGTCGCGCATCCACTCTCCGTAGTATCGAATGTCCTCCGCCAAGCCATGCGCGCCTTTCCACTCCTCTTCAAGCAGTCCCATTTTGGACCGCGCCTCTGGGTTGACAGGCGGCCTTCCCGCAAACTTCGGTGGAATTTCGATCAGCGCCTTGTTAATCAAAACGGCCACCGGATTCAGGTCCGATGCATAGGCTTCCAGTCCTAAACGTTGGGCCTCAAGCGGGATAGAGCCGCCGCCCGCGAACGGATCGTGAAAAGCGGGTAGCTTGTCCGGATCAAATCCCGGCAACCCCTTGTTCATCTCGCAAGTCTCCCGCCAGCTCTTCCAAATCTCTTCACGAGCTTCGCGCAGGACTTCCTCGTTGTTCGAGTTCTCCCACTTCACCAACCGGCGCATGATGTCAAACAGACGCTCACGTTCTTTTTGCGCCTGTTCTTTCGTCATGCCGGGTTTATAGCCGCGTTCGCCGCCGGGATCGTTCACCAGCTGTGCAAACAAAACGGCCCGCGCTGCCGCCAAGGGACGACGCGCCCACCACAGATGCAGTGTGGAAGGATGGCCGTGACGAATGGATTTCTCTCTGGCAGCTTCGGCGTTAATACCATCAAGCGGCAATGCCACTTCAATAAGCTTTTTCGGCGCTTTTACTTTCGGCACTGCGTCTGCACCTCTCTCTGTACGTTACAAGGACTGTTCCACAGGTACCGCACGCTCCAGGAGGAGCCTCAAATCAAGCGTCTTGCTGACCTCCGCCCAGTCTGGACGCTCACGGAACGGATTGCGGACGTAATAGGGGCCGTCGACTCGGTCACCATCCACGATCACGATGGCAAGGAGAAACTTGTCCCCCTGATTGAGCGCGTACATCATCTCGTTGCGGGTGACGGTAATCGTGTCCTGGCCTTTGGCGCGGCCTTTTACCTCGATATGCCGCTCTGCAGCAATGGTCCCGTCAGGCTTCCGGATTCTCGCCGTGATGTCCCAACCACATTTCGCGGCCGAAACGTCGATGACCTCGTGGCCCATCCGCCGTTCCGCTTCCAGGACAGCTTCCATCGCGACGCGCTCGATGCGCGCTCGGCTTACGGCATCCGCAGAAGGAGCCTCACCGCGCAACCTCGCCAAGTATCCCGCCGGAATGACCAGTGCACCACCGACGACCACGGGCGTTGCCGAAATCAAGTGGCGCATCGCTTCCAGTTCCCTCTTGCGCTGTTCCAACCGTGCCGTCAAGTCCTCAATGATACGCCTTACGTTTTCCAGCTGCATGCGCGGCTGCTTCCCTGCGGCAATGTCATCCTTCAACTTCTCATGCCGGTCTACCCAATACTGAATTTCACTCGACAACCGCTTATGAACCTCGTCCCTCACGCGGGTGACTTCACGGTTCCGACGCTCTTGGATTTCCTGGTAATGCGGGCCTCCTATGAGCGCAATAGCGTGCTTTTGCGCCAAGGCGTCGAGATCGCCCGACAACCAAGGCTGACGCACGATTTCTCGTACCAGATGGCCTTCTTCGTCCGTGGCCCCGCGTAAGTCCAGGTGTGGCGCATAGCCTTTCAGCGCGACTTCCCCATTGTCATACACGGCAACAAACTGGACGCGACGAGAAACATCGCGCGTCTGACCTCCCAAAGGCTGCTCCCGCACCGCCTGTTCTATCAAAAACAACATGTAGGGACGGTCACTGTCGTCGTGGTCGTCTACGAGAATTGCACCTTGCCTGAGCGCAGTTCGTCCGCGTTCCAGCGTCAAATCGGTCACCGCTTGCATCAACGGGTGGCCGGTGTGAAGAAGTGCCGCCACAGGTTTGTGGGGAACTCGGACTAACTCGCGTTCGAAGCAAACGCGCTCGTAGCGTTTTAAGACGGGCTTGCGATTACCCCGATCCCGCCCGCTGATCTGCCGATCCCGTTCGCGGATGACGGCAGGGACGTGGGTGATCTCGTAACGCTCACGTTCCCGCTCTTTCAATTCACCGCCGAGTCGCGCGAACGCTTCACGAAAGAACGCACGGATGAAATACGGATGAAGCCGTCTCGCCTCCGCCTTCTCCATCTCCTCTTTCACGTGATACAGGCGTTCGGGACTCATCACTTCTTCGCAGAGCGCGTTGCGCTCCAGGATGGCTTTGAGATGCTCGCGATCCAGCGCGCCATCGACCTCACGCTCAAGCCGTGCGCGCACTTCGGGATCATCGCCCCGTCGGATGGCTTCGATGAGGAGCTCCTTGAGCGGTTTTTCCTCAAACACCTGGCCTAGAATGTCAAAGACCCGACCTTTCAACGCCTCTCGTTCCACCTTCAGTTTTTCAAACAGGCGTTGAAAAACCTCGCCCTCACGTGTTTTCGCCGCCACCAGATTCCACATGTAGCAGACTTCCGTCTGGCCGATGCGGTGGATGCGCCCGAACCGTTGTTCCAGACGATTTGGGTTCCACGGCAGGTCGTAGTTGATGAGCAGGTTCGCATTCTGAAGATTAACGCCTTCTCCGGCGGCGTCGGTCGCCAAGAGAATGAGCGTATCGGGATCGTGCCAGAACTTCTCCTGGATCTTTCGGCGTTCGTCTCGCTTGGTCCCACCGTGGATCGCAACAATCGCATCGGGGCGCCCCAGAAAGCCTTCCATCTTGCGCTGCAGATAGTTCAGCGTGTCACGATGCTCCGTGAAGATGATGAGCTTGCGACGGTTGCCTGACTTATCCCGCATCTCCGGTTCGTCGTGCAGCAGCGTCGACAGTTGTGTCCACTTCGAGTCCTGGTTCGACAGGACAAGCTGATGGGCGATCACTTCCAGCCGTTCCAACGTGCGGATCTCTTGCTCCAGCTCGGCGATGGTCTGGGCCGCCGTTGCCTGGGACGCGATCTCGTCCTCCAACTCTTCGTATTCCCCACCCGGCAGTTCCTCATCGGATTCATAAATGTCATCTGGCACATCTTGCAACTGAATCCACGCGAGTCGGCCCTGCTGTTCGATCTTCGCTTCATCGAGCTGCCGCTGCAGGCGCTCGCGTCGGCGCTTGAGCGACTGGTAAATGGCCTCTGGGCTGGATGCCAGCCGTCTTTGCAAGGTGGTCAATGCAAAACCCACCGTGCCTTTTCTCCCAGCCTCCAGCCTGTCCGCTCGATTCATCTCCTCGCGCACGTACTCCGTCACTTGCTGGTACAATGCCGCCTCGAGATCTGACAGTTCGTAGTAAATGGTCTCCGCGCGCCTTTCAGGGAACAATGGCGTTCCATCGAACTTCACAAGCTCTTCTTTCACCATGCGCCGCATCAGGTCCGAGACGTCAACCTGATGCGCGCCATCGCGGAATTTACCATAAAATCGATCCGAGTCCAGCAAGGACAGGAAGAGTTGAAAGTCCTCCTCCCGCCCATTGTGAGGTGTCGCCGTCATGAGCAAGAAATGACGCGTGATGCTCCCGAGAAGCTTCCCGAGCTTGAACCGTTTGGTCTCGTTCACTTTATTCCCGTACCAACTGGCGGACATTTTATGCGCCTCATCGACGACAACCAGATCCCAGCGCGTACGCCCCAACTTCTCGAGGAGGGAATCGTTTCGGCTCAGCTGGTCGAGCCTTGCGATCAAGCGATCCCGTTCCTCAAACGGGTTTCCCGTGCGGCTCAACTGCTCCATCTCGCGGGAAAACAACTCAAATTCGAGATCAAATTTCTCGTACAGCTCATCCTGCCACTGTTCGACAAGACTGCCGGGCGCGACGATGAGAATCCGTACCGCATCCGCCCGGATCATCAGTTCTCGTATGTACAACCCGGCCATGATGGTCTTTCCAGCGCCAGGATCGTCAGCCAACACAAAGCGCAAAGGCTGCCGGGGAAGCATCGACTCGTAGACCGCCGTAATCTGGTGCGGAAGCGGCCGAACATTGGACGTGTGTACCGCCATCATCGGATCGAACAGATGGGCGACATGAATCCGGTATGCCTCAGCCGCCAGCTTGAAGTCCTCTCCATCGGCTTCGAACGACCACGGCAACCCCGCCTCCGCCAAACGAAGAGACGGTTCATGACTCCGGAACAGGGTCTGCTCCTGAAGCGTCCCGCTTGCCGATCGAAACATCACGTGCACAGCATCCGGACCAATCGGCTCCGCACTGAGAATCCTCACCGCTTCATGGGGGACAAGTCCTTCCACTACGGCGTCCTTTTTGATGTCTTCCAGTCGAAGCAACCCTTACCCCACCCGTCTGCGACCAATTGGTATGATGTAGGAGTAATGAGAATGTGGATGTCACCGATGCAAGGCGCGGTATCTCCGATGCCATACGTATCAACCGACCGAAAACGTCAGAGGAGTTTCGTCTTGCGCTAACCCGTGGCCTTCCATGAGCGTCACTTCGAGCACACTGTCTCCTCTTGAGCCGCTTGGGACTTGGCACGAGCTATGGTCGCAATGAAGTTTCGCTTCGAAGGAATTTTACCACAAGTTCATACAGGAAAAGTAGTGTCTCACAGCACATTCGAAATAGAACTGTTCAACACTGAGGACACGACACTCGTCGTGCAATCTGGTATGAGACGGCCCGCGCCATTTGCCACCCCAAAAAACCAAGCGAGGCTCCGACCAATGCGGAGCCTCGCTCATCTTTGCGCCATTGCACGATGAAATATGGAGCCACCTGTCGGATTCGAACCGACGACCTGCTCATTACGAGTGAGCTGCTCTACCCCTGAGCCAAGGTGGCACATGGTAGCGGCGGAGGGATTCGAACCCCCGACAGCACGGGTATGAACCGTGTGCTCTGACCAACTGAGCTACGCCGCCTCGGATTGCATGGCGGAGAGAGTGGGATTCGAACCCACGAGGCGGCGTTGACCGCCTACACGATTTCCAATCGTGCTCCTTCGACCACTCGGACATCTCTCCGCATTTCATTCGATGGAGCCAAGCGACGACTGTTATCATAGCAGCATTCTGCCGACTCTGCAAGCACAAAATTTCTCATTTGGGATGTCCATCGCGGGCGAATTGGAACGTCGACTGCAGGACCAAATCCGCGCCTGCTCGCGCCGCTCATCGCGCCCACCGGGCCCGTTCACGCGCGGCGCGCCCGCGCCGAAGCGCCCCCGCCAGCGCCACAAGCCCAGGACGTCCCCTGGGCCTCCATATCGCCGCCCCGCAAGCGAGCTGCCCCGACGGAGCCGACGAGGCGCGGGCAGCAAGGCGCCTCGCGGCGCCCGCCCCCCCTCTCTCCCTCGCCACCGCGGTCACTCCACGGGCGCGAGGCTCAGGACCTGGCGAAGTTCCAGTACGTGGTTCAGGATGAAGTCAGCCCCAAGCCGCTCGAACTTCGGCCTCGCCGCCTGACCCTCGAGGCCCGTCAGGACGGCGGCAAACGACGCGCCGAGCCTGTCCGCCGCGAGCTTGTCGGCAATGGAGTCGCCCACCACAAGCACCTCGCCGCGGATGCCCGGGATGGGAAGCTCCACCGTAAGGAGTTTCTCGACGTCCGCTTCGCCCATGAGCGAGCGCAGGTACGAAAACGGGTGCGGCTTCGACAGCGGCCGGGCGTGCGGCGCCCGCTCCTCCGCCGCCACCACGTCCGAGGCGTTCGTGACGCGGGCCGGATCGAAATACGACAGCCAGCCGAAGTGCTCAAGCGGCACGCGCGTCTCAATTTCCGGCCGGCCGGTCGCAATACCCAACGTCACGCCCGCCGCCTTGAGATCCGCGAGCAGCGCGGCGAACGCGGCCGGATCGACAATCGGGTACTCGCTCGTGAGAAAGCCTGCCTTGCCCGTCGCTTTGCCGGTGTACGCATCACCGAGATACCACTCCTGGAACGTCTCCTGCCCGACCTGCCAGAGCGCGTGCGCGTCAGCCTTAGGCGCGTACCGGGCGAGCGCCTCCCGCGCCCGCTCCATCAAATCCGACCGCGACGAAGCCCCTTCGTACAGCGCGTCGTATCCCTTCCAGGCGATCACGTCCCCGGGCAGCGCCTCCCGCAGCAGCTCCCCGATGGCGCGAAGCGACGCCTCCGAGAAGCCCTCCCGGAGGACCGCCCGGGCGCGATCGACCACCTCCGCGGACGCCTCCCGCGCGCGCTCGAGCGCCGCGATCCACTCCGCGACGAACACGAAGTACACCATGTCCCAGTTGGCGTTCACGCCGATGTTCTTCAGGCCCTCGAGCACCGCATCGTCGCGAAACACGTCGCGGCGGATTGCGCGGATGGCGTCCTCGGCAGGCGCCGGGGAGAAGGCCGGCGAAACGGAGGACAGGCCGAGGAAGCGTGGGCTCGTCAAGAGTTCGTGCACGGTGAGCGCCGAGGCGTCGAAATACCGCTCCTCGCTCAGCATGACGCCGTCGACATCGAACAAAATCGTCCTGAACATCCCGTCCTCCTCGCTTCAATGCCGGCGGGCAAAGTCGTCCATGAACTGCGCGAGCCGCTCCGCGGCCTCGATGGGCACCGCGTTGTACAGCGACACGCGGCAGCCACCGACGCTCCGATGGCCTTTCAGGCCCACAAATCCCTTGTCCGCGGCCTCGCTCAAGAACGCGCGCTCCAACTCCTCGCTCGCGAGGCGGAACGTCACGTTCATCTGCGATCTCGCCCGCTTCTCGGCGTGGCCGAGGTACAGGTGCGGATGGCCATCGATGGCCTCGTACACGAGCGCTGACTTCTTCCGGTTGCGCTCCGCCACGGCCGCGAGTCCGCCCATCTCCTCCACCCACGCGAGCACCCGCTCCATCACGTAGATGGCAAAGGTGGGCGGCGTGTTGTAGAGCGAGTTCGACTTCACGTGCGTGCTGTAGCGCAACATGGCGGGCAGATCCGCGTTGGCCTCTGCGAGAAACGAGTCCTTCGCGATCACGACGGTGATCCCCGACGGCCCGAGGTTTTTTTGCGCGCCCGCGTAGATGAGCGCAAAATCCGACACCTCAATTGGCCGCGAGAGGATGTCGCTCGACATGTCCGCCACGAGCGGCGAGGCGGTCTTCGGCAGCGCGGGCCACTGCGTGCCGTAAATGGTGTTGTTCGACGTGATGTGCACGTAGCGGAACGAGCCGTCGTCCTCCGGAATGGCGTCGGGGACGTCCCGATAGCCGCCCTTCGTGGCCCAGTCGTTTACGGCAATCTCGCCGAATCGCGCCGCCTCGTCCCGCGCCTTCTCGGACCAAGCGCCGGTCAGCACGTACAGGGCGCGATGGCCCGCGCGCAAAAAGTTCATCGGGATCATGGCGAACTGCAGGCTCGCGCCGCCCTGCAGGAAGAGCACGCGGTATTCGTCGGGAATGCCGAGCAGCCGCCGGAGGCGCGCCTGCGCCTCGTTGTGAATGGCCTCGTACTCCTTGCTGCGGTGGCTCATCTCCATGACGCTCATGCCCGCGCCCCGGAAGTCGATGAGCTCTTCGCGCACCTGCTCCAGCACCTCGAGCGGCAGCGCCGCCGGGCCCGGATTGAAGTTGTCCACCCGCCTCACGGTCTCCACTCCTTCAGCAGATCTCTCTCAAGGGCGCGGATCTGCGCCTGCGCCCGCCCGTCACAGCTCGATGGCCCTGACCAGCCGAATGCCCGGATGTTTCGCGATCTCGTCGATCACGTCCTGCGGCACGCTCTTGTCGACAGACAGGAGCATCACCGCTTCTCCGCCGCTCTCCCGCCGGCCCACCTGCATGCCCGCGATGTTGATGTCGCGATCGCCAAGCAGCGTGCCGATACGGCCGATCATGCCGGGACGGTCCTCGTGCCGCGTATAAATGAGAATGCCTTCAATGGGCGTGTCAATGGGATACCCGTCGAGCTCGACGATGCGCGGCCCATACTCTCCGAGAACCGTGCCGGTGACGCGGTGCGTGCCGTTGTCCGCCGCGACCGAGATCTCCACCTCGTTCGTGTACACCCGGCCGCGGGACTCTCGCACCTCCTGCACGCGCAGGCCCGCCTCTTCCGCGTACCGCAGCGCGTTGACGTAATTGACCTCGCCGTTGTACTGGAAGCTGAAGAAGCCCTTCAGCACGGTGCGGGTGAGGTAGCCGCCGTCCGGATCGGAAGCGTCGCCGGCGTAGCGAACGGTCATGCTCGAGGGCGCGCCCTGCGCGAGCTGCGCCGCAAACAGCCCCAGTTGCTCCGCGAGGGCGAGGTACGGCGCGAGCCGCTCCTTCTGGCGCTGGCTCAGACTCGGGAGGTTGACGGCGTGCTCGAACGTGTCGTCCCGAAGGACCTGCACGATTTCCTCCGCCACCTGAATCGCCACGTTCTCCTGCGCTTCCACCGTCGACGCGCCGAGGTGCGGCGTCAGCACGACGTTCGCGCAGCGGCGAAGCGGGTGATCCATCGGCAGCGGCTCCTCCTCAAACACGTCGATGGCCGCGCCCGCCACGCGCCCGGTTTCAAGCGCCTCCGCGAGCGCCACCTCGTCGATGATGCCGCCGCGCGCGCAGTTGATGATCCGCACGCCCTCCTTCATCTGGGCGATCCGGCCCGCATCAATCATGTGGTGCGTCTCTTTTGTCAGCGGCGTGTGCACGGTGATGAAGTCGGCCTCGCGGATGGCGGTGTCGAGATCGCACCGTTTCACCCCGAGGCTCTGCGCGCGCTCCTCCGTGAGGAACGGATCATACCCGAGGACGGTCATGCCGAACGCCTTCGCGCGCTTCGCGACCTCGGTGCCAATGCGGCCCATGCCGAGCACGGCCAGCGTCTTGCCGCGAAGTTCGACGCCAATCCACTTCTTGCGGTTCCAGTTGCCCTGGAGGAGATCCCGATGGGCCGCGGGGATGTGGCGCGCAAGGCTAATCATCATCGCAAACGTGTGCTCCGCCGCCGCAATGGTGTTGCCGTCCGGGGCGTTGATGACCAGGATGCCGCGGCGCGTGGCCGCCTCGAGATCGATGTTGTCGACGCCGACGCCCGCGCGTCCGATGACCTTGAGCTTTTTCGCGCTCTCGATCACGTCCCTCGTCACGCGCGTCTGCGAGCGCACCACGAGGGCGTCCGCGTCGGCAATGGCCTCCTTCACCTCGTCCGGCGCGAGATTCGTCCTGACGACGACCTCCGCGCCCTCGAGGCCGGAGAGGATGTCGATGCCCGCCTGGGAGATGTCGTCCGTCACCAAAATCTTGGTCGCCATGTTCTCTCTCACCACTCCATAAGTACAATGAACGGCCCCTAGTCACTCCGCGCGAGACGCGCGTTCAAGTGCCCAGGCGGCCGGCTCTTCCACTGTCGCACTCCCCCGTGGTCACCCACGTCATCCGCCAGTCATGCGACAGCTTCTCTATCATCTTAGCTCACAGTTCTGACTATAAAAAACTATCGCGCATGGGTCAAGGGCGTCACGGCTTCCGCCTCGATAAACGCCCGGTGCAGCGTCTGCACCGCCTCCTCGACCAAGTCCGCCGGAATGACGCACGACACCTTGATCTCCGAGGTGGTCACCATGTGAATCGGCACCTTCGCATCGCGAAGCGCCACAAACATCTGCGCCGCCACGCCCGGGTTCGAGATCATGCCCGCGCCCACGATGGACACTTTCGCAAGCGGCGACTCCTTCTCGATTCGCTTGAAGCCAATCTGCGGCTGCAACTCCGCCACGACCTGCTCCGCCTTGTCGAGATCGCTCTCGTGCACCGTGAACGACACGTCCACCGCCTGCTCGTCCACCACGCTCTGCACGATCACGTCCACGTTCACGCCGCGATCGGCCAGCGCCGAAAAGATGGACGCGAGCGCGTGTTCCTCGACCGGCACGCCGACGACGGCGACGCGCGCCACCTGGCGCTCAAACGCGATGCCGGTGACCACCCGGCGGCCTTCCATCTGATTCTCCGCCACGACTTCCGTCCCATTCCTTTCCGTAAAACTGGACCTCACGACGAGCTTCACGCCGAAGTGCTTGGCGTTTTCCACCGCGCGCGGGTGCAACACCTGGGCGCCGAGGTTGGCGAGCTCGAGCATCTCGTCGTACGAGATGGCCGCGAGCTTTTGCGCAGTCTTCACGACGCGCGGGTCCGTCGTGTACACGCCTTCGACGTCGGTGTAAATCTCGCAGAGATCCGCGCCGAGCGCCGCCGCGATGGCCACGGCCGAGGTGTCCGATCCGCCCCGACCGAGCGTCGTGACCTCGCCGTCCGCAATGCCCTGAAATCCCGTCACCACCGGCACGACGCCCTGCGCCAGAAGCGCCCTCAAGGCCGACGTATCGATCCTCGCCACGCGGGCGTTGCCGTGCACCGGCTCGGTGGCAATCCCGGCCTGCCAACCCGTGAGCGACTTCGCCGGCACGCCGAGCGAGATGAGCCGCATCGCCAAAAGCGCCGCCGACACCTGCTCCCCTGTCGCGAGGAGCTGATCCATCTCCCGAGCATCCGGCCTGTCCACGATGGCTCCGGCGAGATCGACCAACTCGTCGGTGGTGTGGCCCATGGCGGAGACCACCACCACGACGTCGTGCCCTTCGCCCCGGGTCCGGGCGACGCGGTCCGCCACGGCCCGGATCCGCTCCGTCGATCCCACGGACGTGCCGCCATATTTCTGTACGACGAGCACCTTCTCCACTCCTTATCTCCATAATGCCGCCATTTCGTCTATCTTACCTGATCTCTGAGCCAGGGCGGAAGCCGGAGCGCAGAGGCCGCCGCGAGCCGCAAACGCCCGAGGCGCCCTCAGCCCTGCCCTTCGACGGCCTCCTTGGCGAGCGCGAGCTGCAGGCGCACGGCGGACGGCGCGGTGCCGCCGCGCGACTGACGCGCCTCCACGACGCGCGCGATATCGAACGCCTCGTACGCGTCCTCGTCAATCAAAGGCGATCTCGCCCGCATCTCTTCGAGGGACAATCCCGCCAGATTCGTCCCCTTCGCGAGCGCGTCCGACACGAGCCGGCCGACCACCTCGTGGGCCTCCCGGAACGGAAGCCCCTTGCGCACCAAGTAGTCGGCGAGATCGGTCGCGTTCGAGAAATCGCGCGCGAACGCGTGCTGAAGCCTTTCTCGGCGCACCTTCATCGTCTCGACCGTGCCCGCCATGAGTTCGAGCGCCGGCACCACCGTGTCGACCGCGTCGAAGGCACCCTCCTTGTCCTCCTGCAGGTCCTTGTTGTACGCAAGCGGCAAGCCCTTCAGCACGGTCAGGAGGCCCATCAGGTGCCCATACACGCGGCCCGTCTTCCCCCGCACCAGCTCCGGCACGTCCGGGTTCTTCTTCTGCGGCATGATGCTCGAGCCCGTCGCATAGGCGTCCGAAAGCTCAATCCAGCCAAACTCCTCGCTCGACCAGAGCACCATCTCCTCCGCGAGGCGGGACAGGTGCGTCATGATGGTCGCGCAGTTGAAGAGTAGGCCCAGCAGATAGTCCCGATCCGAGACCGCGTCCATCGAATTTTCGTAGAGCCGCGTAAAGCCCAGCTCCTCCGCAACCATCTCCCGGTCGATGGGAAACGTCGTGCCCGCGAGCGCCGCCGCGCCAAGCGGCATCGTGTCGATCTCGTCCTTCAGCGCGCGCAGTCGCCGCTCGTCGCGCACGAGCATCCACACGTACGCCAGCAGGTGATGGGCGAACAGCACAGGCTGGGCCCGTTGCAGATGCGTGAATCCAGGCACAATCACGTCCAAGTGGCGCTCGGCTGAGCTCAAAAGCGCGCGCTCAAGGCGCTTGACCCCCGCCAAAAGCTCGTCCACCGCGTCGCGGGCCCACAGATGCATGTCGAGCGCCACCTGATCGTTCCGGCTCCGCGCCGTATGAAGCTTCTTTGCGACGTCGCCGATGCGCTCCGTGAGCAGCCGTTCGACATTCATGTGCACGTCCTCATCCGCGAGCCGAAACTCGAGCTTACCCGCCTCGTAGTCGGCGAGCAGCGATTCGAGCCCGTCGATGATGGCGCGCGCCTCATGCGGCGCGAGGATGCCGGTCTGACCGAGCATCCTCGCGTGCGCGATGGAACCGCAGATATCGTAGGGCAACAGGCGCTTGTCGAACGAGATGGACGCCGTGTATTCGAGCACAAGCTGGTTGGTGTCTTCGCTGAAGCGTCCGCCCCAAAGCTTCATGCCTTGGCCTCCACCTCGTCTCCGAGCACGGAGTAGGCCTCTTCGCCGAGGTTCGTGGGCTTCTCCTGGCCCGCGTGCAGCGTGGCGTAAACGGTGGTCGGCAACCCGTACAGGCGGATGAACCCGACCGCCGCGCCGTGATCGAACTTGTCGCCCGTCTCGTACGTGGCGAGATCGTGCCGGTAGAGCGAATACGGCGACTTGCGGCCCGTCGCCTGCGCGTGGCCCTTGTACAGTTTCACGCGCACATCGCCCGTCACGTATTTTTGCGTCTCGTCGATGAACGCGTCGAAGGCCGCTTTGAGCGGCGAGTACCAGAGCCCGTTGTAGATGAGCTTCGCGTACTCGAGCTCGAGCCCCATCTTGTACTGCAGCACTTCCCGGGTCAGCGTGAGGTGCTCCAGCTCCTGATGCGCCATGATGAGCACCTTGCCCGCGGGCGACTCGTACACCTCGCGCGACTTGATGCCGACGAGCCGGTTTTCGACGTGATCGATCCGGCCGACGCCGTGCCGCCCGGCGATCTCGTTCACCCGGTGAATCAGGTCGACGAGCGGAAGCGACTCCCCGTTTACGGCCACCGGCTTGCCCTGCTCGAACGAGATCACGATTTCCTCGGGCTCGTCGGGCGCCTGTTCCGGCGAGACGGTCCACAAAAACGCGCCCTCCGGCGCCTCCTGCCACGGATCTTCGAGCACGCCGCACTCAATCGCGCGGCCCCAGAGGTTCGCGTCGATGCTGAAGGGATTGTCGAGATCGACCGGGATGGGGACACTGTGCTCCTTCGCATAGCGGATTTCCTCGTCCCGCGTGAATCCCCACTCGCGCACCGGCGCAATCACCTTCAGGTTCGGATTCAGCGCGTGAATGGACACCTCGAACCGGACCTGATCGTTCCCCTTGCCCGTGCAGCCGTGTGCAACCGCCACCGCGCCTTCGCGTTCGGCCACCTCCACGAGCAGCTTCGAAATCAGAGGGCGCGACAAGGCCGAGGCGAGCGGGTACTTGCCCTCGTACAGGGCGTTCGCCTTGAGCGCCGGCAGGATGAAGGACTCCGCAAACTGCGCCTTCGCATCAATCTTGTACGATTTGATTGCGCCTACCTGAATGGCCTTCGCCTGCGTGGCGTCCAGATCTTTGCCTTCGCCGACGTCCACGCACATCGCAATCACGTCATAGCCGTAGTGATCCCGAATCCACGGGATGGAGACCGAGGTATCCAGTCCGCCCGAGTAGGCGAGCACGAGCTTTTCTGCCATCACAAGTCCTCCCCAAACGCGCTGGCATCCGCCATGGTGGCGGCGAGCACCGCCTTCTGCGCGTGCAGCCGATTTTCCGCCTGATCAAAGATGATGGAGTGCGGCCCGTCGATCACGTCCGGCGACACTTCCTCGCCGCGGTGCGCGGGCAGACAGTGCATGAACACATAGTCCGGTTTCGCGAGGGCGCACAGCTTCTCGTTCACCTGATACCCCTCGAATTCCTTCAGGCGCTCTTCCGCTTCTTCCTCATCGCCCATCGACACCCAGGTGTCGGTGTATACCACGTCCGCGCCCTCGATGGCCCGCTCCGGATCCGTCGTGACGAGCACCTCCGTCCCCTGCTGGACGGCGTGCAACTTCGCCTCTTCGACGACCCACTGCATGGGCTGATAGCCTGCCGGCGTCGCCACGCGGATATTCATGCCGAGCTTCGGCGCGAGTTGCAGCCACGAGTGCGCCAGGTTGTTTCCGTCTCCGATGAACGCCACCGTGATGCCCTCGAGCCGCCCCTTGTGCTCAAGGATGGTCAGCGCGTCCGCGAGCAACTGGCACGGGTGAAATTCGTCGGTCAATCCATTAATTACAGGAATATCCGCGTACTTCGCGAACTCCTCGACGTCCTGCTGCCGGAACGTCCGGATCATCACGCCGTCCAGATAGCGCGACATCACCTGCGCCGTATCGGAAATCGGCTCGCCGCGGCCGGTCTGCAACATGTTGCCCGGAAGGAACAAGGCGTGGCCTCCGAGCTGCAGCATCCCGACCTCAAACGAGATCCGCGTTCTCGTCGACGATTTATCGAAAACCATGCCGAGTGTCTTCCCGGCGAGAAGGGTGTGGGTGAACCGGGACTTTTGGGCTTCTTTCAACAACTCGGCGAGATGCACGAGATTGCGCAGGTCGTCACCCGACAAATCGCTGAAATGAAGCAGGTCTTTGCCCGCCATAACCCGATGGCAGGACCAGAGCGCATTCTGCAGCCGAACCGACAGGTAGTTGGAACCGAGCGGCACGACGGTCGACGATCCGCGTCCAAGGGCGTTTTTCATATCCCACACTGCCACAGCCGAAACTCCTCTCCGCTCTTTCGCGAGCGATGTATTTCTGTGCGTCCGTGTACCGTCAAGGAAGCGTCAGTTGATCGTCCTTGCATCATTATACACGAAGATGTATATATATCAACTCCGGCTGTGGCGCATTTGAGAGATGCTCCTCAGAACAGTCGAACGGCCGTCCCAGAGGGACGGCCGCCCATCCATCGACCTCATTCGGTCGCGATGTCCTGATCCGTGATCTCGTGTGCGGGTTCGACCATCAGGAAGTGGAGCGACGGATTGTCGATGAGCTTCTGCAGCCGGCGCGCCTCCTCGTGCTGCCCGTAACGGCGCAGTTCCAGCTGATACGCGCCCAAAAGCTCGACGATGTCGTTCCGGCCCTGCGCGTCGATCACGCGGAGCGCGACCTTCGCGCCCTTCGCGATGCGGCGGCGCAGCGCCTTTTCGTCCAGGCCCATCTCAGGATCGTGCCGCAGATACACGCGTCCGCCCGTCATGCCGGAGCAGATCCACGGGCCGGGATCGCCCAGGACCACCGCACGTCCGCCCGTCATGTACTCGAACGCGAAGCCCTTGACGTTCGCGCGGTTGGCGATGTGAGACAACTCCTCCCGCGCCGGAGCGTCGAGATGGCCGCCGATCACGACATCCGCGCCGGACAACCGAATGCAAGCGCGCGCGTCGGCGTTGCCCTGGATGATGAAGAGCCCCTTGGCCGCGCCGTACGCCAAGCCCTTGCCGACCGAGCCCCCGCGCCAGACGCCGTCCGCACACTGGCCTTTCAGGACGACAATCTTGCCGCCGAACGCGGCCTTGCCCACGCCATCCTGCGCGCCGCCCAAAGCCACGGACACCATGCCTTCGGTGTGGTACGCGGCGAAGCCAGCGCCCGCCACGCCCTCGTGGACGATGGGGCCAACCTCGCCCCGGCGTTTCTGACGAATGCTCTCGCCGGACAGGCGCGCCCCGAGCGCACGCGGCACGGCTCGGATGGAGGTCACTCTGGAACCAACTGCCGTCACGACGCCGTCCGTTCCCGTCGCAGCGCCGACCGCCGCCACGTCCTGAATGACGTCGCCGTACGCCTCCTCGAACGTCCGGTAGCGGATGTGACAACCCTGACCGACGGACTCCTCGCGGACCCGAAGCAGCCACGACGTGTCGAGCCGCGCGTCCTCGCGCAGGTTCACCAGCAGATCGCTCCGGCCGACGAGGTCCTGCGTGCGCTTCGCGCCGAGCTTGCGCGTGAGCACCTCGACGTGCTTGCCCACCTCGGAGAAGAAGCGCACCAGTTGCGAGACCGCGCGGTCGAAATCCTGAGGCTCGAACTGCTTCAATCCCTTCGCCTGCGCCTCGGCGAGATCGTGCATCTGCGTCGCAATGCCGACGTGACACGTGTCCTTGTGGCACGCGCGGCACGCCGTGCAGCCGATGGCGACCATGGCCATGGTGCCAAACCCGACCCGGTTGGCGCCGAGCAGGATTGCCTTCATCACGTCGTGCCCCGACTTCATGCCGCCATCCGCCCAAAGCTCCACATACTCTCGGAGCCCCGCTTCACACAGTGCCTCGTGGGCCAGTTTGACGCCAATTTCCATCGGCAGGCCGACGTGGCGAATGGCGTGCGATCGCGCCGCGCCTGTGCCCCCATCGAAGCCGGACAGCGTGATGATATCCGCCCCGGCCTTCGCAATGCCGACGGCGATGGTGCCAATGTTCGGCACAACGGGCACCTTGACCGCGACTTTGGCAAGCGGGTTGATCTCCTTGAGCTCGTAGATCACCTGAGCCAAGTCCTCAATGGAGTAGATGTCGTGGTTGTTGGACGGCGATATCAGGTCGACGCCCTGCGTCGCGTTACGGGCCGCCGCCACCTGCGCCGTCACCTTGGAACCCGGCAGATGTCCGCCTTCGCCCGGCTTCGCGCCCTGGCCAATTTTGATCTCGAGCACGTACGCGTTGTTGCAAAGGTCCGCATTGACGCCGAATCGTCCGGACGCAATCTGCCTGCCCCGGTTGCGCGGATACTTCTCGAGCAGGTCCTTGATCTCGCCGCCTTCCCCGTTCAGGCAGACGATGTTCATGCGATACGCAGCCTCTGCATACGCGCGATAGGCGGTTTCGTTCTGCGAGCCAAACGACATCGAGCTGATGACAACCGGATACGCATGGCCGTCGATGGTCGTGTCGATCTCGCCGTCCGCCGGTTCAAGGTCCTCCCGGAATCCGAGAAGGTGGCGAATGGAAATCGGGTTATCCGCCTCAAACTGCTGGAGCTTCGCGGCAAACTCCTCATATGGCAGCTCTCCGTCCGCCACGGATCCCGCCGTCTTCCAGATGCGCGGATACAACTGGAACAACCGGTTGGGCCGGATGCTCTTGCGGTCCTGCGCGTCGTACCAGGTGCGCCGAAGCTCGGACATCTCCTCCATCCGCGCGAACGTCAACCCAGCCTGCTGCGAGCCACAGAAGTTCGGGATGGCAAGGTGCTCCGCCACTTCCTCCGCCAAGCCGATGGCGCTGAACAGCCGCTCGTATCCGCGGACCTCGTGGATGCCAAGGGTCGAGATGACCTTCTCGATGCCCTTCGTCAGCGCCTTGTACAAGTTTTCGATGGCGTGCAATCCGCCCTTGTTCGCCGCGTACTCCCACATGTGATACGGCACCACCGCGTCCGCGCCGAGCCCGAGCGACACCATGATGTCGTGCAGGTTTCGCACGCCGCCGCTGCGCAGGATGAGGCTCGTGCGCCGGCGAAGATGTTCGCCCTTCTCCTTGGCCGCCGGCCGCAAGAGCGCTCGGTGGACCGCCGACACCACCAAATATGGATCGATATGCGGTCCGCGCCGGAACTGGAGGCGATCATCCAACACGATGACGTTGGCACCCGCCTGCACCGCTTCAAGCGCCTCAAGCGAGAAGCGCTCCAGCGCCTCCGGCACACTTTCGCCGTCGTGGCGATGGATCAAGATCTCCGCCGTGCCATTCGGACTCGTGCGCAGCATGGCCAGCGCGTCTTCGTAGCAGACGGTGCCGAACCGGTGCGCCAGGTTTTGAATCTCGTCGTACTCCACGCCGTACGACTCAGGCAGTCCCTCGAGCAGGATGGGCGCCTGAACCTCCACGCGCGGCGCTTCATGGTAGAGCCCGTCGAATGACGGCCGGCGCCCCAAGACCGAGCGCGTGCTGAAGTGCTCAATCTCGCGCTCACGGTCGATGGCCGGGTTGGTCACCACGGCGACGGTCTCGTGCAGGAAGTCGGAGAGCAGAGTCGCTTCTTCCGACAGCGCGCCGATGGGGCTGTCGAATCCGAGCGACTTGATGGGCTCCGCCCCGCTCTGAATCTCCTGATCCATGAGCTTCAGGTCATCATCGCGGAAGCCAAACGCCAGCATGCGAAGGTCGATGGGTTTCGCGTCCCGCTTGGCATGCGCGACGTCCTGACTCACGCCGTACGGCACTGCGAAGTGAAGATTGCGGTGCTCACCGCGGAACGTAAACCGCCGGCGGGCGAGTTCCAAAACCTCCTGCTGAATCTCGTCATACGTGTACAGCTTCACGCCCGTGTCGCTCCACTTGAGCCCCACCTTTTCCCCGGGCGCGAGCGGCTTCGGCTCCGCGGTCCAGATGTCGAGCGGCACGATGCCCTGCTCGGACGAGAAATAGTAGGCTGTGTCCGACTCGAGCTGCCACATGGGGCGTAGGCCGAGCGCATCAACGCTGAACACCGCAGCGTTGCCGTAGCGCATCATGACGCCAGCAGGTCCCTGCGCGAACGGCCCCCAGAGCGACCGGTAATACATGTACAAGTCCGACAATTCTTCCGGCATCGACTTGATCTCATGAATGATGGGCGGGAACAGCAGCTCCGCAACTTCGAACAGCGACCAGCCGCGCGTCGCCACAAGTGCACACAGCGTGCGGTCGACCATCTGTGAATCGCTGAACTCCGGCCGCACGGGCACGCCTATCATCTTGGATTCGGTGTAAAAACGCGCAATCGTGTTGATCTCGCCGTTGTGTCCAAGGCACGAGAACGGCTGCACACGCGGGAACGACGTGGTGGTGTTGGTCGAATAGCGCGTGTGCGCGATGACAAAGGAGGACCGGCAAAGCGGATTTTGCAGATCCTTGTAGAACAGATGAAGCGTCTCATCGTTCCCCACGACTTTGTACACCACCTGGTCATGGGACAACGAAGCGACGTGAACACCCGGCAACTCGTCGATCTCGGCGAAGGCCGCGAACACCTTCGCGTCGTCCCGCTGAGCGAGGCATCCCGCCATCTGAATGAAATGAGGCTTCACCTTCTTGCCCAACGGACCGAGCACCGACTCATCCACGTGATCTTCAACGATGGCGAGCGGCTCCATTCCATGATGCGAGAGAATCCGCAGAATAGGCTCCTGGGACACTTCCTTTTCGAGCAGGAAATGACCCACCCAGAAGCCAGGTTCATGAACGATCCGCCCCGACTGGCCGAGACCTTCAAGCCGAGAGGCCCACAGCGCTCTCGGAATGTCCAAAAGGAGACCACAACCGTCCCCTTCGTTGTTCACGTATCCCGCCCGGTGGCGCATCGCCCGCAGGGCGTCCAGTCCGTTTCGAACTGTGTCGTACGAGGGTTGTCCTGATTTCTCAATCTGCGAAAAAATTCCGCAGGCATCGTATTCGCGCTGCAGGTCCGTCGTCAACTTCTCCAGATCCACCTGTGCCACTCCTTTTTAGCACAATATTTTGACACTCTGTCTCTCTGCGCGTCAAGCCTTGATGTACGACAAACCAGTCACGGGCTGTGCGAAACGGATATGAAACATTATACGACTTCTTGAATAATCATGCCATCCCGTGTTATAACATGAGTGCAACGGGAGAGGAGGAGCCGCGTTGGACATCCGAAAGGCGACCTCGGCGGACGTCGAAGAAATGCAACAGTTGATTCAACAATTTGCCGACATGGGACTGATGCTACCGCGCACCATCAAATCGCTCTGTGAACATCTTCAGTGCTTCACGGTGGCGGTGGAGAATGGGCGCGTCATCGGCGTTGGGGGTTTGCACGTCCTGTGGACGGATCTCGCCGAAATCCGATCGCTCGCAGTCTCGCCTGAAGCGCACGGAAAAGGCGTGGGCAGTCAGATTGTCAAAGCGCTGTTAAAAGAGGCGGAAGACCTCGGTATCGCGCAGGTGCTCTCACTGACGTACCAGACGCGCTTCTTTGAGAAACTCGACTTTCACGTGGTGCGAAAGGAAACGCTGCCGCATAAAGTATGGAAGGATTGCATCTACTGTAACAAGTTCTATCACTGCGACGAAGTGGCGATGGTGTACTACACGCGTCACTTTCAGCCACTCAAACAGGCGCGCGAGGCCTGACGCATACGCGTTGCGTACGAACACTATAGCAAATTCGACGCAATTTCGAAAGCGAAATTCGCACCAGCGCGGCGCCCCAAAAGATGTTAAGTGGATAGACCGCCAGGCCACGCGGCCTGGCGGCGTTTATGATCGGCGAAAGGCGAAGACATACACGACGAGAAACAAGGCCACGATCCCGACGTTCGCCGCCAGCCGCGCCCACACGTGGTGCCGCAAAAACGCCACGTCCAAGCCAACGATAAGCGCAATCATCACGCTGATGTAGGCGACGCGGAGCCACAGCCCCATACCATCATCTCCAGAGCTTCTTCTCGCCGTCCCGCTCATTGCGCCGCCTTGTCACAGGCGCTTCAAGATCGCCTCAAACTCCTCGACGTGCTGCTCTTCAATGATGAGCGGCGGAACAACCCGAATGCGCTTTGCTCCGCACGCGGTCACGAGCAGGCCACATTCCTGAGCGCGCTTGCGCCACGACGAAGCATCCGCGACGTCGAATCCCCACATGAGCCCCATCCCCGTCACGCCGTCGAAGTTGGCCTCGAGAACCCGGCGCAGCGCCTCGCCCACCCGCCGGACGCGATCGAGGAAGGACGGGTCGCGCACCACGTCGACCACATAATTGGCCACCGCCATCGCGAACGGGTTGCCGCCAAAGGTCGAACCGTGCATCCCCGGCGTAAACGCGTCCGCCACACGTTGTTTGGCCAGAATGGCCCCTGTCGGGATCCCGTTGCCCAGTCCCTTCGCCATGGTGATGATGTCCGGCGACAGGTCGAAGTGCTCAAACCCGAAGAAGCGCCCCGTCCGCCCGACGCCGGTCTGGACCTCGTCCACGATGAAGAGCGCGCCCACTTCCTTCGCGCGGGCCGCCAATCTCTGAAGCACTCCGTTGTCGACC
Source organism: Alicyclobacillus mali NBRC 102425 (assembly GCF_001570745.1). GTDB lineage: Bacteria > Bacillota > Bacilli > Alicyclobacillales > Alicyclobacillaceae > Alicyclobacillus > Alicyclobacillus mali. Next base: position 20,780 of record NZ_BCSG01000037.1, read on the forward strand.
GGCCGCACGCCCGCCTCGCCCTGCACGACCTCGACGATGCATGCCGCGGTCTTCTCGTCCAGCATCTCGATGGCGCCTTCATAGGTCTCCGCCACCTCGAAGCCGGGAACGAGCGGCGTCATGCCCTCGCGGTACTTGGGATTTGACGTCACCGACAAGGATCCCATCGTTCGCCCATGAAAGCTGTTGGGCAGCGCCACCACGCGAATCTTCTCGGGATTGCCGTTCACGTATTGGTACCGCCTGGCCAGCTTCAGCGCGCCTTCGTTGGCCTCGGTTCCTGTATTCACAAACATCGCCCGATACGGCTCGCCGCCCTGCCCGGCCAAACGGGTCAACTTTTCGGCCAAGGCCACCTGCCCCTCGATAAGAAACAGGTTGGAGACATGAAGGAGCGTCCTCGCCTGCCGCTCAATCACCTCGGTCACGCCCGGGTGCGCGTGGCCAAGGTTGCACACGGCAATGCCCGCGGTGAAATCGAGGTACCGCTTACCCTCGTCATCGTACACATGCGCGCCCTCACCTCGGACGAGGGCGAGATCGCGCTTGCCGTAGTTCTGAAACAGGACCTGGTCCGCCAACTGCCCCACCGCCGTGTTCATGCCGTCACTCCTTCTTTGATTGCCACGAGCCTGGTTCCTGCGGCTCGCCTCTCGCTTGTTCCGAACATGGCCATTTGCAGAACCTCTAGGTCTCGACCGTCCACCACCCAGACCTCGCGCACGCCGTGCTGAGCGGCGTGCAGGACGGCGTTCACTTTCGGAATCATGCCCGTGCTGAACGCGCCCGCCTGAAGGAGATGTTCCAACTCGTCCGGCGTGGTGTCGAGCAGGAGATCGCCCGCTTCAAAGTCGCGGTAGATGCCCGGCACGTCCGTCAGAAACACCAGCCTCGTCGCGCCGAGTGCGCCTGCGATGTGGCTCGCCGCGTGATCCGCGTTGATGTTGTAGGGCCGTCCGGCGGCGTCCCGGCCAAACGGCGCAATCACGGGCACGCATCCCGATGCAACCGCCCCCCGCACCGGATCGACGCGCACCGCGGCCACGTCTCCCGTGCGAAGGCGCCCCACATCCTTCGCCACGACGATCTCACCATCCGCAAACGCGGCCACGTCCACGCCGCGCCCGGCCAGGGCTTCCGCGATGTCGCGGTTGCACTCGGCGAGCGCCGCCATCACGTGTGGCATGGCTTCTTCGCTCGTTTGCCGCAGCCCGTTCACAAATGGCAGCTCAATTCCCGCATCCCGGAGCCGCTTCGAAATGCGCGGTCCGCCTCCGTGCACGAGGACCACGGGCGAACCTCGCCTCCCGGCCTCCTGCACGGCGCCTGCGAGCGCCGCTCCCGCGCTTCCTTCGAGCGAGCCACCGAGCTTGATGACGATCACGCCCATCTCACCTCACATCCACAGCGGCACGAGTCGAAGCCCTTCATCCTCAGGCCAGCCAAACATCAGGTTGGCGTTTTGGACAGCCTGCCCCGCCGCACCCTTTCCGAGGTTGTCGATGGCCGTGAAGACCTGAAGCAGCCGCGATCGGTCATCCCAACGAACGGCCAGGTGGCACTCGTTGGTGCCGTTCACGGCCTTGATGTGCGGCATCTCGCCGTCCACCAGCAACCGCACAAACGGCTCGTCCTCGCAAAACGACGCGTACCGATCATACACCATCGGGGCCGCGTCCGGCGGAATGGCGATGTAGGCGCAAACCAAGATGCCCCGTGGGACCGGCAGGAGCTGTGTCGTGAGCAGCACGCGCACCCGTCCGCCGAGCGCCTGTTCGATCTCCGGCGTGTGCTGATGTTGGCCCACCCGGTACGGATACGCGTCGTTCGCGAGCTCGCCGAGGTGCAGGTGCTCCTTCGGCGCACGCCCCGCGCCGGTGACGCCGGACTTGGCGTCGAACACAATGGGCCCCTCCACGTCGGCGAGGAGGTCCCCCAGAGGCAGGACCGCGAGGGCGCAGGCCGTCGCGTAGCAGCCGGGGTTCGCCACGAGCGACGCCCCTCGAATCGACTCGCGATGGCGCTCAGGCAGCCCGTAACACGCCTCTGAAATGGCCTCTTGCGGCACAGCCGCTTTGCCGTACCACGCCTCGTACGCGTCCGCAGGTAACCGGAGATCGCCCGACAGATCGATGACCTTCACGCCGTGCTGTCGCCCTGCCTGCCAGATCTGCCACGCCACCCGCCCCGATTCGCCGGAGGGCAACGCCACAAAGACGAGATCGCACACATTCGCGGCCTTTTCTACATCCAGGGCCTCCACGGGCGGCATGGCATCCGCCAGCACATGCAGATGAGGTAGATGTGCGTCAAGCGCCCCAGTTCGTGCGCCCGATCCGGCCAAATACACGAGGCGCATGCGCGGATGCCCCACGACGAGGCGCACGAGTTCCATGCCCGCATATCCAGTGGGACCGACGATGCCGACCCGCACGTTCGACATGTATAAACATCCTCCATTCTGTATTGATATTCAGTATAGCGAATGGAGGATTCGAAGGGCAACTTCCGTTCTTTGCTAGAGAAGCCCAGATCGCGGGCTCTGTGCGAATGCCCGTATCGCCGGGCCGATGTCCCATCATTTCATGCAGTAACTTCGCAAGGAGGGATGTTCGCATGGGTGCATTTGGCGGTTACACCCGATGGGCTGTGGTATTCCTGGTGATCTTCGTGCTCTTCTTCCTGCTTGTGCCGGCTGGTGTCGGCGTGTACCACGCAGCGCCTACCCCTGCGCCGGTTGCGACCGTCGCATACACCGAGTACGACGAGATCATCGAAACGGGCCCCATCTACGGCTACACGCCCCTTCACCATCACCCGATGGCCCACGGCCCTGTCGTGCACGAGGAACACCATGAGACCTACGATAGCGATGAATCGAGCAGCCTGTGAATGAGCAAGCACCGCGGCAAGCCCATGGAAACGCCACCGCGCCGTCCAGCGACAAACCGCTGGACGGCTTGCATTCTGTGCCCCGCCCTGCTATGATACATATCGTCGCTTGCGTCCGTAGCTCAGTGGATAGAGCGCTGGCCTCCGGAGCCATAGGTCGGGGGTTCGAATCCCTCCGGACGCGCCAAAGCAGAAGGGCTGTCCCAAACGTGCGAATGCACGCCGGGCGGCCCTTTTCGCATTGCGTGATCCAAGACGAAGCGAGCGGCAGATCTCGTCCGCCGCTCGCCTGTCATACCGGCGCCGGGACACGCCGCGCGTCACTTCGCCACAAGGGGCTTCGCGCGCGATCCCGTCAGCACATCCAGAATGGCCCCTGCCTTGAAGTGGCATTCGTCCCACTCGCGCTCCGGAACCGAGTCGTACACCACGCCCGCACCGACCTGCACGTACTGCACATCCCCAAGCGCCACAACGCTGCGAATGAAGATGGCCGTATTGGCGTTTGCCCACGCGTCCACCATGCCAATGAATCCGCCATAAGGCCCCCGCCGATACGGTTCGAGCTCGTCGATGATTTCCATCGCTCGAATTTTCGGCGCGCCCGACAGCGTCCCGTTTGGAAAGGTGGTCAAGAGCGCATGAAACACACTCACGTCGTCTCGGAGCTCGGCCGTCACGCGCGAAACCAAGTGGTAGAGGTGCGAATACCGCTCGACCACCATTAAATCCGGCACCGCCACCGTCCCCGGCTTCGCAACCCTGCCGAGATCGTTCCGGCAGAGATCCACGAGCATGACGTGCTCCGCATTTTCCTTGGCGTCTCGTTTCAATTCAGCCACGAGGCGCGCGTCTTCTTCAGGCGATTGTCCGCGGCCACGCGTCGTACCGGCGATGGGCTTCATCTCCGCCCGCCCGCGAAGCGCGCGGAACTGCACCTCGGGGCTTGCACCGTAGAGCACCATCCCGGGGTACTCCGCCACAAACATGTACGGAGATGGGTTCAGGCGCCGCAGCCGATCATACGCAACAAGCGGAGGCAAGCCGCCGCGCACCTGCATGCGCGTGGAGGGCACCACCTGAAAGATGTCGCCCGCACGAATGTACTCGACGGCGATCTCGACATTGCGGCAAAACATCTCTTTTGAGACGTCGTAGGTGACCACAGGATGGGCCTCGCCGTCCTTCGTCCTCTCCTGCAGATAAGATGGAGCCGCAACGCCCGCGCGACAGGCCATCGAAATGCGCCGCTCCATCTCGTCCAGCTCCTGAACGAGCTTCACATCTGTCCGCAAGACCTGCGCGTCGTCCTGGCGAAACACAGAGACCGTGCCCTCAGCGAGCTGAGCGACGGCCGCGTGCCAGAGCAGTCGGATTTCGGGAAGATGCCGGTCGTCCTCGGCCGCCATGGGCACGCGTTCCAGATAGCGGATGGCATCGTATGCCACGTAGCCGAGAAAACCGGCGCTGAACGGCTCTCCCTCTGGGCCGCACAATAGCTCACACAACGCCGCTCGAATCTGGTCGAGTAGGACCATGGGGTCTTGGGCCAGCACGTGGACCGAGTCCCCGGCGACGACACTCTCCCACGGATACGGCGCGCCCGAGACCTCGACGCCTGCCGACCGCACATTGGGAAACAAGTGCGGTGAGAGATTCGGATGAGCGAACACGCTCACGACGTGATCGCGCACCTGCACCTCGACGAGCGGCGCGACGCCAATCAGGCTCATTTGATAGTCACTCTGAATATCCTCGCGCCCAGCCTCGAGCAAAAAAGAGCGCCCGGGGCCAAACGCGTCTCGGAGCTGAAGATAAAGATAATAGGGATCCACGGAATTCTCCGCGGACAGCCTGGATTGCTTCATGCTCGAATCCCCCTCCATCTCGGCTTTACGCCACGTCCATCAGGAAGTTGCGGATCAAGGTCTTCCCGTGGTCCGTCAGGATGCTCTCCGGGTGAAACTGCACGCCCACCGCACCGGTCGGACGATGGCGCATGGCCATGATGTAACCGTCCACCTCTGCCGTGACGGCAAACGTATCGGGAAGCGATTCGCGATCCACGACCAAGGAGTGATATCTCGTGGCCCGAAATGGAGAAGGGATCTCGTGGAACAAGGGGTCTGAGCCGTTGTGGAGGATCATCGAAGTTTTCCCGTGCACCGGCTCGCGCGCGCGGACAACCTTGCCACCGTACGCATAGCCAAGAGACTGATGACCCAAGCACACGCCCAGCAGGGGAACGCGGCCCGCAAAATACCGAATGGCGTCCACCGACACGCCCGCTTCCCGCGGGGAACAAGGGCCCGGCGACACCAGAACACCTGCAGGCCGCAACGATTTTAGCTCCTCCAAGGAAACATCGTTGCGGCGCACGATCACGTCAGCGCCTAATTCCAAACAATATTGAACAAGGTTGTAAGTGAACGAGTCGAAGTTGTCAATCATCAGCAGCATGGCTATCCTCCGCTCCCCTCATCTCAACGGGCCTTTCGGCCCCCTCCACTCGGCCGTTCTCCTCTCATTAGCCGTGATACGTCTACAATACGCCGCCCCCCGGCGTGCGTCAAGGCCACACCGCGAAACCACTCCCAACCCACGACATGGACTTAAGCCTTTCCGTGACCACTTGATGGAACGCCGACTCATCCATCTCATTTCGGACGAAGGGCGCGAGGCAAACAGTCCATTCAAATGGCTCTGTACGCAACTGGTGCTCAGGAAGAGGACCTGGACCACAACTCGCGCTGCCAAGCCCATGGTGAGAAAAGTCTATTCGGAGATATCGCCAAGGGCTGGCTTGTAACTCACACGCATGCCGAGCTTGTTCTAAATCCCGTACACTGTATCTGCTCACTTGAATATTGAAGGGTTGTATGCCTGATATGAACAGACCTTCTGTGTACTTGTTTGTAATCGAACCCCAGTAGACATCAGTCCTGTTACCGTTCTCTTGAGGATAGACATATGGCGTATAAAATTCGTCAGCCAACATCCTATACCTACCAATTCGTTGTGACTCCTTAGAGTCGCGATAACTCTCACCGGGACCCCGTCCAAACCAGCTCACATATTCGAGCCCTTT
>NZ_BCSG01000038.1 GCF_001570745.1 Alicyclobacillus mali NBRC 102425
AGCCCCCTTTCAGGGTATAGTACAATGAGGCAGAATGGTGGCGCCTAGGGGCGACGTTCAGACGGGGAGGGCAGCGCATTGTCGCTCAAATCGCTGTCCGTGCGCGCGCTGCCGGGCGTGGGTCCGCAGAAGGAGCGCGCGCTTGAAGCGCTCGACATCCGAACGGTCGACGATCTGCTGCATACCTATCCATTTCGATACGACGAACGCGCCGAAAAGCCGTTCCCCGAGTGGCGCGACGGAGATCGCGTTACGGCCAGGGCAGTCCTTGAGGGTCCGGTTCAGGTGAGGTGGCGCGGTTCCAAGTCCATCATGACGGCGCGCGTGCGCGTGGACGGTCAGCATCCGGTCGTGTGTCTGTGGTTTTCGCAGCACTATCTTCGCGCCAAGCTGACCGATGGCCGGTTCATCCTGGTGACAGGCAAGTGGAACGAGGCCCTGCGTCGCCTGGTGGTCAGTGAGACGTCGCTGGATGCAGCGGCTAAGTCGCCGCCGTTGGTCCCGATGTACCGCGCCAACAAAGACATATCCAGCAAAACCATCCACCAACTGATTCTGAGGGCCTTGGACCAATACGCCGACCAGATGGCGGAGTCACTCCCGTACGCGCTGATGCGCAAATATCGGCTTTGGTCCCACCGAGATGCGCTTTTCGGGATACACCAACCCAAGTCCCATGAAGATGTTCGTCAGGCTAGGCGGCGGTTGGTCTTCGAAGAGTTTCTGCTCTTTCAACTTCAGCTACAGTGGATTCGCGCACAACGAGAGAAGCCTGTGGGGCGCGCGCAGCCGGTGCCGAACGATGCACTGGCGGCCTTCGAAGTCCTGTTGCCGAGCCCCATGACCGATGCCCAGCGCCGCGCGTGCGAAGACATCCTGCGCGATCTGCAGCGTCCAGCGCCCATGACGCGCTTGATACAGGGCGACGTAGGATCAGGGAAAACATGGGTTGCACTTTTTGCGTGCTTTGCTGTTCACCTCGCGGGTGGACAGGCTGTGCTCATGGCGCCCACCGAAATTCTTGCGGAGCAGCACGCGCGCCTCGCACGGCAGCTCTTCGCTCCGTCAGGCATTCGGGTGGAGCTTTTGACGGGATCCGTCACCGGACGTGATCGCGAGCGGATCTTGGCTGAAATCTCATCCGGCCAGGTGTCGCTTGCCGTCGGCACCCATGCGCTGTTGTCGGAAGGCGTCGAGTTTCGCGATCTCGCTTTGCTCGTCACCGACGAACAGCATCGGTTCGGCGTGGCCCAGCGCGCGAGGTTGCGCGAGAAAGGCCGCGCACCGGACGTGCTCATGTTGTCCGCAACGCCCATTCCGCGGACGCTCGCGCTCGCCATTTACGGCGACATGGACGTGTCCCTCCTGAACGAGCTGCCGAAGGGGCGCAAGCCGATTCAGACGGTCGCGGTGCCGTCGCGCGACGACGAGGCTGCGCTTCGCCTCATCCGCAGAGAGTTGTCTCGCGGCCGCCAGGCATATATCGTCGCGCCCGCGATTGAGGCGTCCGAGCAGGACGACGTGACGTCTGCCACAGAACTGTATGCGCGTGTCTGTGAATACCTGGCGGGATTTCGAGTGGACCTTTTGCACGGGCGCATGCCGAGCGCGGACAAGGAACGCATGATGCGCGCCTTTCGGGATGGCGACATCCATGCGCTCGTCGCCACGACCGTGATCGAAGTGGGCATCGATGTGCCCAACGCCACCGTAATGGCCATTTACGGCGCCGAGCGATTCGGGCTTGCGCAGTTGCATCAGTTGCGAGGCCGGGTTGGCCGCGGACAGCATCCGAGCTACTGCGTGCTCATTCACGATGCGAAGTCTGAGGCAGCGCGGGCTCGCATCGAGACCATGATTCACACCAACGACGGATTCGAAATTGCGGAACGCGATCTGGAGTTCCGCGGGCCTGGGGAACTGTTTGGCCTGCGACAAAGCGGCCTGCCAGACTTTTCGCTGGGCGATCTCGCTCGTGACTATCGGATCATGGAGGTCGCGCGGGAAGAGGCTTTGGCACTCCTCGGACGGGACGATTTCTGGTACGCACCTTGGGCGGAGGGGCTGCGCGAAGCCCTGAAGACGGCCATGGACAAGATTTCGTACCGAGATTGATGTCCTCCATGAGTGGATGGAAGTAACATCTATAATTCCATCTCCCCCGAACATACTACGGTACACCAGGGGGAGGTGAAGGGTGATGGCAAACCAGAACAGCAGCAACAAGGTACTCGTGCAGGGTGCCAATCGCGCACTGGACCAGATGAAGTACGAGATCGCGACGGAGTTCGGCGTGCAGCTGGGCCCCGACACGACCGCTCGTCAGAACGGTTCCGTGGGCGGCGAAATTACGAAACGCTTGGTGGCCTACGCGGAGCAACAGCTGGCGGGTCACTGACACTGAATGAGGTGGCGGCGAGGGCTGGCACATGCCAGCCCTCGCCGCGTGCTGAAATGCCACTTTGCGAACTATAATGTGACTTGACCGTGCAATGCATGCGAGAGGCGGGATGGCATATTCGTATACCAAGAGCGGCCCTGTACGCCTTTCCGAAGCGCGCGTACACGTTTTGCCTTCGGCGCTTTGTGGATTCAGGCATCAGCCGCCGGGCGATTCCGTGGTTCATTCGGCATTATCGCATTGAACTGGGCGAAGTGGCTGGAGACCTGTCCGACTATCGTACGCTCGGCGAGTTTTTCGCGCGCAGACTCCGACATGGCGCGCGGCCCATTGAGAAAGGGGTCACATCGCCGACGGATGGGCTTGTTCGCGAGATCGGCCGCTTGGATGGACGCCATCGCCTCTGGGTCAAAGGTGCCCTGTTTGATCTCCGGCAGCTGGTTCAGGAGGATAGTCTTGCACAGGAGTTGTCGGGTGGATACGCGGTGACGGTATACTTGAGCCCTCGCGATTATCATCGCATTCACGCCCCGGTGGACTGTGCGCCCGAGCGCGTGTGGCGCATCGCTGGCTCGCTTTTTCCGGTCAATCCCGCGTCCACGCGTGCCATCCCCGGACTTCTGGCGAAAAACGAGCGGGTGGTCACGCGATTTTCGTCCCCTTGGGGGCCGTTTGCGATGGTGATGGTTGGCGCCTGCGGGGTCGGGACCATCCACCTGCGATACGCCATCACTCGAAAGGGGCACCTGCGTCTCATGCCGGGTCAGGTGTATCGGCGGGGCGACGAGATCGGCCACTTTGCGCTCGGGTCCACCGTCCTGGTGCTGTTCCCGCCGTCATGGGGCCTTGAGTGGTCGGTGAGCGCTGGTGAGCGGGTACGGATGGGACAAAGCCTAGCAAAGGTACCCATGGAGTGAAGTGCCGAGGAAGAAGCTCGTACTTGCTGGGGCGATCGAAAACTTGTACATTGGTAGGGAAGTCAGTAGGGCTAGCGAAATGTTGGGGTGAAGACATAACGTGAAGATTATCATTGCTGGCGGTGACGGGTTTTGCGGATGGCCTACGGCGCTGCATTTTTCGGAGCGCGGTCATGAGGTGGCCATCATCGACAACTGCATCCGCCGCGAGTGGGACAAGGAGCTTGGGACCCGCTCGTTGACGCCCATCGCGACGATTCAAGAGCGTCTGGCGGCATGGAAGGAAATCTCCGGGAAAGACGTCAAGTTGTATTACGGCGACCTTCAGGACTACGAATTTGTTCACCACGTCTTCGAGGATTTCGAGCCGGAGGCGTTTGTCCACTTCGCCGAGCAGCGGTCGGCTCCGTATTCGATGATCGACCGGGACCACGCTGTGTTCACACAGGTGAACAACGTCGTGGGCACGCTGAACGTGCTCTTCGCCATCAAAGAGACGGTTCCTGATTGCCACCTGATCAAACTGGGAACAATGGGTGAATACGGAACCCCCAACATCGACATCGAAGAGGGATACATTCGAATTCAACACAAGGGGCGCGAGGACGTGCTGCCGTATCCGAAGCAGCCCTTCTCGTTCTATCACCTCTCGAAGGTGCACGATAGCCACAACATTATGTTTGCGTGCAAGGCGTGGGGCATCCGTGCGACAGATCTCAACCAGGGCGTGGTCTATGGGCTTTGGACGGAGGAGACGCGGCGCGACGAGCGGCTGTACAACCGTGTCGATTACGACGGCGTGTTCGGGACGGCGCTGAATCGCTTCTGCGTGCAGGCGGCGGTCGGACACCCGCTGACAGTGTACGGCAAGGGTGGGCAGACGCGCGCGTTTCTTGACATTCGCGACACGCTGCAATGCATCGAACTTGCTGCGCTGCATCCGGCGGATCGCGGTGAATTCCGCGTGTTCAACCAGTTCACGGAGCAGTTCTCTGTGCTGCAGCTCGCTGAGCACGTGCAGAAGGTGGCTCGCGACTTGGGCATGGATGCGCAAATTGAGCATCTGCCGAATCCGCGGGTGGAGAAGGAGGAGCATTACTACAACGCGGTTCACACGAAGCTTCTCGACCTCGGCTTGAAGCCGCACTATCTCTCGGACGAGCTCATTCGCGAGTTGATTCAGACCGCCGAGCGGTATCGTGATCGCGTGGATTTCGACGTGATCCGCCCGAAAGTGACCTGGAGGTAACGGTGAGCATGAGGATCGCGATGTTTACGGAGACGTTTCTGCCGTCGACCGACGGGATCGTCACGAGGCTCTGTGCAACCTTGAAATATCTGGAGCGCGAGGGCCACGAGGTGCTGCTGTTTGCCCCGTCAGGATCGCCGCAGTCGTACGCTTCCGCAACCATCGTCGGGATCCCTGCGATGCCGTTCATCCTCTATCCGGAGAAACGGTATTCACTGCCGCTGCCGCGCATCGGCAAGCATCTGCGGGCGTTTCGGCCGGATCTCATCCACGTGGTGAATCCGGCGTTCCTCGGCATCGGGGGCATTTACTACGCGTGGAAGTCCCATCTTCCGCTGGTGGCGTCGTATCACACCAACGTGCCGGCCTACGCGCGCCACTACAAGCTCGAGTTTCTGGAACCCCTGTTGTGGTGGTATTTCCGGACGTTGCATAACCGAGCTCACTTGAATCTCGCGACCTCCCGCGCGACGCTGCGCGAACTGGAGCGCCAGGGGTTTCAGAATCTGGAGCTCTGGGAGCGCGGCGTCGACGTGGAGCTGTTCCGAAACGCTCCCTACAGCGAGGAGATGCGGCGTCGCTTGGCGCCCCAAGCGGAGCCGGGCGATCGCGTCCTCCTCTACGTGGGGCGACTGGCGTCAGAAAAGAACATCGAGCGCATGCGGCCGGTCCTGGACGCGATTCCGGACCTTCACCTCGCCATCGTCGGCGACGGCCCGCACCGCCCTGACCTCGAGCGCGTGTTCGCCGGGACGCGCACCCATTTTACCGGATACCTGCACGGCCAGGAGTTGGCGCAGGCGTATCAGGCTGCAGACGCGTTCTTGTTTCCGTCGACCACAGAGACGCTTGGCTTGGTCTTGTTCGAGGCAATGGCGGCCGGGCTGCCGGTTGTAGCTGCCGACAGCCCGCCCACGCGCGAGGTGCTCGAAGACGGCCGGGCGGGATTCATCTTCGATCCCCATTCGACAGAGTCGCTCATCGAGACTGTGCGTATGGTCATGCGGGACGAGGCAAAGCGCGAGGCGGTCAGACAGCGCGGCTTGGCCATCGCGGAGCAGTTGGACTGGGAGGGGCCAAGCAAACAACTCGTCGGTCATTACGAGCGAATTCTGCAGTCGTTCAGCGTCGTCGCGGGCGCCGTCACTGGCACCCGCTGACGGCGCCTTCTTTATGGCAGGTGGGAGGCGATATCCGCCTCGATTCGGCGGGCGATGTTCACCAGTTCGGCGTCACCGCCAGGCTTGCCCACAATTTGAAGCCCCATCGGCAACCCCGACACCTGGCCCGCCGGTATCGAGACGGCCGGTGCCCCCGAGAGATTCCACGGGTTCGTAAATCTTGTCAGAAGTGGCCTCACGGCTTGCTCCTCTCCATGAATCTGCACCGTCGTCTCTCCGATGCGCGTTGCCGGAATGGGCGTCGTCGGCAGAAGGATGCAGTCGTACTGGGCGAACAGAGCGCGAATGGCATTCGTGAAGCGGGCGCGAAAGCGCAGACTCTCCGCGTAGGAGGCTGTGTCCACACGCGCGCCGTCTTCCAGCCGCTCTCGGACGTCCGGTCCGTACGCTTCCCTGTGTTCCGCAAGCCAAACCCGATGCGTGCCATACGCCTCGGCCCCGAGGATGTTCGCCTGATGGCGCGCGATCTCGTCCGCATCCAGCTCGATGGCGCCAGCTAACTCGATGGTGCCGCGGCTTTGAAGGACGTGCGTAAGCCCCTCAAACCACGCGCACACCTCGGGGGATGCAAACCTGACCAAGCCAGGAACAACGGCGGCCCGCAGGCGCCCGCTTGGCGCAGGACGCGAGAGCCATGCGTCGGGGTCGATGCCTGCCATGACCGCGGTGACGACCGCCGCGTCCTCGACCGAGTTTGCGAGCGTGCCGACGTGATCGAGTGTAGGCGCGAGCGGGAGCACGCCGTCCGTCGGGACGAGGCCATAGGATGGCTTGAATCCGACGCATCCGGTGAGCGCGGCCGGGATGCGCACACTGCCGCCGGTATCGGTACCCACACTTGCCTGCGCCATGCCGCCGGCGACAGATGCAGCACTGCCGCCGCTCGAGCCGCCGGTGATTCGGCTTGGGTCGCGTGGATTGCGCGCGGGACCGAAATGCGGATTCTCGTTGGTCACGCCAAAGGCAAATTCGTGCAGATGGGCTTTCCCGATGATGAGGGCGTGCGCACGCTGCAATCTTGCGACGCAGAGGGCGGTGCGATCCGGCACGTGTTCGCGGAATCGGCCATGCCCGTACGTGGTCGGGAGAAACGAGGTGTCGATGAGGTCCTTCACGCTGATGGGGATACCCGCGAGTGGCCCCAGGCCTTCGGGAAACCGCGCGGCCAGTTGGTCGATGGCGCTCGCCTGTTGGCGGCTCATCTCGGTCGCCACGCAGAGGAGCGCGTTCAGTCTTCCGTTTTCGCGCTCAATGGCCGCGAGCCATTGCACGAGCGCGGCCGATGCCGAGAGTTCCCGGCCCAGTTGAGCCACCTGCTGGCGAATCGAGGGGCTTTTGAGTGACAACGACATCGCCTCCGTCCTCCAGGGCTCTACGTGCAGTCAACGTCCCTAGGACGATTATAGCGGACGTGTGCCGGGACATACCGGGATGAGGAGTGCAAACATGAAACAGGCCCCGCGCCCGGGTTTGCGCGAGGCCCTGCGTCAGAATCGCCTGACGCGTTCTGGGAGAGGAGAAACCGGAGGAAGAGTGGATGGGGATCGCCTCTTCGCACTCGGTTGCCACAACAGCTGTCGCCGTTGTCGTTCACAGAATGTCCAAAAGAAGGAACGGATATACGTCCCGTTGGCGCTCGCTCCTCGTTGTGTTACGTTGGTGCAAAGAAAGGTGGGCCTTCCACCTGAGAGGAGATCAAGTATGCGGGTGATTGCGGGCAGGTGGCGAGGGATATCACTTGAGGCGCCGAGGGGGAGCGCGGTCCGTCCCACGACGGATCGGGTCAAAGAATCCATGTTCAACCTGATTCCGCACCAGCTGCAGGGTGTTGTCATCGACCTGTTTGCTGGAACGGGTGCGCTGGGCATTGAGGCGCTCAGCCGAGGCGCATCGCGCGCCATCTTTGTGGACAGAGACCCACGCTCCGCGCGACTTGTGCGGCGCAACCTGGACCGCGTCGGCGCCGCGTCTGAGGCGGAGGTATGGGTCCTGGACTGGGCGCAGGCGCTGCGCCGATTCGAGACGTCAGACCTCGTCGCCTCCTATGTGTTTGTGGATCCACCGTATCACGCTGACCTGTGGCTTCCGGTGCTGCGCGCGCTACCGCCAGGTCGCGTCTCCGGGGCCGTCATTTGCGAACTGCCGGCCTCGCTTGCGTTGCCCGATGAGACGGGCGATTTTGTCCTGCACAAGGCGCGCGCATACGGCGACATCGCCGTTCGGATTTATCGGAGCCGATCCAGCGTACAGATATAGGAGGGGTCTTCATGCGCAAAGCCGTCTACCCTGGGACGTTTGATCCCATCACGCTCGGGCACCTGGACGTGATCGCGCAGGTGGCGCCGCTGTTCGACGAACTGGTGGTCGCTGTGTTACACAATCCTTCAAAGCGGCCCTGGTTCGATCTCGACGAGCGACTCGACATGATCCGGGACGCGGTACGCGCCTATTCGCACGTGCGCGCGGACGCGTTCAGCGGCCTCTTGGTGGACTACTGCCGTTCGTCGGGTGTCCAATGCGTCGTGCGCGGCGTGCGCAACCACGTCGATCTACAGAACGAGATGGCCATGGCGCAAATGAATCGGGCGCTTCATGACGATCTCGTCACGGTCTTCGTCCCCACTTCGCCCGAGTGGTCGTTTGTCAGCTCGTCGCTTGTCAAGGACGTGGCGATGCACGGGGGCGATATATCCAGGTTTGTCACGCCTCACGTGGCCAACGCGCTTGCCGCGCGCGCAGGGGGACTGGCGAATCGACATGTCTGACAAGGTGCGGGCGCGGGAGAACGTCAAGGTCGGGGTGGCCCTCGGCTCCGGCGGCGCCAAGGGCTTCGCACATATCGGCGTGCTGTTGGCCTTCGCCGAGCACGGCATTCCCGTGCACGCCATCGCGGGTTCCAGCATGGGGGCGCTCGTGGCGGGGGTGTACGCGATGGGGGTGCCGCCGCGCGTGATGCGCGCCCTCGCTGTCAACCTGCGGCGGCGGCATTGGCTGGATTTCACCGTTCCCAAGATGGGCTTCATCCAAGGGGAAAAGGTGCGCGCCGTGGTGGCCACCATGACCCGCCAGGGCACGTTCGCCGACACCGCCATCCCGCTTGCCATCGTGGCGACCGATCTCATCCAGCGCCGGCTGGTCGTGTTTCGCTCCGGTCTCATCGCGGACGCCGTGCGGGCGAGCATTTCAATCCCTGGCGTGTTTGTTCCCGAGGTGCGGGACGGTGCCGTGTACGTCGATGGAGGCGTACTGGAGCGCGTGCCTGTACAGGCGTGCTGGGACCTTGGTGTCGATCTCGTCATCGCCGTCGACGTCGGCGTGACACCGCGAGGGACACCGCCCACCTCCGCCATGGACGTCATCATGCAGAGCCTCGAGCTGATGCAGGACGAAGCCTTTCGGGCGCGCGACCGCGGCGCGAGTTTGACGCTCGTGCCCGAGGTTTCCCATATCGGGACGGCGCAGTTCCAGCGCGCGGCAGATGCCATCGATCTCGGCTATCAGGCGGCGGTGGCGCAGTTGGATCGCATCTGGGATGCCATTGACCGCGCCGGCGCCTTTGTGTCATAACAGCAGTGTCGGCGTCGGCTGGCGCGGCAGAAAGGGGCTCATGACATGAACATCGATGTGGAACGGCTGAGAGAAGAAGGCGAACTGGATCTTGCCGAGACCGTATCGCTGCCGCGCATCGCGCAAGAAGTGGTGGATATTGAGTCGCTCGACGAGGTGAACGTGCACCTGCACGCCACCTATCACCATCCTTACGTGATCGTACAGGGCGAACTGGAGACGGTGGTGCATTACGTGTGTGCCCGTTGCCTCACGGAGTTCACACGTCCTTTGAGCGCGTCCTTTCACGAGCGATACACGACCGATGAGCAGAAGGCGGAGGACGAGGTGCGGTTTGTCGGTGACGAGTTGGTGGACGTCACGCCCGAATTGGAGCAGGCCATTTTTCTCACCATCGACAATCGCCCGCTCTGCAAGGAGACGTGTCAAGGATTATGTCCCGTCTGCGGACGGGATCGCAACGTGGAGGCGTGCGGCTGCGACGTACGGCCCATTGATCCCAGGCTGGAGGCGCTGAAGGGCTTGCTTTCCGAGCATGGTTCGGAGTAAGATAGTGCGCGGTACGCGAAAAAGGGGGTGGGTTCTGTGGCGGTCCAACAACACCGGGTTTCCAAGACGAGAAAGCGCAAGCGCCGTACGCACTTCAAGCTTGAGCAGCCGACGCTGGTCACCTGTCCCCAGTGTGGTGAGTACAAGCTTCCGCATCATGCGTGCACGAGCTGCGGTACGTACAAAGGGCGAGTCGTTCTTTCGGTCAAGTGAGCGAAGAGTCTAGAGGCTGTCCTTCACCGCGCAGGGAATCGCCGGTGTGGACAGCCTCTTTTCGCATCAACCGACGGAGGCCGCGCGCATTCGACGGATTGCAACATAGACGGGCGCGCCAATTCTCGGTATCATGATGAGGTGTACTCGGTGGCGTTCTTTGTCTCGGAGCTGTTGGCCGGGTGAGAGAGCCATGGATAACCGGAATGCGATGGGTCGAAAGAGGGTATCTGCGCTGAAAAAATCGGAGCGCCGGTATGCGCTTGTGGCACTCCTTGAACAGAATCCGTTTGCGACCGACGAACAATTGGCGGAACAATTTGGCGTGAGCGTCGCGACGATTCGGTTGGACCGCAGCGCGTTGCACATTCCTGAGGTTCGAGAGCGCATCCGCCGGATGGCTTCGGATCGGCAGGATCAGGTGCGCTCACTCGACGAGCAGGATCTGATTGGGCGCCTCACGAAGCTCGAGTTGAACCGTCACGCCGAATCGGAGTTGACGATTCAGATAAATCATGTGTTCAAGCGCACGCAGATTGTGCGCGGTCACGTCCTCTTCGCGCAAATCAATTCCCTCGCCGTCGCGCTGATGGATGCGGATTTCGCGGTGACGGCCAAGACGGAACTGCGCTTTCTGCGCCCCGTGCGCCTGGGCGAGACCGTGCGAGCAAGAGTCGACGTGATCGGAGAACACGGCGGGATCGTGCGCTGCCGGGCGGTGAGCCACGTGGGCCACGACACCGTGGTGGAAGGTGTGATTTGGGTGTACAAAGATCCTTCCCACGCAGGGGTGCAGTCGATGGACGAGGGGGAAACCGAGTGATCACGATGGCCGTGGACGTGATGGGCGGCGACTATGCCCCGGAAGCCCCGATGGAAGCGCTGTGCCAGGCTGCGGCTCAGTACTCCGATACGAAGTTCATCGTGATCGGGGACGAGGCGCGGATTCGGGAGCTGGGAGGAGCGAAGCTGCCCGACAATGTCGAGGTGCGCCACACCGAGGTGGTGATTGCGGGCGACGAAGAACCTGTCAGGGCTGTGCGGCGCAAGCCGACCTCCTCGCTCGTGACGGCCGCCACCATGGTGGCGAACCGGGAGGCGGACGTGATGGTCTCCGCGGGCAACACGGGTGCCATCATGGCGGCCGGAACACTCATCATCGGGCGCTTGCCCGGCGTGGAGCGGCCGGCGCTCGCCCCTATCTTGCCGACGTTTGACGGGCGAGGGGTGCTTTTACTCGACGCCGGTGCCACCATGGACGCTTCGGCGGAAAACTTGTTGAGCTACGCGTACATGGCCGATGCTTACGTGCGTCACGTCCTGGACATTGAGAAGCCTCGCATCGCGCTTCTGAACGTGGGCACGGAGGACTCGAAGGGCAACGCTGTCGTAAAACAGGCTTTCGCGCTCTTATCTCAGTCACCCCTCAATTTCGTGGGCAACATCGAGGCGCGCGAGATGATGGCGGGCTGTGCGGACGTCGTAGTCTGCGACGGGTTTGTCGGCAACGTCGTGTTGAAGTTGGCGGAAGGCATTGGGCTTGGCTTGTTTTCCGACATCCGGACCGTCTTGACCCAGACGATGAGCGGCAGACTCGCGGCGCTGCTCGTGGGGAAGCGGCTGCGCCAAATGCGAGCGAGGTACGACTGGGCCGAACATGGCGGCGCGCCGTTCCTCGGCGTGAATGGAGGCTGCTTCAAAGCCCACGGCAGCAGCAACGCGCGGGCGTGGTTCATGGCCATCACCCAGGCTCGAAAGTTCATCGCGAATGATCTGTTGCACAAACTGACGGTCGCCATGGGCGAACGGCGCGTGTCCGTGCCGAATTCCGAACTCGGAGAGGGTCGAACATGAACGTCGCATTCGTGTTTCCAGGACAAGGCGCTCAGTACGTCGGCATGGGGCGTGCCATCTTTGATGAGTATCCCGTGGCGCGCACTCTCCTTGAGGAAGCCGATGAAGCTTTGGGGATGAAACTGTCGGACATCATTCTGCATGGGCCCGAAGAGACGCTACGCTTGACTTACTACACCCAGCCGGCGCTTTTGACGGTGAGCGTGGCGGTCTGGCGCGCGCTGGTCGATCGCGTCGATATCCAGCCGCTCGCGGTGGCCGGCCACAGCCTTGGCGAATACTCGGCGCTTGTGGCGGCCAAGAGCCTTTCCTTCGCGGACGCGGTGAAGCTCGTGTATCAACGCGGAAAGCTGATGGACGAGGCGTATCCGGCGGGGCAGGGCACCATGGCGGCGGTCCTTGGGCTCGACGAGGAGCCGCTACGAGAGGTGTGCAGGCGCGCGAGCGAGGAAACGGGCGAGACAGTCGAGTTGGCGAATGTGAACTGTCCCGGGCAGATTGTCATCTCTGGATCTAAGGCGGCGGTCGAGTGCGCATCGCAGCTGGCCAAGGAGGCGGGGGCTCGCCGGGTGATGCCCCTCAACGTGAGCGGGCCATTTCACTCGAGCCTGATGCAGCCAGCCGCCGACCGGCTGGGGGCACTCCTCGAAGAGACTGCATTTGAGGACGCTGAGACGCCCGTGGTGGCGAACGTGGATGGGCATCCGCGGCGGATGGCCTCGGACCTCCGAGACGCGCTCAAAAAGCAGCTCGTCATGCCGGTTCGCTTTGTGGACTGCGTGCAGTCGATGAAACGGCTGGGCGTGGATTGCGTGGTGGAACTCGGGCCTGGGACGGTGCTGAGTGGGCTTGTGCGCAAGATCGACAAGTCGCTTGAGACGGCCCATGCCGAAGATGCGGCGACGCTCGATGAGGTGTGTGCCATGCTGACGCGCGGGGGTGAAGGCGGTGAGTGACGCTCGAGTGGCGCTTGTCACCGGCGCGTCGCGCGGCATCGGGCGCGCCATTGCGCTCGAACTCGCCGCGGCGGGGCGCGACGTCGTTGTGAACTATCGCGGTGGGGCGGACCTTGCGGCGGAGGTGGTTCGAGCCATTGAGGAGATGGGGCGCCGTGCGGTCGCCATCCAGGCGGACGTGTCAAAGCCCGAGGAGGCGAAGCGCCTCGTGGCAGAGGCTGTGGCGGCGATGGGCCGGATCGACATTCTGGTCAACAACGCCGGCATCACGCGCGACGGACTCTTGGTGCGGATGAGCGACGACGATTTCAACCAGGTCCTTGACACGAACCTCCGCGGCGGGTTTTATTTGATTCGCGAGGTCGCGCGGCCGATGATGAAGGCGAGGTGGGGGGCCATCGTGAACATCACCTCCGTGGTGGGGCTCATGGGCAACGCCGGACAAGCCAACTATGCCGCGGCGAAGGCGGGCCTCATCGGCCTGACGAAGGCCACCGCGAAGGAGCTTGCGCCTCGCAACATCACGGTCAACGCCGTCGCTCCCGGCTACATCGACACCGACATGACGCGCGAGCTCGGCGAGGATCGAATGCGAGACCTCTTGGCGCATATCCCGCTGGGAAGGACGGGACAGGCGGACGAGGTGGCGTATGCGGTCGCCTTCCTGACCTCAGAGAAAGCCCGTTACATCACGGGCCAGGTGGTCGCTGTCGACGGCGGCATGGCCATGTAGTATACTGCAAAAGGAGGTGAGACGATGGCAAACGACGTGTTTGAACGTGTGAAAAAGATCATTGTGGATCGACTGAATGTCGATGAGGATAAGGTGACTTTGAACGCGACGTTCAAGGACGACCTGGGTGCGGACTCGCTGGATATCGTCGAACTCATCATGGAGCTGGAAGACGAATTCGATATGGAGATCTCCGATGAGGATGCTGAAAAAATCAGCACGGTCGGCGATGTGGTTACATACATCGAGCAGCACCAGGGATGATGTGCGAAATTCGGGTAGCATAGTCCCCGTGCGCGAGCCGGGGCTTTATGCTATGTAGGGGGGTGAATCCATGGCACGACGCGTGGTGGTGACGGGACTTGGGGTCGTTTCTCCAGTTGGCAGCACCGTCCCTGCGTTTTGGGACAGCTTGCTTTCGGGCAAATCGGGCATTCGCGAGATCGACCGGTTTGACACCTCCGAATATCCATGCAAGATCGCCGGCTTGGTGAACGACTTTGACCCAGAACGCTATATCGACAAGAAGGAACTTCGGCACATGGACTTGTTCACGCAGTACGCCTTGTACGCGGCGCACGAAGCAGTCCTTCAGTCCAAGCTCGAGATCACGGACGAAAACCGGGATCGAATCGGCGTGTACATCGGCTCTGGCATCGGCGGCATCAGCACGACGCTGTCAAACTACCGGACGCTGATCGAGCGCGGGCCGAAACGAGTGAGTCCGTTCCTGGTGCCGATGATGATCAGCGATATGGCTTCTGGACAAGTCTCGATCGAATTCGGCGTGCGTGGCCCGAACAGCTCCCCCGTATCCGCGTGTGCGACCGGATCGCATGCGATCGGCGATGCGTATAAAATCATCCAACGCGGTGCGGCCGATGTGATGATTGCGGGCGGCGCTGAGGCCGCGGTGGTGGATCTTGCGCTGGCCGGCTTCTGCAATATGAAGGCTCTGTCCACGCGCAACGATGAACCGCAGCGCGCCAGCCGGCCGTTTGACAAGAACCGCGACGGCTTTGTGATGGGCGAAGGCGCCGGTATCCTCGTCCTCGAGGCTCTGGATCACGCCTTGGCGCGCGGCGCCACCATTTTGGCCGAGATCGGCGGCTACGGGATGTCTGGCGATGCGTATCACGTCACGGCGCCGGACCCGGAGGGCGACGGCGCGTACCGCGCGATGAAAGCCGCGATCGAAGACGCAGGGCTTGCGCCGACGGACGTCGACTACATCAACGCGCACGGGACGAGCACCGAGTACAACGACCGCATCGAGACGTACGCTGTGAAGCGCTTGTTTGGCGATCACGCCTACAAGCTCGCGATGAGCTCCATCAAATCGATGACCGGACACTTGCTCGGTGCGGCGGGCGGCGTGGAGGCTGTAGCGTGCGTGATGACACTGGTGGACGGCATGATTCCGCCGACCACCAACTACGAGACGCCAGATCCCGATTGCGATCTCGACTACGTACCCAACCAGGCCCGACGGGCCGACGTCAATGTGGTGCTCTCGAACTCGTTCGGGTTCGGCGGACACAACGCGTGCTTGGTCTTCCGCAAGTACGTGTCCTGAGTCTGCAAGAGAGAGAAGCCCCTGGCCTGCCCGGGGGCTTTTTACCATGAGGGCTTTGAGGGGCCGCCTCTGCGCGAGACGGCGCCTCAAAGCCCCCAAGGGGGAGAGGAATGGATTGCAGAGCAAATGGCTTGAACTGCAGGCATCACTGAGCCTTCAATTCAACGATGTCAACCTTCTCAAACAGGCATTCACGCACGCCTCGTACCGCAACGAGCACCGGAAACTACACATTGAAGACAACGAGCGTCTGGAGTTTTTAGGCGACGCCGTGCTCGAACTCGTGGTGAGCGACTTTCTATATCGCACGTATCCCAGGATGCCGGAAGGCGAACTGACGCGGATGCGCGCCGCCATCGTCTGCGAGGCATCCCTGGTACGCTTCGCGAAGCGGCTCTCGTTTGACCAGTATATCCGCCTCGGTCGAGGTGAGGAGCGCAGCGGCGGGCGATCTCGCCCGGCTCTTCTGGCCGACGTGTTCGAGGCGTTCCTCGGTGCACTGTACCTCGATCAGGGTCTGGAGGCCGTTCGCCAGTTCGTCCACGCGCACATGGTGCCGTATCTCCCCGACGTGTCCACTGGCCTTGATTACAAGACCGCGCTGCAGGAACTTGTGCAACAGCGTCACCACACGCCTGTGCGGTACGTGATCGTGGAAGAGCGCGGACCCGCGCATGCGCGCGAATTCGTCGTTCAGGTGGAGCTGGGCGGTGAAGTTCGCGGCGTCGGAATCGGCCGTTCCAAGAAGGAGGCGGAGCAGCAGGCGGCGGCGATGGCCCTGGCCTCGCTCTCCGAAGAACGCTCGGAGGAGCGTGTCAACGGTGTATCTCAAACAGATTGACATCCTCGGGTTCAAGTCGTTTGCGGACAAGACCCAGATGATCCTTTCTCCCGGCATCACGGCCATCGTGGGCCCGAACGGCAGCGGCAAGAGCAACATCGCCGACGCGCTCCGATGGGTCCTGGGCGAGCAGAGCGTTCGAAACCTGCGCGGCAGCAAGATGGAGGACGTGATCTTCGCGGGCAGCGAGTTGCGCAAGGCGACGAACTTCTGCGAAGTGTCCATCACGCTCGACAACACGGATCGCCACCTGCCGGTGACGTTCGAAGAGGTGACCATCACCCGGCGCGCGTTTCGCTCGGGCGAGAGCGAGTATTGGATCAACCGCCAGCCTTGCCGGCTGAAGGACATCCACGAGTTGTTCATGGACACGGGACTCGGGCGCGAGGCGTATTCCATCATCGGACAGGGCAAGATTGAGGAAATGTTGTCCACGCGGCCGGAGGACCGGCGGGGGCCGTTCGAGGATGCGGCCGGGATTGTGAAGTTCAAGCACCGGCGAAAAGAGGCCGAGCGGAAGCTGGAGGAGACGGCGGCGAATCTGGTTCGCGTCGACGACATCCTGGCGGAACTCGAGGCTCAGCTCGGCCCGCTCGCGGAGGCGAGGCGGATCGCAGAGCGGTACCAGGCGCTGTCGGACGAGATTGAGGAGACGGAGATCGCGCTGCTCGTGGTCGAGATCGATCGTCTGCACGAGCGGTATGAGCATCTCAAGCGCCAGGTGACGCGCGAGGAAGCGGCGAGAAACGAGGCTCAGGAGCGGCTGAGCCAAGCCGATGACGCGTGGAAAGCGCGGCGGCAGGCGCTCGGCGAGGCCGCGGCGCGGCTCGAGTCGCTGCAGCAGACGTACGTCCAGGTCGTCGAAGGTCGGCAAAAGGCAGAAGGGTCGCTCGCCGTTGCAGAGGAGCGACTCACTGCTCTCGCGCAGCGCGCGGAAGACAGGCGCCGGCGCAGGGACGAGCTGGCGCGCGATCTCGCCGAGCTTGACGCCGCCATGGAGGCGGTCGCACAGGCACAGGCGGAGGCAGCCGCGGCGCTCGGGCAGAGACAAGATATGCTCGCGTCCGCGCGCGAGCGAGCGGACGATGGGCGGCGATTGGCGCTGGCGGACGAGATCGACCGCTTGAGCGGGGAACTTATCGACGCCAATCACCGTGCGGCCGCGCTTCGCAACGAATGGAAGACGCTAGAGGACAAGATCCAGGCCGGCGCGATGCGGCACGAGCGGTTTGAAGAAGAGGCTGCGCGGATTCAGGCGGAGCGAGATCGCGTCGCGGCCGAAAGGCAAGCGCGGGCAGCGCGGGCGGAGGAGACGAGGCGCGAACTCGAGGAGATTGAGCGCCAGTTGGCCGACGTGGACGCCGAGCGGGAGCAGGCGGCGTCCGATGAGGCGCAGGCCGTGTCCGCCTGGCACCGTCTGCAGGCGGATGTGCAGGGACTGTCGAGTCGCCTGGAGCTGCTGCGCGATCTCGAGGCGGGGTACGACGGCTACGCGCACGGTGTGCGCATGGTCCTTCAGCAAGCCAAGCGAGGTGCGCTCAAGGGTGTCTGCGGCTCCGTCGCCGAGCTGATTCGCGTGGATCGAAAGTACGAGCTGGCCGTGGAAACGGCCTTGGGCGGCGCGCTGCAAAACGTGGTCGTCGAAACCGAGCAGGACGCGATGGACGCCATTCGCCTGTTGAAGGCGCGCCAAGGTGGCCGAGCCACATTCATCCCGCTTGACGTCGTTCGATCGCGGCGGATGGAGCCGGCACTTGCCTCGCGCGTGGTGAATGAGCCGGGTTTCCTTGGGCTCGCGAGCGACCTCGTCTCGTTCGACGAGCGCTTCCGCCATGCCGTAGAACACTTGCTCGGCAGCGTGGTGATTGCGAAGGATCTTGAGTGCTCGAGCCGCATCGCGCGAGCGCTCAATCATCGCTTTCGCGTGGTGACGCTGGAAGGTGATGTGATCGCGCCGGGAGGTCTGATGACCGGCGGCCACGTGAACCGCAAGGGGCCAGGGCTGCTCGGTCGCCAACGCGAGCGAGAAGATTTGGAAGACAAGCTGAAGGCGCTGGAAGCCGAGCGCGCACGCCTGAGAACTCGTCAAGAGGAGCTTCGCTCCCGCGTGGTGGATCTCGCGCGCGAGCGGGATCGCCTTGAGGCGGAGCGCGCGGTGCGCCTCGGGCGCCTGAAACAGTTCGAAAGCGAGGATCAACAGGCCAACTTTCTGCTCAAGACCCTTGCCGAGCGCATGGAAGCCCTCGATTGGGAGCGAGAGTCGCTGGCGGCGGATCGCTCGGAGATCGACAGGCGCATGGGCGAGGTCCGGGACGCCTTGGCGGATGCGGAGGAACAGGTGGCGCGGATCACCGCCGACATTGCGGAACGCCGCGAGCGCCTCGCGGCTCTGGAGTCGGAGTTAGCACAGGCCAAGGAGCAACTCACCGGGCTTCGGATTGAGGTGGCCACGCTCGAGCAGGAGCGGGAGAATCTGGCGCAGCGCATGAGCGAGTTGCGCGAGCGAAAGGCGCGGCTCGAGCGCGCTCGTGCGGAGATGAGCAAGGAGGAGGCCCGCGATGAGGCGGAGGCCGCTCGCCTTGCCGCCGCGCGGGAATCGGAGCGCGCCGAAGCCCTGCGGCTTGCGCAGGAGTTGGATGCCCTCGAACATACGCTGGCCGCAGCGCGTCAGGCGCGACAGGAGCTGGAGGCCGAGGCGCGCGAGTTTGAAGAGGAGGTGCGGCGCAAGCGCCGGGCCGTCGACGAGCAGGAGACAGCGTTGCAGCGCGCGCTTGTCGCCGTGGAACGGGCAGATGCCGATCTCTCCCATGCGCTCGCGAAAATGGGCGAGCAATTCGGCATGACCTACGAGTGGGCGAAGGAGCGGTACCCCCTTCAGGGCACTGTGGCCGAGACAGAACGGCGGCTCGATTCGCTGCGGCGGGAGCGCGCATCCCTCGGTGACGTGAACCTCGGCGCCATCGAGGAGCACGAGCGGCTGTCGGAGCGGGTCCGCTTTCTCACGGAACAGCGTGACGATCTCGTCGCCGCTCGAGAGCAGCTCGAGCAGCTGATCGACGAGATCGATCACGAAATGGCAGAGCGGTTCATGGAGACGTTTCAGCAGATCCGTGCGGAATTTGGCAAGGCGTTTCACAGCCTGTTTCAAGGAGGCGAGGCGGATCTGGTGCTGACCAATCCGGAGGATCCCCTGACCACGGGAATCGAAGTGGTGGCAAAGCCTCCTGGAAAGAAACTGCAGAACCTAAATCTCCTGTCGGGCGGTGAGCGCGCGCTGACCGCCATGGCTCTGCTGTTTGCCATCCTGCGCGTGCGACCGGTTCCGTTCTGTGTCTTGGACGAGGTCGAGGCGGCGCTCGACGAAGCGAACGTGGCTCGCTTCGCGCACGAGCTTCGCCTGCTCGCCGCCGATACCCAATTCATCGTGATCACGCACAGGCGCGGTACGATGGAAGAAGCGGACGCGCTGTACGGCGTGACCATGCCCGAACGCGGTGTGTCGTCGCTGGTGAGCGTGCGTTTGAGCGACGAGATCGACTACGAAACGGCGTAAGCGGAAGAGAAGGCGAAGGGAGATAAGGCGTTGGGGCTGTTCGATCGATTCCGAAAGGGACTTGAGAAGTCGCGCGCTGCGATGGCAGACAGGCTGTTGTCCGTCTTTCGCGGCCGGAAGCTGGACGATTCCGTGTTTGACGAGATGGAGGAGACGCTCATCCTGTCCGACGTCGGCGTGGATACCGCCGCGGAATTGGTGGAGGCCATCCGGCGCGAGGCGCGCAAACGGCGGATTGAGCGGGCGGAAGATCTGCCGGACGTCATGGTCGACGTCATGGCGGACTTTTTGGGTTCGCAATCCGAGATGGCGGAAAATCCGGACGGGCCAACGGTGGTGCTCGTGGTGGGTGTCAACGGTGCGGGGAAGACGACGACCATTGGCAAGCTCGCGCATGCTTACAAGAGCCAGGGCAAACGCGTCATCCTCGCGGCAGCCGACACGTTCCGCGCTGCAGCCATTGAGCAGTTGATGGTGTGGGGCGAGCGGGTCGGCGTCGACGTCGTGCGCCATGCGCAGGGCTCGGATCCCGCCGCTGTGGTGTACGACGCCATTCAGGCGGCGAAGGCCCGGCGGTGCGATCTCGTCATCTGCGATACGGCAGGGCGGCTGCAGAACAAGGCGCACCTGATGAACGAGCTGGCGAAGATCCGCAAGGTCGCGGAGCGCGAACTCCCGGGCGCCCCACACGAGGTGCTTCTTGTGATCGACGGCACCACCGGGCAGAATGGCCTCGTGCAGGCGCGCGTGTTCAAGGAGGTCGTTCAGGTCACCGGCATTGTGGTGACCAAACTCGACGGCACGGCCAAGGGCGGGATCGTGTTCCCCATCGTCCGCGAGGAAGGGATCCCGGTCAAGTGGATCGGGCTCGGGGAAGGCATGGACGATCTTCAGCCTTTCGATCCGCGGATGTTCGCGGAAGCGATCTGCCGCCCTGAGACACGGGTGTAAAGGAGATTTGCTTGACAGTGGCTGAAAACCCGGATAGTATGAGAGACGTCACGCGCGTGGGCGATCTGTACGCCTTTTACGAGCCGCTTCTCACGGAGCGCCAGCGGCAGATTGTGGAACTCTACCACTTCGAGGATATGTCCCTCGGTGAGATCGCCGAGGTCTTGTCCATCAGCCGACAGGCGGTTCACGATCAGCTTCGCCGTGTCGAAGATCAACTCGAGTCGTATGAAGCGGCGCTTCATCTCCGGGAAATCGCGCGGGCGGAGCGAAAGGCGTGGGAGCAGATGGTGTCCGCGTGGCGCGAGGCATCTGCGCACGTGCCCGAACAGGTGAGGCGGCGCATGGATGATGCCATGCGCGCCATGGGTGCCACGGTTTCGATTCTGTTGGGAGGTGATGCGGATGTTCGAAAGCCTGTCGAATAACCTGCAGGCGGTCTTTCAGCGTCTGCGCGGTCGAGGCCGCCTGACCGAGGCGGACGTCGACGAGGCGATGCGCGAAATTCGCCGTGCGCTCCTCGCGGCCGACGTCAACGTCAAGGTCGTGCGAGAGTTTGTCGATCGCGTGCGCGCTCGCGCGGTGGGGCAGGACGTGCTGAAGAGCCTGACGCCGGGCCAGCAGGTCGTGAAGATCGTCTATGAGGAATTGACGGAACTCATGGGCGGATCGCAGGCTCGCATCCGCATGGCGCCGAAGCCTCCCACCGTCGTCATGCTCGTCGGTCTTCAGGGCGCTGGCAAGACCACCACGGCCGCGAAACTCGCGCTCGCCTTTCGCCAACAGAACCACCGCCCGTTGCTCGTGGCCGCCGACGTCTATCGTCCGGCGGCGGTCGATCAGCTGAAGGTGTTGGGCGGGCAGATCGATGTGCCCGTCTTTTCCTTGGATGGGGCGAGTGCGGTCGAGATCGCAGAGGCGGGTCTTCGGGACGCGGAGCGGCGCGGTGCGGACCTGGTCATCGTGGACACCGCGGGTCGCCTGCACATCGACGAAGCGCTCATGGCTGAACTGGAGTCGATGAAGAAGGTCGTCGAACCGCAGGAGATCCTTCTGGTCGTCGATGCCATGACGGGCCAGGACGCGGTGCACGTCGCAGAGACCTTCCATCAGCGGCTGGAGGTCACCGGCGTCATCCTCACGAAGCTCGACGGCGATGCGCGCGGTGGCGCTGCGCTGACGGTTCGTGCGGCGACAGGATGCCCCATCAAGTTCGTGGGCATGGGCGAGAAAATCGAGCCGCTGGAGCCGTTTCACCCGGAACGCATGGCGTCGCGCATCCTGGGCATGGGCGACGTCTTGAGCTTGATCGAGCGGGCGCAGGAGCGGATTGACCTGGACAAGGCGAAAGAGATGGAGGCGCGGATGCGGTCCGCGAACTTCACGCTCGACGACTTCCAGGAGATGTTCCGGCAGGTTCGCAATCTCGGACCGCTCGACCAGATCCTCAAGATGCTGCCGGGGATGAATCGGGTCAAGGGGCTCGAAAACCTCGATTTGAATGATCGACGCTTTCGCCGGCTGGAAGCCATCATTTCGTCCATGACGCCGCAGGAGCGTCAGGATCCTGGTATCCTGAACGCGAGCCGGCGGCGCAGAATTGCCAACGGCAGCGGTACAACGGTGCGCGACGTGAACCAGTTGATCAATCAGTTCGAGCAGGTGCGTGAAATGATGAAGCACCTTGCGGGCGGCGGTAAACGCATGGGTCGCCGTCAGGCGATGAACGCGCTCCGGGCGATGGGAGGCGTGCCCGGGCTCAGCGGGGCTGGGTTACCTCCACTTGGGGGTGCCGAGGCCGGACCGCCGCGTGAACGGGTGCATCGCAAGAAAAAGAAGAAGTAAAAACGGTATTGGAGGTCGATTGTCATGGCATTGAGGATTCGCTTGAAGAGGATGGGAGCCAAGAAGCGCCCATTTTATCGCGTCGTGGTGGCTGAGGCGCGCTCGCCGCGAGACGGCCGATTTGTGGAGGAGATCGGCACGTATAACCCGCTGACGGATCCGGCGGAGATTCGGATCGACGAGGAGCGCGCCCTTCACTGGCTCCGCACGGGAGCGCAGCCGTCCGATCGCGTCCGCTACTTGTTCCACCTTCAGGGCATCCTGACGAAGTTTCATGAGGAGAAGTTTCAGAAGAAGTAATCTGTGGGCGGCCGCGTGCCGCCCTTCGGAGTGATCGATCCGTGCAGGATTTGGTGGAGTTCTTGTTTCGATCATTGGTCACGAGGCCGGATGAGGTGCGCGTGGAAGCTCGCCAGGAAGGTGACGTGACAACTTTTCGGGTCACGGTTCACCCGGACGACGTCGGCCGCGTGATTGGGCGACAGGGTCGCATCGCCAACGCGGTGCGCAGCGTGGTGGGCGCAGCGGCACATCGGCAAGGCCGGCGCGTGCATGTCCTCATCGGATCACAAGAAAGCAGTTTCAACGAGGATGCGGGGAGATCACAATGAAAATTCGTCAACCAGTGGCCGTTAAGTTCATCTTGACGGAGACGGCTAAGCAGCAGATTATCGCCGAGCAACGTCGGCAAATTGACCAAATTCAGAATGAGCTTGATCAGCTGGAGCAGCAGGGGAAAATCGCGATCGAACAAGCCATGGCGCAGGGGGGCGAGATCGCCCAGCAGGTTCGCCAACAGTTGGAGAACGAGCGCCGGGTGCGAGAGCAGCGGAGGGAAGAGCTGTTTCGGCAGATGCAGCAAATTCAACAGTTGGAGCTTGGTGCAGAAATTCAAAATATGACCGTCGAAACGGTGGTTGATGTCAAGCCGGGCGACGACTGGACCAAGGTGTTGCTCGGAGCGGAGATTATCGTGAAGGACGGGATTGTCGTCGAACTCCGCCAGAACGGGCAGCGGATTGAAGAGTGACAGCATATTACACCGTGGGTGTGGTCACCAAGCCTCACGGGCTTCGCGGCGAGGTGCGCGTGTATCCGCGCACGGACTTTCCGGAGGAACGATTTTCGCCGGGGTCCAGACTGTGGCTGCGTCCGCCGGGTTCCGAGCCGGTGGCTGAGCTTGAGGTGCGAAGCGGGCGGCGACATCAAAACTTGTGGATCGTCGGATTTCAGGGGTATCACGCCATTTCCGATGTGGAATCCTGGCGCGGCTACGAACTGTGCATCCCGGAGGATATGCTCCACCCACTCCCCGAAGGGGCGTACTACTACCATCAATTGATAGGTCTAGAGGTGATTTCTGACACAGGGGAGCCGCTCGGTGTGCTGGCCGAGGTTTTGACGCCGGGCGCCAACGATGTCTATGCCGTACGAAAGCCAGGGCAGCCGGATCTGCTGCTTCCGGCGATTCGAGATGTGATTCTTTCGGTGGACCTTGAAGCGCGCCGCATGACGGTTCATCTTTTGCCTGGCCTTCGGGACGGCGAGGAGGACGAGTGACGTGCCGCTTCATGTTGTGGTCATGACGCTCTTTCCGGGGATGTTCGCCGGCGTGCTCGGCGATAGCATGCTGAAACGCGCCCAGGAGGCGGGCGCTCTGCGCGTGGAACTCATCGACTTTCGCGAGTACGCGACGGATCGCCATCGCACGGTGGACGATGCGCCTTATGGCGGGGGAGCTGGCATGTTGCTGAAGCCGGATCCTGTCTTTGCGGCCATGGACGATCTGCGGGCGCGCGTGGGTGTGGGCAGCCCGCCGGACGAGCGCGTCATCTTGCTGAGCCCATCCGGGAGGCGTTTTACGCAGGCGGTCGCGGAAGAGTACGCGAACTGCCAGCGACTCATCTTGCTGTGTGGACATTATGAGGGATTCGACGATCGCGTCCGGCAAAGCTTGTGCACCGAGGAGTTGTCGCTTGGAGATTTTGTGCTGACGGGCGGCGAGATCGCTGCCATGGCGGTCATCGATGCGGTGACGCGCCTGCTCCCGGGTGTTCTTGGGAACGCGGCTTCGGCGGAGGATGAGTCGCACACGTCGGGCTTGCTGGAGTACCCGCAGTTCACGCGGCCCGCGGAATTTCGCGGCATGCGCGTCCCGGAGACGCTCTTGTCGGGACACCACCAGAACATCGAGATTTGGCGAAGAAAGCATGCACTTTACCGCACATGGAAGCATCGTCCGGATCTCCTGTTGCGCGCTCGATTGACGGACCGGGATCGCGCGTGGCTGGACGCCTTTGAGGCGGGAGACTTTTCGGGGATTGACGTGCCTTAAGGCTGTTGTGCACAAAGCCTCAGCAGGCGCGAGAGATAAGGCTGTATCCCGATGATGGCGCCTGCCGAGGCTGTGATACCATACGGTTTGCCCTGCACAACGGTGCGGGCTGTGGCCCAGGAGGCCGATGGACGGTATAAAGGGTGCGTTGAAGGGGCATCGTTTTGAGTGACACCCCTACTTGACACAGAGGGGGAAACGGTGTTACTATCATTTTCGCCG
>NZ_BCSG01000039.1 GCF_001570745.1 Alicyclobacillus mali NBRC 102425
AAAAGGCTCCAATAGCTCTGTCGGTGACGTCGATGAGCGGGCAGCCGAGATCGCGCACAATTGACTCGGCGTAAAACAACTCTTCCTCAATCCGCTTGCGATCCGCATACTGGGCGAGAACGGGCAGCCCCATATGCTTCAGGCGCTGGCTGCGGATCCGCATCATCTGTTCGACACCCATCGTGAGACCCACGATGCGCGATCTCGGCACTTGGTACAGCTCGCCAGGCGGCTTGACCTCGGGGACGAGGGGCAGGTTCGCGACGCGAAGTCCCTTGTGCGCCAGGAAGATACTGACCGGCGTTTTGGAAGTGCGCGACACGCCGATGAGCACCACGTCCGCTTGTAACAGCGCCCGCGGATCTCGTCCGTCGTCCGCTTTGACCGCGAACTCGATGGCATCCACGCGCCGGAAATAGTCCTCGTTCAGGACGTGCAGCAGACCCGGTTTTTGCTTGGGATGATCGTGAAACGTGTCGATAAAGGCCTGCATCATCGGCCCCATGATGTCCACGACGCGAACGCCGAGCCGAATGCTTTCCATCTTCATCATCTCGCGCAACTCGGGCTGCACAAGCGTGTACGCAATGAAGCCGCCGGTTTGCCGTGCCGCCTCCACCACTTCGCGGATCTCATCTTCCGCGCGCACCTGCGCGTACCGGACAATCTTGACACGCCGCATGTCGAACTGATGAATGACTGCGTGTACCACGGCCTCAGCCGTATCCCCCAGTGAATCCGAACAGATGTAGATGGTACGCGTATCCTGAATTTGCGGTTCGGTCATCGCCAGTCGGTCCCCCATTCTGCCACCAGGCGCGCCAGCGTCGTCTTGGTGATCCGGCCCACCACAACAGGCGGTGCGCCTTCTTCCGAAGCGGGTTCGACGACGGGCAGGCTGTCCACTTTGTACTCGATCATCCGCTTCGCCGCGTCGACCACGCGATCGTGCGGAGTCACCGTCTCGATGTGCGGATAGCGGGTCATGATCATGCCTACGGGAAGCGAGGTTGCGCTGGCATTCCCAAGTGTGAATTTCAGAAAATCCTTGCGCGATACGACGCCCTGCAATCGCCCGTCTTCGTCTGCGACGATGAGCCCGCCGACGTCTTCCAGGAACATGGTGATCACAGCGTCATGCACCGTCGTCGTCTCGCGGACGATCACCGGCAGAGATTGCACCTCGCCAACGCGCACATCGCGCCACGGGACAGGCGCGGACGGTGGAGACGGATCGGCCAGAAAATAGCCAACGCGCGGCTTCGCATCTAACTGGCCGAGCATCACGAGCAAGGATAAATCGGACCGAATGGTGGGCCGGCTCACGCCCAACATTTCCGCAATTTGATCTCCGGTGATGGGCTGATGCGCCCGGACGAGTCGAAGAATCTCCTTTTGACGAGGTGTGAGTTCGATGGGCCTCTCCCCCAGCAAGAGGCGGCCAGGCGGTCGAGTCCCCGCCTGGCCGCGAATGTCCTCGCGTGCGTCTCTATTGTACATCAACATCCGCATCTCATCTTGTCTCCATTTGTCCCCCTGGGTGTGGCCCCCGTCAGCCCGTCATCCGCCTGCGCACCGCCGCCTGTGCCGCGGCAATCCGCGCAACAGGAATGCGGAACGGCGAGCAACTGACGTAGTCAAGTCCTATGTCTTCACAGAACGCGATGGAAGCCGGATCGCCGCCATGTTCGCCGCACACGCCCGTCTTCAAGTCTGGACGGCGCTTGCGCCCAGCTTCGACGGCCCACTGGATGAGCTTGCCCACACCCTCCGTGTCCAGCGTCTCAAACGGATTGTATGGAAGAATTTCGCGGTCCAGATAGACATTCAGGAACTTGCCTTCGGCGTCGTCCCGGCTGAACGCGAACGTCATCTGCGTGAGATCGTTCGTGCCGAACGAGAAGAACTGCGCGTCCTCCGCAATCTGGTCCGCCGTCAGCGCGGCGCGCGGTACTTCGATCATCGTTCCGATGCGGTATCCGATCTCGACGCCCTCGCGCTCCATCGTCCGCTTGGCGATCTCCTCCATCCGCTCGCGCAGCACGCGGAGTTCCTTCGGCGAGCCGATGAGTGGCAACATAACCTCCAGTTCGACGCCGATCCCCCGGCGCTTGGCCTGCGCCGCCGCCGTGATGATGGCCTCCATCTGCATGTCGTAGATCTCCGGATACACGATGCCAAGCCGAGAACCCCGAAGCCCCATCATCGGGTTTGCCTCACGCAGGTACCTGGCCTGCCGGAGCAGTTGCTCGGTCTCTGCGATCTCGCCCTGCGACGCGCCCTGCTCGCGCAGTGCGTCCAGGCGCTCGGCCAGTTCCTCTTCGCGCGGCAGGAACTCGTGCAGCGGCGGATCCAGGAGCCGAATGGTGACCGGCAGTCCGTCCATCGCCTCGAAAATGGCGGCGAAGTCCGAAACCTGAAGCGGCAACAGCTTCGACAAGGCGTCCTGCCGCTCGGACGACGTGGTCGCCAAAATCATCCTCTGCACGAGCGGCACCCGATCCGGCGACAGGAACATGTGCTCCGTGCGGCACAGGCCAATTCCCTCGGCGCCAAATTCGCGCGCCCGCCGCGCATCTTCTGGCGTGTCCGCATTCGCGCGAACCTTGAGACGTCGCACGTCATCGGCGATGGACAGCAATTCCTTCAGTTCTTCCGCCATTTTGGCTTCTTCCATCTGCGCCTCACCGACGTACACCGTCCCGGTTCCGCCATCCACCGAGATGACGTCGCCCTCTTTGAGCACGATGCCGTTCGATTCCACCTGGCGCGCCTCGAAGTCGATGTGCACGCCGTCGCAGCCGCAGACCGCCGGCTTGCCAATTCCGCGGGCCACAACAGCCGCGTGGCTGGTCATTCCGCCGTGCGTCGTCACCACGCCTTCTGCAGCCAGCACGCCGTGGATGTCCTCGGGCGTCGTCTCGGGCCGCACGAGCACGACCTTCTCGCCGCGCTGGGCCCACTCCACCGCCGTGTCCGCGTCCAACACAATTCGCCCCACACTTGCGCCCGGAGACGCCGGGAGCCCCTTGGCCAGCACCTGCAGGGCGTCCGTTCCCTGAAGCCGCCGGTGTAAAAGCTGCCGCAAATGCTGAGCATCGACGCGCAGAAGCGCCTCTTCCGGCTGAATCAGTCCTTCGTGCAGCATGTCGATGGCGATGCGGACCGCCGCCTGCGCCGTGCGCTTCCCGCTGCGCGTCTGCAGCACGAACAGCTTGCCCCGCTCCACTGTGAACTCCACGTCCTGCATGTCCCGGAAGCGCGTCTCCAACTGCTTCGCGAGGGCCACGAGCGATTCGTACACGGCTGGCATCGTGTGAGCGAGATCCGCAATGGGTTGAGGCGTGCGAATGCCGGCGACCACGTCCTCGCCCTGGGCGTTCGACAGAAACTCCCCGAACAGCACAGGCTCACCGGTCGAAGGGTGGCGCGTGAAGATGACGCCCGTACCGCTGTCGTCGCCCATATTGCCGAACACCATGGCCTGGACGTTGACCGCCGTGCCAAGCGTCTCCGGAATGCCGTGAGCCTTGCGGTAGACGATGGCCCGCGGGCTGTTCCAGGAGCGGAAGACCGCTTCGATGGCGAGCTCCAGTTGCACATTGACGTCCTGCGGAAACGGCTGCTTCACGTGTTCGGCAAAGAGTTTCAGGTACGTCGCCACGAGATCCTTCCATGAATCAGCGGGCAGGTCGCGATCGCGCTCGACGCCGCACTTGGACTTCGCCGCGCGCAGCGCGTGTTCAAACGGCTCAAGCGACACGTTGAACACGACGTTCGCGAACATCTGAATCAGGCGCCGATAGGAGTCGTAGGCGAAGGCGGGATCCTGCGACTGATTCGCCAGCGCTCGCACGGTCAAATCGTTCAGGCCCAGGTTCAAGATGGTGTCCATCATGCCCGGCATCGAGACGGGCGCACCCGATCGCACCGAGACGAGCAGCGGCTGGAACGCATCCCCAAACCTTTTTCCGGCGGTTCGTTCGAGCCGAAGGACAGCCATTCCCACCTCGTCCAACAGCCCCTCGGGAAACTTTCCGCCCCGCGCCCAATATTCGTTGCACGCCTCGGTCGTGATGGTAAAGCCGGGCGGGACCGGGAAGCCCCACTGCACCATCTGCGCCAAGTTGGCGCCCTTGCCGCCCAGAAGCTTGCGGTTCTTCGGATCCGCTTGGTCGAAGGAGTAGACCCATCGGGTCGTCAGCGCCTCATCGCGCGCTACATCCTGCACCTGCGCCATGCATGCATCCCCCTTGTCACTGCCTTGATGTCGCCCGTTCGGCGAAGCGCTTGCATCTGCGACGCCATCCGCTCGCCGCGCGGTCCATCTGACGGGTGATCAACTGATATGTCATGAATCGAGTTCGCGATACTTTGTTCATACCACATCGAGAATTATGACGCAACATTTTTGTGAGAATGGATTGACGACAGCATAATATGATGTCATAATTCCGTTGAAGGTGAGTCTGCGAGCATCTGGCGACGGAGCGCTGCGCGGCCAAGCACACTGCGCGGCGGGCGCCAATCGCAGCCAACGGAATTTCCAGGGAGGGATCGCCGATGGATCGAGAGCTCGCGCTCGAACTCGTTCGCGTCACGGAGGCGGCCGCGCTTGCCGCCAGCAGGTGGGTCGGCCGGGGTGATGCGGACGGCGCAGACGGTGCAGC
The DNA here is from genome assembly GCF_001570745.1 of Alicyclobacillus mali NBRC 102425. Taxonomy (GTDB): domain Bacteria; phylum Bacillota; class Bacilli; order Alicyclobacillales; family Alicyclobacillaceae; genus Alicyclobacillus; species Alicyclobacillus mali. Next base: position 4,671 of record NZ_BCSG01000039.1, read on the forward strand.
CACGGAGGCGATGCGCAACATGTTTCGCACCGTCGACATCCGCGGCGTCGTGGTCATTGGCGAAGGCGAGATGGACGAAGCCCCCATGCTCGCCCAAGGAGAAGAAGTCGGGACAGGGCGCGGGCCGCGCGTGGATGTGGCTGTCGATCCCATCGAAGGCACATCGATGGTCGCGAAAATGCTGCCGAACGCCCTCTCGGTCGCGGCCATCGCCCCACGAGGACATCTGTTGAAGGCCCCGGACATGTACATGGAGAAGCTCGCGTGCGGCCCTCGTCTGCGCGGCATCCTGTCCCTCGACGATCCGCTGGAGACCACGCTGCGGAAGGCTGCTGAAGCGCTCGGCAAACCTCTTTCCGAGTTGTCCGTGGCCATGTTGGAGCGGGATCGGCACAAAGCCCATCTCGATGTCGCCCGCCGGTTGGGTGTGCGGATCAAGCTGCTGAACGCGGGAGACGTCCTCGGCTCGATTGCCACGGCGCTGCCCCGCGGAGGCACCGATCTTTACGTTGGCTCCGGTGGCGCGCCCGAAGGCGTCCTCGCAGCGGTGGCTTTGCGCTGTTTGGGCGGCGACTTCCAAGGCCGCCTGATGCCGCAGACTCCCGAGCAGCGCGAGCGCTGCCAGCAACTCGGCCTCGACGTCGCCAAGACTCTGGCGCTGTCCGATCTCGCCGGAGATGACGATGCCATCTTTGCGGCGACGGGCATCACCGATGGAGATTGGCTCGAAGGCGTGCGTCGCGAAGGCGACTACCTGCACACGCACTCCGTCGTGATGCGGGTGCGCACGGGCACGGTCCGCCATGTCAACGCCACGCATTATCGACCGCTCGAAATGCGGCTCGCGCAGACGGTGTGACCTGTCCGAGGTCGGTGTTGATGCTTCATCCTCTCCACACGTTCCCAACTCGAAAGGCCGCCTTGAGGGCGGCCTTCCTTTTAGGCGTCTCTCGAGCGCCCGCTCGCCGCGACGCCGTTCGCTTTCTCCGGGGCTGCCTCGGCCCGGGCGAGCGCTCTGAGCCACGCCCCGACACCGTCTGGCCGTTCCCTCATCGCGGCGCGAACATCTGCCGCGCGCGTCAAGCGACGATAACCGCCCTCGGCGACCAACGGCTTGACGGAGATGGAGCGAAGGGTCTCCACCACCTCGCCGAGTTCATGTGCGCGCCGCTCCGCGTGCTCCAAGTTTCGCCCCACCAGATACAGGGCCAGATCGCGCAGGTGATGATCTGGGAACGAGGCGTCGAGGGAGTCAAGGACGCGATCGGCCAGCCCCATCTTCTCGGCGGCCAACAAAGCTTCCAGAAACAGCGCCTCGAGTCCTTTCAGCACTGCGGAGCGACACATCTTGAGCAGCGCGGCCCCACCCACTTCCCCGTCCAACACTTCGATCCGGCATCCATACGGCGCAAACGTGGCGAGGAACGTGTGCGCACCATTGCCATCCACGACCATCGGCACGCGGTGTCCATGGGGTTTGACGGCCGACATCACCGCTACGGCGGCAAATTGAGCCGACGGACGGTGCCGCGCGATGAGATCTCCGACCGCACGCTTCACGGCCGGCGAGCAGGAATTGAAGTCGGCGTACAAAGCTCCCTCGCGCAGATGCGGAGCGGCTTGTTCGGCCACCTGCAGCGCTGCCTGCGCCGTCACCAAGGAGAAGATGACGTCACACTCGACCGCCACGTCGGCCACGGATGCCTTGCACGAGACGCCAAGCTCCTTTGTCCGCGGCTTCCAGGATTCGGCGGGAGCCGCGTCGTACGCCGCCATGTCGATGGCAGCTGCCTGTCGAAGTCCCGACGCAATGGCGCTCGCGGCTTCGCCGAAGCCGATGAACCCGAGTTTCATGCCGCTTCTCCCTTCTTCCCCGACATCAGATCCATGAGACACCAAGTTCCTGCAGTTTGTCGCGCAGCCCGTAGATGTCGAGGCCCAGTTCCCCTGCCGCCAGGCGAGCGCGCGTGACCTCTTCCCGTTCCACGCGCGCCCTCGCGCGACTCGCCACGTCTGCCGCGCGTTCCTTCGGCACGCACACCACGCCATCCATGTCGGCGACGATGATGTCGCCGGGTCGCACGGAGACACCGGCGCACACCACCGGGACGTTGACGCAACCCGGCGTGGCTTTGACTGTGCCCTGTGCGGAGATGGCGCGAGACCAGACCGGAAACCCCATTTTCTCCAAATCCGCGACATCTCGCACGCCTGCCTCAATCACAAGCCCCGCCGCGCCGCGCGCCTGGAGCGAGGTCGCGAGGAGTTCACCGAACATTCCGTCGGTCGACGGTGAAGTCGTGGTGACGACCAAGACGTCTCCCGGTTGACACACTTCAACGCTGGCGTGAATCATCAAGTTGTCTCCAGGATGGCACAGCACGGTCACCGCTGTGCCAAACGTCCGCGCGCCGGGATAAATGGGCCGCATGTACGGCAACATCAATCCCTCCCGTCCCATCGCCTCATGCAGCGTGGCGACTCCGTACTGTCCCACGCTTTCGACGATCTCGCGCGCGGGCCGCTCGATATTCGTGACGATGACCGTCTTCACACGAACTCACCCCCGACGGAAGGAAACACGCGCTGATACGCCTCTGCGTAAACGATGGGTTGCCCGGAGTTGCGGCCCGCCTGCACACCCCGGCGCTTGGCCACATCCGTGTAATACGCCCAGAGATGCTCCTGGGCTTGCATGCATTCCATGGCCTGCCGCTTCTTCTCGAAGACCGGCGTGATGTCCAGCAGGAGATCGATCCGGAACTGGCACTGTTCAGGCTGATGAGGTTCGAACGAGTACAACTGCGGGGCGCCAATGGGCGCGTATTCGGACGGATACCCGTGCGCCTGTGCAAGAATCCTTGCCTCGCGGACGAGTTCGGCCGTGCGCGGATGGTCGGCATTGTAGGGATCCACGAACGTATGCGACAACAGGACGTCCGGACGATACTTGCGAAACTCCTGGACAAGGGCATCTCGCAAGTCCGGCGTCACCTCGATGGGATAATCTCCAACATCCAAGAAGCGGATCTCGGCGCCTAGGATGTCCGCAGCGCGTTCCGCCTCCTCGCGGCGGCGTCGCTTGATTTCGTCGAGCGACTTGCCCTCCTTCCACAGGCTCGCAGACTCCCCTCGCTCGCCGTACGTGAGGCACAGGACGCGAACCGTCCAGCCGCGTTCGCTGTACAAGGCAATGGCTCCCCCAGCCCGCCACACGAAATCGGCCGCATGCGCGCTCACGACCATCAACGTTCCCTGCTTCTGCACGTGGCAACAACTCCTTTCACCGACACTTATGCGATTCAATCTCGTAAAACGAGAATCTCACGCCTCAAGGCCAATCAACGTACGCGGGTTATCCACCCACATCGTCCTCAGGGCATCAGGCGAGAATCCAGCTTCGAGAAGGCGCGAGGCGAAATCTACGATTCCATCCACGACACAGGGATTGGACTTCTGACCGAGGTCCGTGGAAAGCAGCGTGCGCTCTGGCCCCACCGCGCGGATGGCCTCGAAGAGCACACCCCAGTCGCACTTCTGGGTGTAAAACGTCGTGTAGCAGTGTTCGATGAACGCGCCGAGATCGGCGAGCTTCACTTGGTCTTCAATCGACAGCGCTTCGGAAGGAAACAGCGCGTGCGTCACGATGATCTTTTGAATCCCAAGCGCCCGCGCCCGCTCCACCACGGCGAAGATTTCGTCTCGCGCCAGATGGCCGGTCGCGATCGCCATCTGGTGATGACGCACGCGTTCGAGGCATTGGTCGAGATTTGAGCGGAACAAGCCCTGTTCGTCCCAAACCGACATCAGGTCGAGTCCGATGCCTTCCGCGCGCACCTCCGATTGGATGCGCGCCCAAAACGGCAGATGCGATTGGCCGCGGGCGGCCTGTTTTTCGGGGCTTTCGTTTGCCGCGTCGACGGTGGGCAGCCACACGATGCGCGCGCCCGCCCGCCCTGCGATGTCCACGGCGACCGGATTGAATCCGCCGACGGCGTGATTCAACACGACGGCTCCCACCACATCGACTTCGGGCACCACCCCGGACACGACTTTCGCTCGTTCAACCGTGGGAAAGTAGTGAGATTTTAGGGCAAAACCGGACCAGCCGAGGTCCCGAAATTGACGGGCCAGAGACACGTCGTCGATGCTGCGCTCGACGAGGTCCGGCCACACGTGCACGTGCAGATCGTACAGGCCGCTGAGGAGCGATATGATGTCCTCCCGTTGCGCCATGGTTTCGCTTCCTTTCGAAGAGCTTCAAGATTGTCTTACAAAAAAGACGACAAAAACAGGCGCGGCGGCGCGTGGGTGGACCCTCGCGCTAAAATCCCTGTCGCATGCTGCGGAGCGTGTCACAGACATGATTTAGATGAACGCGCATGGCTTGCTCGGCCGAGTCCGGATCGCGCCGGCGAATCGCGTCCACGATTCGTTCGTGCTCCTCCATGGAGGCAACCGACCGGTTCGGCGCCATGATGGTTCGGTACTGATAGCGAACGCTTTGAGAATTGAGCGTTTCGAGCAGCCGCCTGGCGGTGTGGTGACGGGAGATCTCGGCGATGGTCCGGTGAAGCCTCGCGTTGCCGTCGGAGTAAGAGAGCAAGTCGTTGCCCTCGTACTGGCGCCGCATCCATGCGAGGATATCATCCAGTCGCCGCAGGTCTTCGTCCGTCGCCCGGACGGCGGCGTGGCGCGCGATGAGACATTCTAGAGCCATGCGGACCTCCAGGATTTCAACCGCTTCCTCGTGGGAAACGTGGCGCACGCGGGCGCCTCGATACCGCTCCCGTTCCACCAAGCCCTCCTGTTCCAGACGGGCGAGGACGGTGCGAACGGTGGCTCGGCTCGCGCCAAGCCATCGCGCGAGATCCATCTCCACAAGGCGCTGAGACGGCATGAGCGTGCCGTCGATGATGGCATCGCGCAGGCGCCGGTAGCACTCTTCCTCGGTGTAACCCTGGCTTGGGACTTCCACGTGGGCACCGCCTCCGGTGGACTTGTCATCTGGAACAGTTATACCACAGGCGTGCCATAGTGGTGAAAGCTTTCCACCGTCTTGTTGCCCCACGCTTGGCCGCGAGCGCGCTCGGCCTCCGTCCAGGTAATGGGCTGCCAGTCAGGCGCAAGCACCAGATAGCCGCCCGAGCACACCTCGATGCGATTGCCGCCGGGCTCGTACACGTACACGAAGTACGTCTGGTTGATGGCGTGCTTGCTCGGCGCAAACTCGATCAACACGCCGTGATCGACGAACAGATCCGCGGCTCGCCAAATGCTTTCGTTCGTGTCGACGCGAAAGGCGATGTGGTGAAGGCGACCGCGGGCACCTGTTGCGTCCAGGGTGTACACGACGTCGTAGGACTTGTTCATGGCGCGATACCAAACACCCGGGCGCTTCCCGCTGTCGAGCCGGATCTGCTCCGTGAGTTTGAGCCCGAGCACCGATTCCACAAAGTCGCCGTCGCGCTCTGCATCCGACGACAAGAAGTTGATGTGATCCAGCGTCTTGACCCCAACGCCCCGGCCCGTAAACTTCTGCGGCTGATTCTTCAGCAAGGGCCGCAGCTGGTCAGGAGGGTTGTAATACCTCGTCTCATAGTACAGCTCGTACTGATGTCCATCCGGCCCGCGAAACTGGTAGCCGGGTCCGTGCCCGAAGCTCCCATCGACCCATTCCCCGTCGACACCCGCCTCGGTCAGCGCTCGCACCCTGCGCGCAAGTGCCTGATCGCTTGTCGTGCGAAGCGCCGTGTGGCCGACGCCCGCTCGGTCGGATTCGGTCAAGATGAGCGAATACATTTCGTAGTCGCCCATGCACCGGAGATAAATGGAGCGCGCATCTCGCCCCACTTCCTCCATGCCCAAAATATCGCGAAAAAATCGGTAGCTCTCGTCGATGCAGGGCGTGAACAGCTCGACATGCCCAAGGTGAGCGATGTCATAACAAGGTTCGGATCTCATCACGCGATCCTCCTTTCGGCGCGGCCGCGACCGGCCCAATGGTAAGATGACATGATTGTATGACAATCCAGTCAACAATCACATCATGCCGGAATGCACGGCGAATGTCAACGCTTACGTGAAGCTGCAATGGCGCTGGAGGTGCGCGCGGAACCGCACGGCCCTGCGCGCACAGCGCTTAGATGTCAAGTGCCTGGCCCACGAGGGCGGACACGTCGGCCCCCGGGCGCGGCGGCCAGGCGGACAGGTCAAATGGAAAGTCCGATCCCGAGAGGACGCGATCGGCGCCGACCACGTCGATCAAACAGCGAAGCGCAGCGTCGGACCAAAGCACGTTGTCGTAGAACATGCGCCGGAGATACGCCGTCGGCCGGTCCTGCAGCCGCCCTCTCACCTGCGGCCACACATCGTATCCCTGTTCGATGCGCCCGATTTGATACGGCAGAAAGCCACCCCCGTGCGCCAATAGCACGCGCGCGCCGGGATAGCGGTCGAGAAGGCCAGAGAGGACGAGGTGCGCCGCCGCGAGCGTCGTCTCCCAGGGCACGCCGACCAGGTTGGGCAGCATGAGGCGCGCCGCCCGCGGATCGGCGTGCAGCAAGGGGTGCAGAAACAGCACCGCCCCGCGCGCGTCCGCGACCTCCCACACGGGCCAAAGGGCTTCGTCGCCGATGAGCGCCTCTCCGACCCCTGGCCCCACGATGGCCCCGACGAAGCCCTCGTCCATCCGGCGCTCGAGCTCCCGCGCAGCGGCCGTCGGATCCGCGAGCGGCAGCGTGGCGAGCGGGCGAAACCGCTCGCGGTGCGGCGCCAGCACATCTCGCAGGGCGTCGTTGTACACCTCGGCCACCTGCGCGCCGATCTCGGCAGGCAAGTGATACACGAAGAGCTGCGGCAGGGGCGACACGAGCGCCAGGCCGATGCCAGCCTGCCGATAGGCGCTCGCGAACGCCTCGAAGTCGACGAACATGCGCTTCAGCTCGAACGACCAACGCCCTTCCACCGTGAGAAACGGCTCCTTGTCCGGCGCGCGCCGCTCCAGGTCCACCTGAATGCGTGGCTCTCGCTTGAGAAACGCAAGCACCTCAGCAGGCAGGAAGTGCGTGTGCACGTCCGCCGCCCGATTCGGCTCGATCACGGCGTTTCACCTCGGGCCGCGTCCTGTTCCGCCTTCGACACGCCGCCAACGCCCCAGTGCGCTTTTGGCACCTCGTAGAGGATGACCCGCACCGTCTCCCGCTTGGCGCCGAGCGTCTCCACCACCGCGTCGGTCAGCTTCTCCATAAGCGCCCGCTTCTGCTCGGGCGAGCGCCCTTCCACCATGGTGACCTGGACCAGCGGCATCTCGATCCCCCCTCACTCGATGACGTCCAGTTCGATGGCACCCATGCCCGCGAAGGCGATCTCGACGCGATCGCCCGGGTGCACGTAGATGGCTTCCGTGATACCGCCCGTCAGGACCACCATGCCGGGCTCGATGGCCGCGCCGAAGCGCGTGAGCATGCGCACCTGTTCCACGACGGACCGCACCGGGTGGCCGAGCACCGCCGCGCCAGCGCCCGTCTGCGCGACGTCCCCGTTCAGGCGCATGACCACCCCCACCTCGTCGAGCCGAAACGCGTACGGCGAGTACGCCTGATCCGCCAGACAGAAGCGCGCGCTCGACGCGTTGTCGGCGATCACGTCCACGAGCGTGAACGAGAAGTTCTCGTATCGGCTGTCGATGACCTCAACCGCCGGGACGACGCACTCGGTCGCGAGCCAGACGTCGCGCGCGGTCACATTCGGCCCCTCCAAACGGCTGCGGAACACGAACGCGATCTCCGGCTCCACGCGCGGATGGATGAGTCCCTGCATCGACAACACCGGGCGCTCCAGTTCCATCGTGGAGAGCAGATGTCCGAAAATGGGTTCGTCGACGCCCACGGACCGCTGCTTCGCTTTGCTCGTGAGCCCCATCTTCCAGCCGACGAGCCGCGCACCCTCCGCCATGTACTTCTGCATGGTCAAACGCTGAATTTCGTACGCGTCGTCCACCGTGAGGCCTTCGTAGCGGAGCGTCAGCTTCTTCAACTCCGTGGCCGCCGTCTGGTGGCGATACAGCTCATCCGCGATGGACGGAAGCGACAGGGCCATCCGCGTTCGCCTCCTTGCCGTGCGCGATCTCGTACGCGACATCGACGATCATATCCTCCTGGCCACCCACCACGCGGCGCCTGCCGAGTTCCACAAGAATGTCGCGCACGTCGACCTCAAACTGCTTCGCCGCTCGCTCGGCGTGCAAGAGAAAGCTGGAATACACGCCCGCGTAGCCCAGCGTGAGCGCCGTGCGATCCGTCAGGACGGGTCGCGCCATCCGCGGGCGCACGACGTCCTCCGCGGCGTCCATGGCGGCGTACAGGTCCACGCCGGTCTCGATGCCGTATTTCTCGCACGCGGCCACAAACACCTCGAGCGGCGTGTTTCCCGCGCCTGCCCCGAGCCCCGCGAGGCTCGCGTCAATCCGGTATGCGCCCTCTTCCACGGCCGCAATGGAGTTGGCGACCGCCACGCCGAGGTTGTTGTGCGCGTGAAATCCGACCTGGACGTGGTCCGGCAGGGCCTCCCGCAGCGCGGACACCTTGCGGCGAACCTCGTCCATGAGCATCGCGCCCGCCGAATCGACGATATACACGCAGTGCGCGCCGTAGGAGGCCATTTTCTTCGCCTCTTCCACCAGGCGCTCGGTCTCCGTCATGTGGCTCATCATGAGAAAACCGACCACATCGAGTCCCATCTTGCGCGCCTCTTCCATGTGTTCCGCGGAGATGTCCGCCTCCGTGGAGTGTGTCGCGACCCGCACTCCGCGGATGCCGAGGCCCACGGCGCGCTTCAAGTCTTCGAGCGTTCCGATACCAGGCAACAGCAGCGCGACGACCTGAGAGGTCTTCACCGCCTGACACACCGCTCCGACGTAATCCTCTTCCGACTCCTTCGAAAAACCGTACTGAATCGAGCTTCCGCCGAGCCCATCGCCGTGGGATGCCTCGATCTTGGCCACGCCCGTCCTGTCCAGCGCGCTCGCAATGGCCTTCGCATCTTCGACGCTGAACTGGTGCCTCACGGCGTGCATCCCGTCGCGCAGCGTGACATCCGTGATTTCAATCTTGTACCGATACGACACCGCGCCTCACCTCGCCTCTTCCGCCGACGCCACCTGCATCTTGTGACGCGCGTATTCTTCGCCAAACTTCACCGCCGCCGCGGTCATGATGTCGAGATTGCCCGCGTACACCGGCAGGTAGTCGCCGAGTCCCTCGACCTCGATGGAGATGCTGACGAGATCGTCCTGGAAGATGGGCTCGCGGTTCAACCGATACCCCGGGACGAACGTCTGCACGTGGCGCACCATCTGTTCGATGGACTCGAGCACCTTCGCCTGGGTGGTCGGGCTCGCGTCCTCCATCAAGCAGTAGATGGTGTCGCGCATGAGAATGGGAGGCTCCGCCGGGTTGAGGATGATGATGGCCTTCCCTCGCTTGGCGCCTCCGATGGCCTCGAGCGCGCGCGCCGTGGTCTGGGTGAACTCGTCGATGTTCGCCCGCGTGCCAGGGCCCGCGCTCTTGCTGGCGATGGTGGCGACAATCTCCGCGTACCGCACGCCGACCACGCGGCTCACGGCGTACACCATCGGCACGGTGGCTTGGCCGCCGCAGGTGACCATGTTGACATTCGGCGAATCGAGGTGCTCCTCCAGGTTGACCGCCGCGATGACGTATGGGCCGCGCGCTGCCGGCGTCAAGTCGACCGCCTGGATGCCTGCTTCGCGCAGGAGCTTGGCATGGCGCACGTGGGCCTTCGCGCTCGTCGCGTCGAAGACGATGTCCGGGCGAACCCCCTGTTCGAGGACCGCCTTGAGGCCGTCCGCTGACGTCTCAAGCCCCATCTCGCGGGCGCGCCGCAGGCCGTCCGATTCCGGGTCGATGCCAATCATCCACCGCGGTTCGATCCACGGGCTTCGCTTCAGCTTGATCATCAGATCCGTCCCGATGTTTCCGGACCCGACGATCGCGGCACTGAGCTTTTTCAATCCGAACCCTCTCCTTTCACCCACACGAACTCCACGCTGCCCAGCGGCCCAAAGGACAACTGGACGCGATCGCCCGGCCGAATGGGCACCGCGGCGCTGACGGCGCCCGACAACACGACGTGACCCGCGCGAAGCGGCGTGCCGAGCTCGGTCAGGGTGTTGGCGAGCCAGGCCACGGCCTTCGCCGGATGCCCCATCACCGCCGCACCCGCGCCCGTCTGAACGATCTCTCCGTTTAGCTTCAGGACGCCGCCCACCGTCTCCAGGTCGACGCCGGCGATGGCGGTGGGCAGGTTTCCCAAGACAAAGCAACCGGCGGACGCGTTGTCGGCCACGGTGTCCACCAGCCGAATGCGCCAGTCTGCGATCCGGCTGTCAATCACCTCGATGGCGGGCACCACGGCCCGGGTCGCCGCCAAAACCCGGTGCAGATCCACGCCCGGTCCGACGAGGTCCTCTGCGAGAATGAATGCAATCTCCGGCTCGACCTTCGGTTGCATCAGCGGAAAATCGAGATCCGAGCCGCTCTCAAACCACATCGACTGAAACAAATGCCCAAAGTCGGGCTGATCCACGCCGAGTTGCACCTGCATCGGCTTGCTGGTGAGGCCAATTTTGTGTCCCACGACGCGATCGCCCGCGGCCACGCGCCGCTTCACATTCACAAGCTGGATGTGGTAGGCGTCCTGCACCGAAAGGTCGGGGTATTCGTCCGTCAGAGGCGGAATGGGCGACTGCTCGCGCTCCGCGCGCCACAGCGCCTCCGCCAGGGATTCCAGCCGTTCGCTCATCTCATCCACTCCGATCACAGCTTGATGCAGACGTTCTTTAGCTCCGTGAAGAATTCGAAGCTGTGCACGCCACCTTCGCGCCCGATGCCGCTTTGCTTCATGCCGCCAAATGGCGTCCGCAGGTCGCGGAGGAACCAGGTGTTCACCCAGATCACGCCCGCCTCCAGTTCACCGGCGACGCGGTGCGCGCGCTTGAGGTTCGACGTCCACAATGTGGCGGACAGGCCGTAGTGCGTGTCGTTCGCCAGACGGATGACCTCTTCCTCCGTGTCGAACGGCTGCACCGTCACGACCGGGCCGAACACCTCCTGCCGCGTGATCTCGCACGTCTCATCCACGTCGACAATGACGGTCGGCTCGTAGAAGGCGCCTCTTTTTAGGTGTTCGGGGCGCCTGCCGCCCACGAGTACGCGACCGCCCTGCTCCAGCGCGCGCCGGACGAAGCCGTCGACCCGCTCCAGGTGTTCTTCCGAGATGAGGCTGCCGACGTCCGTCTGCGGATCCAGCGGATCCCCGACCCGAAGCTTGCGTGCGCGATCGACAAGCGCGTCGACGAACCGGTCGTACAGCGGGCGCTCGACGTAGATGCGCGATCCGCAGAGGCACACCTCGCCCTGGTTGACGAAGCTCGAGCGCACGGTGGTCGCGATGGCGTCCTCGAAGTCGCAGTCCGCAAACACAATGTTCGGGTTCTTGCCTCCAAGTTCAAACGAGAGGCGCTTCAGCGTGTTCGCGGCCGACCGCATGACCGCCTTGCCCGTCGTCGTCTCGCCCGTGAGCGAAATCAGGTCCACGTCCTCGTGCTCGGTCAGGAATTGCCCCGCCGCATCGGGCCCGAACCCATGCACCACGTTCACCACGCCGTCCGGCACGCCCGCCTGCTTGCAGATCTCCGCGAGCTTGGTGGCGGTCATCGGCGTGAGCTCCGCAGGCTTGATGACGCACGTGTTGCCCGCCGCGAGGCACGGGGCGACCTTCCACGTCAACAAGAACAGCGGCAGGTTCCACGGCGAGATGAGTCCCGCCACGCCAACCGGGCGGCGGAGCGCGTAGTTCAGCGCGACGCCCTCCATCTCGAACGTCTCGGTCGAAAGTCCCTTCACGAAATCTGCAAAGAAGCGAAAGTTATACGCCGAACGCGGAATATCGAGGCTCTTCGCGAGCGAAAGAGGTTTCCCCGTGTCCGTCGTCTCGAGAAGGGCGAGTTCCTCCAGATTTTCTTCAATCAAGTTGGCAATCCGATGCAGAATCGCGGCGCGCTCCTGGGCCGTCGTGCGACTCCACGTGCGAAACGCTCGCCGGGCTGCGCGCACCGCCTTGTCGATCTCGGCGCGCCCTCCCTCGGCCACCGTGCCAATTTGCTCGCCCGTCGCGGGATTCAGATTGTCAAACGTCCGCCCGTCTTCGGAAGGCACAAAGGCGCCGTCAATGAAGTGCAACACTCGTTCCATGGTCATCCCTCGCCATCTCCAACTATCCGTTGTAAGACTCAACTTGCATCGCGGTACCGAATGGTCAGCACGGGATTGCCGGAACCCGACGACGGCCCGTACCCGTGCAACTCGCCTTCAAACTGTTTCCTCAGCACGCCGAGCAACACCGCCACGTGGCGGCCGCCGGATTCCACGCCTGCCGCCCGCACGTACGACGGCAGCATGCTCACGGCCGACGCCTTGTCGCCCTTGACGAGATATTGACAAAATTCGCGATCCAGCGCCTGTTCCGTGAGATTCGGCCATTTCTCCGGTCCGCGCCCCAGGTTGTGCGCGAGCGCCCCGCTCGCCAAAAACACCACGCGCTCTGGAGAGCGGAGGAACACATCCCCCATCACTTCCCCCCAGCGCATGGACTCCTCGAGCGACGCGGCCCAGCACACCGACAGAGCCACGACCGGGGTGGGACGCTTGAGCAAGTACCGAAGCGGAACCACCGTGCCATAGTCCCAGACGTAGGTCGGATCGTCCACCGCGACCACCTGAAGGCCGTTTTGTTGACCCGCCTCCACCAAACGCCTGCCGAGCTCCGGATGACCCGGGTGGTCATACGGCACGTCGCTGATGAGATCCGGGCATTCCACGGCGGTCAGGATGCCCTGGTGCCGCGGCGTGACATCCACGTAGTGCATGAAGCTGGACATCCAATGACATGAGATGATCACGACCACGTCGGGCCGGATCTGGTCGATCACGTCCGCGCACTTCAACATCGCCTCGACCATCGGCTGCTGAAATTCCGGTACGCGGTCCCGATGGCAGATCCTCGGCGTGTGCGGCGTGATCATGGCCAATTCCAGACTCATCTGAATCCCTCCCCAAACGAAACCGTGGGCGGCCCAGCAGGCCGCGGACCTAAACACCCTCATCTGCTGACCTCATCGTAACACGCTGAAAGCGCTCGCTATACGCCCTTGTTTCTCTATGCGGAACGTGGTACACCATTCCTAGAAGCGCTTACACGCCGCAAGGGAGGCGAACGCCGTGCCAAGGCAGTCAGACGCTCGCACGCTCTCGTCATTGCGCCACGCGCTGCACGCCCTGCGTTGCTTCTCTCAGGACGAACCCGAACTCGGCATCACGGAGATCGCGCGCAAACTGGGCCTCTCGAAGAGCACCGTGCATCGGATCATGGCAACGCTCGCCGAAGAAGGGTTCGTGCATCGAGACGAGGAGACGCATCGGTATCGGCTCGGACTCTCCGTGCTGAGCCTCGGCGGTATCATCATGTCCAACCTCGAAATCTGCCGAGAAGGCCAGCACCTGCTCGAGGAGTTCGTGCACCGCTTCGACGAGACCGTTCACCTCGCAGTGTTGGAGGACTTTTGCACGGTCTACGTCAGCAAACTGGAGTGCAAACATCCCGTGCAAATCGCCACCCACGTGGGCCGCCGCAATCCGCTCTACTGCACGAGTTCCGGCAAGGTCATTCTCGCTTACCAAGACGAATCGATGATCGAAGAGGTCATTTGTCGCGGCCTGCAGCCCTTCACGCCGAACACCATCTCGGATCCGAACCGCCTCCGGACGGTTCTGACGCAGATCCGGGAGGCAGGATACGCGACGAGCGTCGGCGAACTCCGACCTGGCGTCAACAGCGTCGCAGCACCGGTCCGCGATTACACGCGGCGCGTGATCGGCGCGGTCACCGCCGTGGGGCCGGCCGCTCGATTCACGGACGAGAAGATGAAATCGCTCGCCAAGACGCTCATCTCCATCAGCAAGGAGATCTCGAATCGCCTCGGCTACTATGAGCGGCCGAGATCGCGCGACATGTTTCACGCGTCCCACTCGATCGGCAGGCCGACGTAATTCTCGGCGATGGTCGCAAGCCCGTGCTGCGACGACGTGATGTAATCGAGTTCCGCCAACTGAATCTCTCGCTCAAACGGCGAGTGATCCGAGAAGCGATGTAGCATTTGCGTCATAAAGTACGAGAATCGCTCGGCCTTCCACACGCGCCGCAGGCAGATGGCAGAATACCGCCTCAACAAGTCGTCCGATCCGTCCTCATAGTGGCGCGCGATGGCTTCCGCGAGGACGCGCGCGTCGGAGACCGCGAGATTCAGCCCCTTGGCACCCGTCGGCGGCACGATGTGAGCCGAGTCGCCCGCCAAGTAGAGGCGGCCGTACTGCATCGGCGCACAGACAAAGCTGCGCATCTGCACAATGGACTTCTGCAGGATGGGGCCCTCGATGGGCTCCCGACCGTCCTCCGTGGCGAGCCGCAGGCGCAACTCCTCCCAGATGCGTTCGTCGGACCAGTTGCGGATGTCGTCGTCCGCGGCCACCTGCAGATACATGCGTTGGATCTCCGGAGACCGCGTGCTGACCAGTGCAAATCCCCGGTCGCTGTTGCAGTAAATGAGCTCCCGGCTCGACGGAGGGGCCTGGGTCAGGATGCCGAGCCATCCCATTGGATACGTTTTCACAAACTCTTGGCGAGCGCTTTCGGGAATGGCCGCGCGACTGGGACCGTGAAACCCGTCGCACCCGGCGATGAAGTCGCACTCCAGCACCTCCAACGGCGCATTCGGCGTGCCCCGGAAGAGGATGCGCGGTCGCTCGGTGTCGACGGCTTCGAGCGAAACGTCCTGGACCGAAAAGAGGATTTCACCTCCCTGCTCGAGGCGCGCTGCCACGAGATCTTTAATCACCTCGTGCTGCGCGTAGAGCGTGACGCACTTGCCTGTCAGCTCCTTCAATGGTACGCGGCGCCCGCGGCCCCGAAACCGGAATTCGATGCCCTCGTGCTCATCGCCGAATGCCTCCATTCGGCGATGCACGCCGAGTTCGCGCATCAAATCGGACGTGCCGTGTTCCAAGACGCCCGCTCGAACGGTTTGCTCGATGGCCTGGCGCGATCGCACCTCAAGTACCACGGACTCCACGCCGCGCTGTGCGAGCAGCAGGGATAGCATGAGGCCCGCGGGACCCGCGCCAATGATCCCGACCTGTGTGCGCACAGATACCCACCTCGCGTTCCTTTGACTGGAATCTTCAAAGAGCTTCCAAAACAAGTCTACCGCGAGGCTGACGCATGAACGACCCTAGTGTTCCGATATGCGGAATGCGGGACGGATCACCCTTCGTGATTCTACCTGGCGAGAATCCACACCGGGTTTGCGTGTGTGTCCGGGAAGGTTTTGCTTTCTTGCCCAATGAAAAGGCGGGAGACCCGAGCGGCCTCCCGCCAAAATCACAACAATTCCACGTCACGCAATGCCACGGGACCACTTGTACAGCTGCACCGCTGGCCGATAGGCGCACATCACAAGGCCCAGGATGGCGACAAAGTGAAAAAAGGCGGCAATTGCGTTGAACGCCACGAAAACAAGGAGCGCGAAATACTGTTCGCCGATGATGAACCCGCGGAACGGGATCAAACTTCTCCACCGCTGGGCCCGTCGAAACGTCGAATCGCCTTGTCCCGCTTCGGAGCTCGCGGGCGCCACCTCCCGGGGCTTGAAGCGAATCTGCCCGTAGTACTCAAGCAGGTAGAGAGCAAACAGCGACGCCATGGCCCACGCCCACACGCCCGTCTCATTCGGGTGCCAGCGCGTGTATCCATACGCGAGGCTGAAGTAGATGGCGAACTCCTTGATGCGGTCAGCCACCTGATCCAACCAGCCGCCGATAGCGGAAAATTGCTGGCGATATCGCGCCAACTGACCGTCCGCGCAATCGAACACGTAGGAGATCTCGATCAACACGAGTCCAATGAGCATGTCACCGCGGATGCCGGTCGAAAACCCCGCACAACCAAGGAGACAGAGAAAGAGCGAGAACAACGTGATCTGATTGGGCGTGACAGCTGTGTTGCGCAACAGGTAAACCAGCCGAATCGAAAGAGGATAAAAAATATAATTGGTCCAGATGTCGATAGGGCGCTTCGCGCACGAATCGATGCGCTTCAGTTCAGACATCGCGCTCCGCCCCTTGCGCGGCGAGGAGCCGAGGCACCACGCTTTCCACTGCGTAATCGTAGTCCTCGGGAAAGTCGATTTCCACGCAGGGAAGGCCGGTCACGTCGACGGAGACCAGCCCCGACTTATCCGCCAGGTGATCCAGGGCGTATTCGAAGAACTGCATCTCGTTTCCTTCCACGGCGAGATCGAGCACATTTTGCCGGAAACGTTCGGCAAACCGACCTGCAAATTTCGCCACCCCGATGAATTCACCCTCGCACACGGCGGGATCCAAATGCTTTCCGATGGCGACAATCTGGCCTGACCGAACTTGCACCTTGACCTCTTCGTCCCGGCACTGTTTCTTATCCACCGCCAGATAACCGCCGTCCTGTCCCGGAACAAGGCGCTCCAAGACGCGAGCGTCGTACACGACATCGGCGTTCATATAGAAGAAATCGCCGCTCCAATCGCGCAAAGCGTGGCTCAGTGAAAACAGCGTGTTGGTCGACTCGTATGCCGGATTCTCGATGAAGCGCACGTTAAAGGACGGATGGTGTGTCCGAATGTAATCGTGAATCATCTCTTTTCGATAGCCCACGACCATGATAACGTCGTGGATGCCGTTCTTGAGAAGCGCCTCAAACTGCCAGTCGATCACGGCCTTCGGCCCGACCGGCAACAGGCACTTGGGTCTTTCATCCGTGAGTGGGCGCATGCGGCGCGACACGCCTGCCGCCAGAATGATTGCGGTCGGTTTCATCTCGGAATTCCCCCATAAATCCGCGATTACAAGATGCTTGTCCACGGTTGCCAGAATGGTGAACCAAAAATGAGCCCGATATACGACTATACTTTGTCGAATCTCAAAAAAACATCAAAATCACGGATCCCATCTCGTAAACGGCGACAGCGTGTGACAAATTCTCGCCTTATGTAAGTTTTCCTGACACAAAGCATTGACGTTGCTTTCATCCGACTCCTATAATGAGCGCAGTTCAGCGCTGCACAGTGGAATGAGCGCAGTTCAGCGCTGCACAGTGGGAGGAATCGAACTTGACGTCGCGCGATATTCTTGAACTCATGAAGCAACACGATGTTCAAATGGTCGACTTTCGCATTGTGGACGTCCCGGGGCGCCAGCATCACGTGACGGTGCCTGCGGCCGAGATCGACGAAGAGGTCTTGGAGCGGGGCGTCGCGTTTGACGGCTCCAGCGTCCCTGGGTTCCGGGGCATCGAAGAGAGCGACATGGTGATGCGCCCGGTGCTGGAGACCGCGTTCCTGGATCCGTTTACCGAGGTTCCGACGCTCGCCGTCTCGTGCAACGTGTATGAGCCGAGCGGCAACCGGTACGAGCGTGATCCCCGCTATATCGCCGAGAAGGCGGAGGAATACCTGAAGTCGACGGGCATCGCGACGAACGCCTACTTCGGTCCTGAGCTTGAGTTCTTCATTTTCGACGATGTCCGGTTCGACTCCACGCAAAGTGGTGCGTTCTATGCCGTCGATTCTGAGGAAGCGGTGTGGAATTCGGGCGTTGGCGACAAAAACCTCGGCTATCACGTAAAGAACAAGAGTGGCTATTTCCCCGTCGCACCGACGGACACGCAGCAGGATATCCGCACCGAAATGGTGCTTGAACTGATGAAGGCCGGCATCCGCGTCGAGCGGCACCACCACGAAGTGGCCACGGCCGGTCAGGCGGAGATCAACTTCCGATTTGGCACCCTCACGCGCACGGCGGACACGGTCATGACGTACAAGTACATCGTGCGCAACGTCGCTCGCCGGCACGGCAAGACGGCCACCTTCATGCCAAAGCCGATTTTCGGCGACAACGGTTCAGGCATGCACGTCCACCAGAGCCTCTTCAACGGCGATGAACCGCTGTTTTATCGCGAGGGCGGCTACGCAAACCTGAGCGAGACAGCCCTTCACTACATCGCTGGCATTCTGTATCACGCGCCCGCCATTCTCGCGTTCTCGAACCCCAGCACCAACTCTTACAAGCGGCTGGTGCCTGGGTACGAAGCACCGGTCAACCTCGTGTTCTCTCGCGGCAACCGCAGCGCCGCGGTTCGCGTTCCCGTGGCTGTCGTTTCGCCGAAGACGGCGCGCATCGAGTTCCGCACGCCGGACTGCACGGCCAACCCGTACCTCGCGTTTGCAGCCATGCTGATGGCGGGGTTGGACGGCATACGCCGCAAGCTCGATCCGACAGAGCTCGGGTTTGGCCCCATCAACAAGAACATCTACGAGCTCTCCGCTGAAGAGAAGGCGCAAATCAAGAGCGTGCCTGGATCGCTCGGGGAGGTGCTCGACGCACTCGAGGCGGATCACGAGTTCCTCCTGGAGGGCGGCGTGTTCACAAAAGACTTCATCCGCAACTGGATCGACTTCAAGCGGAACAACGAGTTGGCGCCGCTCCACCTGCGGCCCCATCCGTACGAGTTCTCGCTGTATTTCGACCTGTGATGATGAAAAGGCCGCGCGCCCGCACTGGGTTGCGCGGCCTCGCATTTGTCACCCCTCGCCATCACGCTCTTTGGCACGAAGCGCGCTCGCCAGTGCGCAAATCAGGGCATCGCGGAACATGGCGGGCCGCGTGATAAGCCCACCCGTCAAAATGCCGATGGCGCCTTCACCGTGGCGAACGCCCACCTTCCCCACCCAAGCGTCCATGACGTCACCGAGTTCCATCCCGGCGCGGATGCCCTGTGCGATCTCGTCCGGCAGCTCCATCCTCAGTCCGCCTCCAACGGCCACCTTGTCCTCCTCGTACGCCACCGCAGCCCAGTTGACGAGCATCATCCCGTGCTCCGTGTCCTCGACACCGCCCTCGAGGCCAACACCCAGGTCGGCTCCAGTTTGTGCGCGCGCCCTTGTCGCCCGCTCGACCGCGCCTCTCCGCGTCTCTTCGTCCGACATCGGCTGCGCCCGTACGCCGGATGGCACATCGACGCACTCGATTTCGCCGACAATGTTGAACGCGCTGAGGGCCCGCTCCAACGCTTCCCGCTTCGCCCGGTTTCGCGATCCAAGCGCCACGCGGATCGTCGTTTGATTCCGCATCTTCCACCCATCACCTGCCCTCTCTCATTGTAGCCGTGTCCGCTGTCGCGATCGACATCGGACGACCGAA
>NZ_BCSG01000040.1 GCF_001570745.1 Alicyclobacillus mali NBRC 102425
TCAGTACAGATAAATGGTCCCGTCCGCCACGCCTGCTTCGCGGGCAATTTTGGACACCTGCGAGTTAAAAAAGCCGTGTTCTGCAAATACTTTCAGCGCCGCCTTCAAGATGGCCTCGTACTTTTCTCTCCTTTTCTCCGCCAATCCACTTGTCATGAATTCACCTCGGTGTTAATATCGAGTCAAGCAATGAATGAACGCTCATTCATTTTCGTACCCCCATAGTAAATGGCGTGGGCGAGAATGTCAATGATGCAATCGCTTTTTTTACCGTAGAACTGTAAGCGGTTGCGGGTATGCCTCGGTCGCCACATCAAATGGATGGAGGCATGATGAGCGAACCACTTGGATAAAGGAGAAGGGAAGTGAGTCGACGTGTTGCTCGCAGTGAATGATATCGCCTTCGTGGCAGCGGTTGCGTATGCGCTTTACCTGTTCGCCACGGTTGTCTACCGGCGATATCGGTATGTGATGCTTGGAAAACCTGTACCTCTGAACCTCCGTCCAGAGTTTGGAGAGTTCATGGCGCAGGTGTTTGGGCAGAAGAAGCTGTTCAAGGACAAGAAGAGCGGCGCCATGCACTTCGTCATGTTCTATGGCTTCATCGTGCTGCAATTCGGCGCGCTCGACATCATCGTAAAAGGACTCACACTCGGGCGGCACATTCCCTATCCAGCGTACGAGACGTTCTCGTTCACGCAGGAGTGGGTGGCCATCCTCGTCCTCGCTGCGACGGCGTATGCCGCTTATAGGAGGTACGGCGAACGTGTCAAGCGACTGAAGCGCGGATTCAAGCCGAGCATCGTCCTCATCCTCATCTCGAGCCTGATGATCTGCGTCCTCATGGACCTGTCGTTCGAACGCGTCTGGCAGCAGGAGCCGAGCGCGTGGTGGGCGCCCATTTCCTCGCTCATTGCATCGGCGCTGTGGGGCGTTGGCCCGAAGGGCGGGCAAATTGGCTTCTACGT
>NZ_BCSG01000041.1 GCF_001570745.1 Alicyclobacillus mali NBRC 102425
CTTTTGGTGGCTTCACCTGCTGGTCCTGCTGACCTTCTTGGTGTATGTGCCGCAGTCAAAGCACTTTCACCTGATGGTGGCGCCCATCAACATCTGGCTGCATCGCAAGGGGGCGCCAGGTCGGCTCCGCCCTCTGAACCTGGAGGACGAAAACGCAGAGTCGTTTGGCGTCGGCAGCGTGGAGGAGTTCGAGCGCAAGCAGATGATCGACTTCTTCGCCTGCGTCGAGTGCGGGCGATGCACCAATTCGTGCCCGGCGTCCAACACCGGCAAGCCGCTCTCCCCGATGCACCTGATTGTCAAGATGCGCGACCACCTCATCGAAAAGGGCGTGGCGCAGACAGGTTTGAAGGCGTTCGAACCGGGTTTCCTGCTGCCCAAGCGCGACGGGATGGCGCACAAAATGGCGTCCGGCGGCGAAGACATCACGTTCCCGGAGGGCGTCGTCACGGACATCGAGCCGACGCTTCATTGGCAGAAGGAGGAGTGGCGGCTCACGGAGGCAAATCCGATGGATCTGTCGCTCATCGGCGACGTCATCACCGAAGAGGAGATCTGGGCCTGCACGACGTGCCGCAACTGTGAGGATCAGTGCCCGGTCGGGAATGAACATGTGGATAAGATCATTGACCTACGCCGCTACCTGGTGTTGATGGAGGGCAGCATGCCCAAGGAAGCTCAGCGTGCGATGCAGAACATCGAGCGCCAGGGGAACCCGTGGGGCTTGAGCCGCAAGGATCGCGCGCAATGGATGGATGGGCTGGACGTGCCAGTCCCGACGGTGCATGAGAATCCGAATTTCGAATACCTGTTCTTTGTCGGTTCGATGGGCTCGTACGACCGGCGAGCGCGCAAGGTCACGCATGCGGTGGTGCGCCTGTTGCAGCAAGCCGGCGTGAACTTCGCGGTTCTCGGTGATGAGGAGAATGGTTCGGGTGATACGCCGCGTCGCCTTGGCAACGAAATGTTGTTCCAACAGCTTGCCATGGAGAACATCGCGACGTTTCAACAATATGGGGTGCGCAAGATTGTGACCGCGTGCCCGCACACGTTCAACACGCTGAAAAACGAGTACCCGGATTTCGGGCTCGAAGGTGTGGAGGTGTATCACCACACGCAATTGCTCGCCCAGTTGGTTCGCGAGGGCAAGCTCCGGCCGACGCACCCGCTCAACGAGCGGATCGTCTACCACGATGCCTGCTATCTGGGCCGCTACAACGGCGTGTTTGACGCGCCGCGCGATATCCTGAAGGCCATCCCGGGTGTGGAACTCGTGGAGATGGAGCGCAATCGCGAAAACGCGATGTGCTGCGGCGCAGGCGGTGGGCGGATGTGGATTGAGGAGACCCGCGGCAAGCGGATCAATCTCGCGCGCACCCAGCAGGCGCTCGCCACCAATCCGACGGTGATTGGCAGCGCGTGTCCGTACTGCCTGACGATGATGGAGGACGGCACGAAGCTGACCGAGACGGACGATCGCGTCAAGGCGCGCGATGTGGCCGAGCTGCTCGCCGCGTCGGTCTTTGGAGAAGACCTTCGCCAACCGACCGAAGATGAGGAGGTTCAAGCCGGATGAGACAAATTCGCCGAGCTGCTGTCATTGGTTCCGGCGTGATGGGGGCGCAAATTGCCGCCCATCTCGCCAACGTGGGCATTCCAAGCCTGCTGTTGGACCTGGTCCCGCACGAGTTGACCGCCGACGAGCAGAAGAAGGGGCTGTCGCTCGATCATCCTGCCGTCCGCAACCGTCTGGCGACGGAGGCCATTCGAAGGCTGCACAAGCTCAGCCCGGCGCCTTTGTTCCGCGCCGACTACGCGAAACTCATCACACCTGGAAACCTTGAGGACGATCTCCATCGGATCTCCGAGGTCGACTGGGTGATTGAGGTCATTGTGGAGAGCCTCGAACCCAAGCGCCAACTGCTCGAGCGCATCGAGCAACACTGGCACGAAGGCATGATTGTCAGCACCAACACGTCGGGCATCTCCATCAACGCGATGCTCGAGGGGCGAAGCGAGGCGTTCCGCCGACACTTTCTCGGCACCCACTTCTTCAATCCGCCGCGCTACATGAAGCTGTTGGAGGTCATTCCGGGTCGCGACACCGATCCCGCCATCGTGGAGTTCATGCGCGACTTCGGAACGGAGCGCCTCGGCAAGGGCGTGGTGCTTGCGAAGGACACGCCGAACTTCATCGCCAACCGCATCGGCACCTACGGGCTCTTGGTGACCGTCGAAGAGATGCAAAAGGGTGGCTTCTCCGTTGAGGAGGTCGACGCCATCACAGGTCCAGCGCTTGGTCGCCCGAAGAGCGCAACCTTCCGCACGCTCGATCTCGTTGGGATCGACACGTTCGTCCACGTCGCCAACAACGTGCGCGAAAACGTCGCGGATCCCGAAGAGCAGCGCGCATTCGTGGTGCCTGAGGCCATCCAGAAGCTCGTGGAGCGCGGGTGGCTCGGCGAGAAGAGCGGACAAGGCTTTTACAAGCGCGTCAAACAAAACGGCCAGCGCCAGATCCTCGTGCTGGACCTCGACACGCTTGAGTACCGCGAGCAAAAGAAGATCACTTCTTCAGCGCTCGAAGCCTCCAAGCAGGCCAGGGGTGCGGCAGGAAAGGCGAAGGCGCTCATTCAAGGCCGTGATAAGTATGCAGAGCTCGCCTGGAACATCGTCAAGCGCGTGCTCGTGTACTCGGCCGAGAAACTCGGCGAAATCGCGGACACGATTCAGGACATCGACGCGGCGATGCGCTGGGGGTTCAACTGGGACCTCGGTCCGTTTGAACTCTGGGATGCGCTCGGACTGGTGGAGACCGCGGAGCGGATGCGGGCGGAAGGCCTCCAGTTGCCTCAGTGGGTGGAGGACTGGATTGCTGCGGGCCACCGCGCCTTCTACGAGGAGGCGGACGGCAAGCTGACCATGCCGGTAAGCGGAAAGCCCGAGCCGGTGCGGGTGCCGGCAGGAGTGGTCGATCTCGCCGCGCTGAAGAAGGCGGGCAAGGTCATCGCACAGAACTCGGGCGCAAGCCTCATCGACCTGGGCGACGGCGTCGCATGCCTGGAGTTTCATTCGCAGAACAACGCCATTGGCCCGGACATTCTCGCGATGATCGAGAAGAGCGTGGCCATTGCGGAGAAAGACTTCGCAGGTCTCGTGGTCGCCAATC
>NZ_BCSG01000042.1 GCF_001570745.1 Alicyclobacillus mali NBRC 102425
AGGGTAAGAACTTCTGCGTTGGCGCGAACCTTGTGCTCATCCTGATGGCGGCGCAGGAGGGTGATTGGGACGAAATCGATCTTTCCATCCGCCAGTTCCATCGCGCCGTCCTTGCGCTCCGCTACAGCCAGGTTCCGGTGGTGGCGGCGCCTCATCGGATGACGCTTGGCGGCGGCGTCGAGGTGTGCTTGGCCTCCTCGAGGGTGCTGCCGGCGGCGGAGACCTACTTCGGCCTGGTGGAAGTGGGCGTCGGCGTCATCCCGGGCGGCGGCGGTTGCAAGGAGACGGCGCGCCGGGTGGCGGAGTCGGTGGGTCCAGATGACGATCTCGTGCCCGCGCTCGCGCGCATGTTCCAGGCTATCGGCACCGCCAAGGTGTCGACGAGCGGCGCCGAGGCGCTCGCGATGGGCTGGCTGCGCGAGACGGATCGCCTCGTGGTGAACGACGACCTGCGCATCTCGGCCGCGAAGGCGGAGGTGCTGCGGATGGCTGAGATCGGCTACACCGCGCCGCCGAAGGCGAAGCAAATTCGCGTCGCGGGACGCGACGGCAAGGCGACTCTGCAAATGGCGGCGCGCGGCATGTGGAATGGCGGCTATATCACGGATTACGACCTCCACGTGGCCTACAAGCTCGCGCACGTGCTTGCGGGTGGCGACGTGCCGGCGGACTCCCTGGTGAGTGAGGACTACCTGCTCGATCTCGAGCGCGAGGCCTTCCTCAGCCTGTGCGGAGAGCCGAAGACCATCCAGCGGATGCAGCACATGCTGGCCACCGGAAAGCCACTTCGCAACTGAGGCGAGTCCACGACGGATACGACGATAGGGAGTGAAACCATGCGGGAAGCTGTGATTGTTTCGGTTGCACGCACGCCGGTCGGAAAGGCCAAGCGCGGTGTGTTTCGCCATACGCGGGTGGAGGACCTCGGGCGCGCGGCCGTGCGCGCCGCGGTGGAGCGCGCGGAGGGACTCGATCCCGCCGAGATCGAGGACGTCGTCATCGGCTGCGCCATGCCGGAGGGCGAACAGGGCCTGAACGTGGCGCGCATCGTGTCGCTGTACAGCGGGTTGCCGGAGAGCGTGCCCGCGATGACCATCAACCGGTTTTGTTCGTCCGGCCTTCAGGCCATCGCCATTGCGGCCGAGCGCGTGATGCTCGGGCACGTCGAGGTCGCACTCGCGGGCGGCGTGGAGACCATGAGCCACGTTCCGATGAGCGGCTTCAAGCCCTCCCCGCACCCGGACATCTTGCTTCAGATTCCGGATATCTACATCTCCATGGGACACACGGCGGAGAACGTCGCGAAGCGGTTTGGCGTGAGCCGCGAAGATCAGGATCGGTTCGCGTATGAGAGCCATCAGAAGGCGCACGCGGCGCAGCAGGCGGGCAAGTTTGACGACGAGATCGTCCCCATGGAGACGAAGGTGTGGGACATCGACGAAGACGGGCGGCCCCGCGAGAAAACGATCCGGGTCACGCAGGACGAGGGCGTGCGAAAGGACACGACGCCCGAGGCCCTGGCGTCGCTCCGGCCCGCGTTTTCCGTCGGCGGCACCGTGACCGCAGGAAACGCCTCGCAGATGAGCGACGGCGCCGCGGCTGCGGTGGTGATGACGGCCGAAAAGGCGCAGCAATTGGGCCTCAAGCCGCTCGCCACGTTCAAGAGCTTCGCGGTGACGGGGTGCGATCCGGCCATCATGGGCATCGGCCCGGTAGGCGCCATCCCGAAGGCGCTGAAGCTGGCTGGGCTCTCGCTTGCCGATATCGATCTCTTCGAGATCAACGAGGCCTTTGCGTCCCAGTGCTTGCAGGTCATTCGCTCGCTCGACATCGACCCCGCCAAGGTCAACGTCAACGGCGGTGCCATCGCGCTGGGACACCCGCTCGGCTGCACGGGCGCGAAGCTGACCGCCACCTTGATTCACGAGCTGCGCCGGCGAGGCGGAGGTTACGGTGTCGTGTCGATGTGCATCGGCGGCGGCATGGGTGCAGCCGGCGTATTCGAAGTTCATCAACCTTGAAACGACAGCGCATAAGGAGTGAGATGACATGGAAAACAAGACCATCGTCCAGGGCGGCGCGTTCATCATTGAGGAGCTGGAGCCCACCGCCGTGGTGACGCCGGAAGGCTTCACCGAAGAGCAGAAGATGATCGCGGAGACGACGAAAAACTTCATCGAATCGGAAGTTGTGCCGCACCACGAGGAGATTGAGTCCCTGAACTACGAGCTCACGGTCAATCTGTTGCGCAAGGCGGCCGATCTCGGCCTGTTGTCCGCCGAAGTGCCGGAGGCGTATGAGGGGCTCGGCCTCGACAAGGTCAGCGCGACGCTCATCAACGAGCACGTGTCGCGCGGCGGATCGTTCGGACTTTCCTTTGGTGCGCACACGGGTATTGGCACGCTCCCGATTGTCTACTTCGGCAACGAGGAGCAGAAGAAGAAGTACCTGCCGAAGCTCGCGTCGGGCGAGTGGATCGGCGCGTACTGCCTGACGGAGCCCTCGTCCGGCTCGGACGCGTTGGGCGCCAAGACGACGGCGAAGCTGTCGGAAGACGGGAAGTACTACATCCTGAACGGCACCAAGCAGTTCATCACCAACGCGGGTTTCGCGGACGTGTTCGTGGTGTACGCCAAAATCGACGGGCAGCACTTCAGCGCGTTCATCGTCGAACGGACCATGCCCGGCGTGAGTTTCGGACCGGAAGAGCAGAAGATGGGCATCAAGGGATCGTCCACGCGCCAAGTCATCCTCGAAGATGTGAAAGTGCCCGTGGAGAACCTGCTGTTTGAGGTGGGGAAGGGCCATCAAATCGCGTTCAACATTTTGAACATCGGCCGCTTCAAGCTGGGTGCGGGTGCCCTCGGCGGATCGAAGATTGCGCTTGAGTCTTCGGCGAAGTACGCGAACGAGCGCAAGCAATTCGGAAAGAAGCTGTCCGAGTTCCCGCTGATTCAGCGCAAGCTCGCGCGGATGAACACGCAGATCTACGCGCTGGAGAGCGTGGTGTACCGCACCGCTGGTCTGCTCGACGCCATCCTTGAGACGGTGGACGTGACGAAGCCCGATGCCGGCGTCGAATCGGCGAAGGCCATCGCGGAGTACGCCATCGAGTGCTCCATCAACAAGGTATTCGGCTCCGAGGTTCTGGACTACGTCGTGGACGAGGCTGTTCAGGTGCACGGCGGCTACGGCTTCATCAAAGAGTACGGCGTCGAGCAAATGTATCGGGATGCGCGCATCAACCGGATCTTCGAGGGCACGAACGAGATCAACCGGATGCTCATCCCCGGCACGATGCTGCGGCGCGCGATGAAGGGCGAATTGCCGCTGTTCCAAAAGGCACAGGCGCTTCAGGCGGAGCTCATGCAGATGGTCCCCGGCCTGACGCCGCCCGAAGGCGTGCTGGCCGAGGAAAAGCAGCTCATCGAGAACATGAAGAAGGTCTTCCTCATGGTCGGTGGCCTGGCTGCGCAGGCGCTGCAGGCGCGTGTCAACGATGAGCAGGAGATCTTGGCGAACCTGGCGGACATCGCGATCCAAGCCTTCGCGGCGGAGAGCGCGTACCTGCGGGCCATGCAGCAGGTGGAGTCGGCGGGCGAGGCGCAGGCCGCGCTGAAGATCGCCATGACGCGCGCGTTTGTGCAGGACGCCGTGGCGAAAGTGGAGCAGGCGGCCAAGGAGAGCTTGGCGCACGTGAGCCAAGGCGATGCGCTGAAGATGCAGTTGTCCATCCTGAAGCGGCTGACGCGCCGTTCGGACGTCGACATGATTGCGCTGGATCGCGAGATCGCAAAGCGCGTGGTGGAGGCCGAAGGGTACGTCTGCTAAGTGGGCGCCGCGAAGGGAAGGTGACACTGGATGGAAAGGCCATGGTTAAAGCACTACCCGCCGGAGGTGCCGAGCACCTACGATTATCCGCGAGAGAACCTGGCATCGTTTGTGTTGCGCTCGGCGGAGGCTTATCCCGATCGGCCTGCCCTGTGGTTCTTCGGATTCAAGATGTCCTACCGCGAGCTGTTGGATGCCTGCTGTCGCTTTGCCAACGCGATGCGAGCGATTCCCCTGAACAAGGGGGATCGCGTCGCCATCATGTTGCCGAACTGCCCGCAGGCCGTGATCGCGTATTACGGGGCGCTGTTGGCCGGATTGACGGTGGTCCAGCACAATCCGATGTATACTCCGCGCGAGCTGAAGCATCAGCTGGAGGACTGCGGCGCCCGAGTCCTGGTGACGCTCGATGAGCTGTGGTCCAGGGTGGAGGCGGTGGAAGGCGAGCTGCCGGTCGAGTATTATGTGGTGACGTCCATTCGAGACTATCTGCCACCCGTGAAATCGCTTTTGTATCCGCTGCAGATGAGCCGTCATGGCGGTGTACCAAAGGTGCCGTATGGCACGCGCGTGCTTGCGTGGAAGCACTGCCTCGCGAGCGCGGCGAGCGATTTGCCGAAGGTCGAGATTGATCCAATGGAGGACATCGCACTCATTCAGTATACGGGCGGCACCACGGGCGTGCCGAAGGGCGCGATGCTGACGCATTACAACCTCGTGGCCAACGCGATTCAGAGCGCGCTGTGGACGTACAAGTTGCAACGAGGTAAAGAGCGGTACCTCGCCGTACTGCCCTTCTTCCACGTTTTTGGCATGACCGTACTTATGAACCAGTCCATGTACACGGGCGGAATGTTGATTCTTGTCCCTCGGTTTCAGGCGGAGCAGGTGTTGAAACTCATTCACGAGTTCAAGCCGACCGTCTTTCCGGGCACGCCGACCATGTACATCGCGCTGATGAATCATCCCAATAGAGCTCGCTACGATCTTTCGTCCATCGAAGTTTGCGTCAGCGGCGCCGCTCCGCTGCCGCACGAAGTACAGGCTCAGTGGGAAAAGCTCACGGGCGGCAAACTGGTCGAAGGTTACGGCCTGACCGAGGCATCGCCTATCACGCATGCGAACAACTTCTGGGCCGAGCGCAAACCCGGTTCCATCGGCATACCCTTTCCAGACACCGAGGCGCGGGTGGTCGATCCCGACGGCAAGCCGCTGCCTGTGGGCGAAATTGGCGAACTCGCGGTGCGCGGGCCGCAGGTGATGAAAGGTTATTGGAATCGGCCCGATGAAACCGCTTCGGTCCTTCGAAACGGATGGCTCGTCACTGGGGATCTTGCGAAGATGGACGAGGACGGCTATTTCTATATCGTCGACCGCAAAAAGGATATCATCATTGCGGGCGGATACAACATCTATCCGCGCGAGGTGGAGGAGGTCCTGTACGAGCATCCCGCCGTCGCGGAGGCGGCCGTGGTTGGCGTGGAAGACCCGTATCGCGGCCAGACGGTGAAGGCATTTATTCAGCTCAAGCCAGGCATGCTGGTTACCGAACAGGAACTTGACGAGTGGTGCCGGGCCAATTTGGCCGCGTACAAAGTGCCACGGGCGTACGAATTTCGAGACAGCCTGCCGAAGTCGGCCGTGGGAAAAATTCTTCGACGTGCGCTCACGGAGGAGGCCACCCGACAGGCGTGACGGCTAGGAGGGTCGAGGCGTGCCCATGTATCCAGGGGGAAGAACAGAAGCGACAAACGCGAAGATCCAAACGTTCGCCGATTTTATAGGCGCGAAATTGGTCAGTGCCGATGAGACAGAGGTGGTTGCGGAACTCGCAATTCAACCCCACCACTGGAATTTGGCGCGCATCGTGCACGGAGGCGTGTACATGTCGTTGCTGGATTCGGCGATGGGGCTCCTCGTCAGCCTCCACTATCCGAATCGGCCCGTGGTGACGACGAACCTCAACCTTCACTTCACGGAGCCGGCGAGTGAAGGAACGCTCGTGTGCAGGGCGAAGTTCATCCATCGAGCGCGAAGCACGATGACCGTGGAGGGGCGCATATACCTTGGAGAGGATCGGTTGTGCGCGCACGCGACGGGATCGTTCCGCGTTCTGAAGCTACCGTCATGAAATGAATGGAAAAAGGCCGGTTGCGAAGATGGTGCGCCGCAGCCGGTTTTTTCGTATTTTTGCGCCTATATCTGATGCCTTTTTTGAGAGAAGGGCTTGCCAAACACTATATCTAGTGTTACGCTAATGCCTGTCCAAAGCATGTGATGTGAAAGGGAATTGGTGCCCGCCGCAGGGCGGGTGAAAAGGGAATCCAGTTTGAATCTGGAGCGGTCCTCGCCACGGTGAAGCGGATCGCGGCGGCAGGGGAAGTCCCCAGCCACTCGGATGTCGAATCAAGTCGACGCCGGGGAAGGCGCCGTTCGCGGATGAAGCGAAGCCCGGAGACCTGCCAATTCCCAGTGATCCGACGCTCACGAGGGATTGAGAAGTCGGCGGACAGGGGACAGTTGCGCACTTTGGCTGGCCTGTCTTCCGCCGTCTGCTCATCCGGGTGAGCGCCCTGGATGGGCTTTTTTGTTGACGAAACGCGAGGTAACAGGTTCAGGACGAGGTGCGGGGAGTGAACGCAGATGGTGCATCCGAACGACACAGCCACCGGACTGATGGAGCGGACGGGTGAAGATGGGACGCGGTCCGAGCACGCGCATTCTGCGCTTGAGGAGTGGCGCGATCGCGTCAAGACCTTCACGGTGGAAAAACGAGATGGGCGGATGGAGCCGCTGTCCGTCGACAAAATCTTCACATTCTTGCGGCTGGGCTGTGAAGCTGTGGACGGCTGTGAGACGGAGCGCTTGGCGGCGGACGTGTGGCCTCAACTGCGGGACGGCATGCGCACGTCGGAGATTGCGCGCGTCTCGATTCAAGCGGCGGTGGAGAAGACAAGCGTCGCGGAACCGGAGTGGCAGTTTGTCGCGGCCCGGCTGTTGCTTCTCGACGCTTACAAGCAGGCGGCCCGCAACCGCGGGTACCGCCACGTCGGCTACGGAGACTTTCATCAGCTCATTGTCGAGCTGGAGCGCATCGGGCGGTACGGCACGTACATACGGCAGCACTACAGCGAGGACGAGATCGCCGAGTTGGCCGCCTACATCAAGCCGGAGCGAGATTACCTGTTCAACTACGTGGGGCTCAAACAACTGCTGGATAGGTACGCGATTCGCAACCTCGAGAACGGGATCATGGAGCTGCCGCAGGAGCTGTTTATGGGCGTATCCATGCATCTCGCCATGAAGGAAAGCGAGAAGGTCGCCTGGGCGAAGCGGTTCTACGACATGTTGTCCACGCTGCAGGCGACGGTGGCGACGCCGACGCTGAGCAATGCGCGCAAGCCGTTCCATCAGCTGAGCTCTTGCTTCATCGACATGCCCGAGGACGATCTCGTCAGCATCTACGCCACGGACGAGGCCTTCGCGCGCGTCTCGAAGTTCGGCGGCGGAATGGGCATCTACGTGGGCAAGATCAGGGCCCGCGGATCGGCCATCCGCAACCATCCGGGGGCATCGGGCGGCGTGGTGCCTTGGATCCGCAACTTCAACAACACGGCTGTAAGCTGCAACCAGCTCGGCATGCGAGCCGGCGCGGCCGCCGTCTACCTCGACGTGTGGCACAAGGACATCCTGGACTTCCTGCAACTGCGCACGAACAACGGCGACGAGCGGATGAAGGCGCACGACATCTTCCCAGGCGTGTGCATCCCGGACCTCTTCATGCGGCGCGTCGAGGAGCGCGGCATGTGGTACCTGTTCTGCCCGTACGAGGTCCGCAAGACGATGGGCTTCTCGCTGGAAGACAGCTGGGGAGAGGAGTTTGAGCGGAGGTATCAGGCGTGCGTGGAGAATCCGAATCTGCCGCGCGTGGAGATCCCGGCCATCGAAATCATGAAGCGGATCATGCAATCCGCGTTTGAGACGGGGACTCCGTTCATCTTCTTCCGCGACACGGCCAATCGCCTCAATCCAAACAAGCACGCGGGTATGGTCTACTGCAGCAACTTGTGCACGGAGATCATTCAAAACATGAGCCCATCTCGCCGGAGCGAGGAGACGGAAGAGGGCGGGATCATCACGACCAAGACGGAAGCCGGCGATTTCGTCGTGTGCAACCTGTCCTCGCTGAACCTGGGTCGTTGCGGCGATCTCGACAGCATCCGCGAGACCGTGCGCCGGCAGATTCGCGCGATGGACAACGTGATCGACCTGAACCATTATCCAGTGGCGCAGGCGGCGGTCACGAACCGCAAGTACCGGGCGGTGGGCCTTGGGATCAGCGGCTATCACCAGTATCTCGCGGAAAAGGGTATTTCGTGGGAGTCGGAGGCCCACTTGAAGCACGCCGACGAGCTGTTCGAGTGGATCAACTTCTTCGCCATCGAGGCGTCTGTGGAATTGGCGCGCGAAAAGGGACCGTACCCGCTGTTCGAGGGCTCCGATTGGCAAACCGGCCGCTATTTCGACCTGCGTGGGTATCACACGCGGCCAGGCGGACCGGATTGGGATAGACTGCGCCGCGAGGTGGCAGAGCACGGTGTGCGCAACGCCTATCTTGTGGCCATTGCACCCACCAGCAGTACGAGCCTCATCGCGGGGAGCACCGCAGGCATCGATCCGGTGTACGCACGGTTTTTCCTTGAGGAGAAGAAAAATGGTGTCGTGCCACAGACAGCGCCCAACCTGAACGACAAGACGTTCTGGTACTACAAAGAAGCCCACACCATCGATCAGCGCTGGAGCATTGAGGCTTGCGCGGCGCGGCAACGCCACGTGGACCAGAGCCAGTCGTTCAACCTGTACATCACGCCAGGCATCAGCGCGCGGCAGTTCCTCGATCTGTACATGCTGGCCTGGAGGCGCGGATTGAAGACCGTGTATTACGTCCGCAGCAAGTCCGTCGAAGTCGAGGACTGTGTCGCATGTTCATCCTGAAACGTGGGCTCGCGCTCGAGTACCAAGCTGACGGAAGCGACAGGAGGATTTGAACGATGCAGTTGAAGCGAACAAGGCTGTTCAACGCCGAAGGTGAGCGCGACTGGGGCAAGCGGCGAATCATCGGCGGAAACACCACCAACATGATCGAGCTGAACAACATCAAATATGACTGGGCCTACAAACTCTATCGGGCCATGATGAATAACTTCTGGATCCCGGAAGAAATCCCGCTTGCCGATGACGCTCGCCAATACGACTTGCTGAACGAGGATGAACGACGAAGCTACAACAAGGTCCTGTCCTTTCTCATCTTCATGGACAGCCTGTTGACACACAATCTACCGAATATCAACGAGTACATTACGGCGCCCGAGGTCAACCTGTGCCTCACGGTCCACGCCTTTCAGGAAGCAGTGCATTCTCAGTCGTATGGCTATGTGCTCGATTCCGTGGTGAATCCCGCCACGCGCGATCAGATCTACAACGAATGGCGAGACGACGATCACCTGCTCAGGCGGAACCAGTTCATCACGGACCTGTTCGAGGAGTTCATTGAGAACCCGACGGATCGAAATTTGATGAAGACGGTGGTCGCCAACTACATTCTGGAGGGCGTGTACTTCTACGCAGGCTTTGGCTTTTTCTTCGTGCTCGGGCGCCAGGGCAAGATGCTTGGCACAGTCTCGGAGATCAAATTTATCCAGCGTGACGAATTGACACATCTCGCGATCTTCCGCAATCTGTACCACGAGATTGTCCGCGAAAATCCGGGAATCGTCACGCCCGACATGGAAGAAGAGTTTCTGGAAATGATGCGGACGGCGGTGCAGCACGAAATCGCGTGGGGACAGTACGTGACACAGGGGAAGATCGTGGGGTTGACCGACGCGCTGATCGACGCGTACATCAAATACCTCGCGAATCTCCGGCTTCAGTCGCTGAACCTGCCCATCCTGTATCCGGAGATCAAGGAGCACCCGATGCCGTGGATGGACAGCTTCGCAGCCATCAACTCGCACAAGACCGATTTCTTCGAACAGCGCGTGACGAACTACACGAAAGCTGGAAATCTGAACTGGGACGATTTGTGATACCTGCGCGGGGCCGCCTGAGGGCGGCCTTTTTACTTCAGCGCCATCGAACGGGCGCATGACTGTGACGTTTCCGGGAAACCTTTGGTTGAGATGCCCTTGGCTCGCCCTCCAGCACATCGCCGCAATTGC
>NZ_BCSG01000043.1 GCF_001570745.1 Alicyclobacillus mali NBRC 102425
ACGGCACCAGATTACAATAAATCACGTCTGACGACATCCTCGTTGTCCAAATCTACGCGATGACTTTCGTCGAGAAATGAGGAGCGCTTCCATATCATGCGTGGACATGACTGGTCCTGGTTGCATCCTGTCATCATCTGTGTGATTATCGCTGCGGTCGCCTATGCCATGTTTAACTTCGGCAACGTGAAGCGGCTGGTGGTCGGCAAGCCGATGCGGACGCGCGACCTGCGCGAATCTCGCAACCTCCTCGTCTGGTGGATGGCGCTGCCGGTGTTGTCTGCGGACCTGTACTCGTCGGTGGCCTACGGCCCCGAGGCAGGCATCACGGAACTGATCGGCCTGGGAGAGAACGCGAAGTGGCTCATTCTCCCGATCACGGCCATGACCGTGCTCCTACTCATGATCCTCATCACGTCGTATATCATGGGCGTGATCGCGTACCCAAACGGCGGCGGGGCGTACGCGATTAGTAAGGACAACTTCCAGCGGGCATGGGTGCCACTGCTCGCGGCAAGCGCACTCATGGTGGATTATGTTCTCACGGTTGCGGTGTCCGTCGCGTCGGGCGTTCAGAACTTGGCGTCGTCGTATCCTGTGCTGCAAGGGCACCAGACGTCGCTCTCGCTCCTGTGCGTGCTCATCATTCTGCTCGTGAATCTGCGCGGCATTTCGGAGTCGTCCAAGGTCTTTGCGTATCCGACGTACGTGTTTATGGCCTGCATGTTGCTCATGATTGGCGTCGGGTTCTGGAATGAACTCCATCACGGCTTCGTGCAGCCGCATACGCCGCCGTTCGGCGTGGTTCCGCAGGGGCTTACCCTGATGTTGCTTCTGAAGGCGTTCAGTTCGGCATGCTCGGCGCTGACAGGCGTCGAGACGATTTCAAATGCGGTGCCCATCTTCCGCGAGGGAAAGAATGGCGCCATCAAGGCGTACGTTGCGCTTGGCCTCGTGACGGGGGTCACGTTGCTGGGCTTTGCGTATCACCTGTATGTGAAAGGCATCAGCGTCAACCCGAACAACACCATGCTATCCCAGTTGGCGGAAAGCTATTTCGGGCACGGTTTTCTGTATCAATTCATCATGTGGAGCACGCTCGTCGTGCTGATTTTGGCGGCGAACTCGACGTTCACCGGTTTCCCTCAGGTGGCCGCGCTCCTCGCCATGGATGGATATCTGCCGAGAGCCCTCAGGTTGCGCGGCGACCGGCTCGGCTACTCAAACGGGATGATTGTGCTTGCAGCCCTGGCGTCGCTCTTGATTGAGATCTTTCACGCGCAGACCAACAACCTCATTCCGCTCTATGCCATCGGCGTGTTTGTGGCGTTCACGGTGGCTCAACTCGGCCTCATCAAGCGATGGATCCGGGTCAAAGGGCACTGGTGGCGCCTGAAAGCGGGAATCAACGCGTTTGGCGCGTTCATCACGGCGCTCGTGTCCGTCATCTTTGCGGTCACGAAATTCACGAGTGGCGCCTGGATCGTTCTGGTCGTCATTCCGCTGATGATTTACCTCGCGATGAAGGTGCACCGGCACTATCAGGACGTGGCGGACGAGCTTCGCATCGATCTCAAGGTCGACCGACCGCAGCAACATCGCATCGTCTCGGTGGTCCTTGTTTCTGGCATTCATCGGGTGGTCCTCGATACGATTTCGTTCGCCATGAGCTCGACGCCGAACGTATTCGCGCTGTACATCGGTTTCGACGACGAGTCCATCGAAAAAATGGAGGAAAAATGGCAAGCCTGGGGCAATCCCTGCAGGCTGGTCACCGTCAAGAGCGAGTACCGCTCCCTCTTGCAGCCCTTGTCCAAATTCATTCGGCGGCTCGAGACCTACGAAGGGGGCAAGCCGGATCACATTCAGCTTTTCATTGCGCAGTTCGTCCCGAAAAAGTGGTGGCACAATCTGTTGCACAACCAGACATCCCTGCTGATTCGCGCGTGGATGCTGCGGCATAAGGACGTGGTTGTGACCACGGTGCCCTACCACTTGAAGAAGTGACGGTTTGGGCCGCGCCGCTGACATGCGGCTGCGGCCCGCGTTGTTAAGGAAGAGGGGGTCGAATTTGATTCGCAGGCGGACGTGGCGATCGCTCTACGCTGTAATGGAGCGAGACCGCGCGGGTCTACGCGTGCTCCCGGGCCTGCGCAATGGCCTCGGCATCCTCATTCCGCTCGTGTGGGGCCTGAATTCAGGTCACCTGTTGTCGGGCATCGGCGTTGCCGTCGGCGCGCTGGTGGCTGGATTCGCCGGCAACGCAGGCACCGCGCGGCGCCGTCTGCGCACGATGCTGTTTGCCACGGCATGGATGAGCGTCACCACGTTCGTCGGCGCCTTGGCAGGCCACGACGCGTGGCTCATCGTCCTCGTGGTGACGCTCTGCGGCTGGCTCGCGGGCATGATGCTCGGCGTGAGTCAGCCGAGCGGACAAGTGGGGCTCCTCGCCACCAACGCGCTCATCCTCATCTCCACGAGCCCACAACCACTCGCGGGTGCGCTGTACCGCATGTCCCTTGTCGCGTGCGGCGGCCTGCTGCAAACCGCGCTCATGCTCATGGTGGACCTGGTCCGTCCTGAAAGCGCCGAAGCCCAGTCCGTGTCGAACGTGTATCGGAAGCTCGGTTCGTATGCCGCGTCGCCGTCGCGCCCATCGGATCTCGCGTTGGCCTCGTCACTGGTGGAGGCGAGCGACTTTCTCCGCGACTCCTACATGCCTCGCCGCCGTCGCAAGCGCCTATACCGCCTGCTCGACAGCGCGGAGCAAATTCGCATGTACGTCGTGGCGCTCGCCGAGATCGCGCGTGGCCGGGCCTACGCGCAGGAACTCGGCGATGCAGCATTCGCGAGCGAAATCCTGCGGCAGTGCGCGCCCATCTTCGCCGCGCTCGGCGATCACGTCTGGCTCATCGCGCGAGGTGATCGGCGGGCTCAGCCTCTCATGTATATCCTGGAGCGGGCCTCGGAAGAGCTATCCGCTATCGCTCGTGGGGCAAAGGGCATAGAGCGGAAAGAAGAAACCGCGGCGCACGTCGAGGCGATGGCGCGCTCGCTGATGGCACTGCGAGACGATCTCGTCCAACCGGGTGTGCGTCCTCTGCCGCCAGAAGCGATGCAGACGGCCGCATCGAAAATCCAACAGGCATGGCTGTCGCTGCGCAGCCATATGACGTGGAACTCCGGGATTTTCCGGCATGCGATTCGCGCGGCGATCGCCATCGGCATTGGTGAGACGCTGGCGTTTGTACTTCCATGGCCGCACGCGTACTGGGTGCCGCTCACCGCGAACATCATTCTCCGCCCCGACTTCACGAGCACATTTACTCGGGGCATCGCGCGCGTGCTCGGAACGCTCGGAGGTCTTCTGCCCGCGACGGTCTTGCTCGTTGCGGTGCCGGATCGCACAGGGATGTTTGCAAGCGCCTGTATCGTCGTCTTTGGCTCTTTGATGTACATGTTGGTGACCTACAATTACGCGCTGTTCAGCTGCGCGCTCACCGCACTGATGGTCGTGTTGCTGTCTCTGTTTGAGCGCCAGGCGCCCATTCCGACCATGGCGGATCGCATGCTAGCGACGCTCGTGGGCAGTGCGCTGGCCATGGTCATCTATTTGTTGTGGCCCACGTGGCAGCACCAGCAAGTGAACCGCGCGCTTGCGCTGGCCGTCGATCGAGAGCGGGACTACTTCCGCGGCGTACTGGCCGTGTTTGCGGAGGGGAACAAAGGATCGCCGCGCAAACTCGCGCGCGAGCGCCAGGCGGTTCGGGTCTCCAGGACGAACGCGGCCGGCGCCGTGCGCCAGGTGCTCGCAGAGCCCGTGGCGCCGCCCGTGCGTCCGCACATCATGGTCGCCATCCTGGTGGGCATGCACCGGTTCTCGGACACCCTCTTGTCCCTCGAAGCGTACACGTGGGAAGGCCGGGCAGCGCGAGGGTTGACGCAGGAGGAAAGGGAGTTGGTGGCGTGGATCGATCGCGCCCTGACGGCGCTCGCGGATGGGTTGAGAAGTGGGGAACGCGAACTTGTAATCGACCGAACAGGGGAACTTTGGGGCCGAAGGAGCGTGCAACGCCACGTTGAAACCCTGGAGATGAACTGGCGCGAGCTGGACGTGATCGCGCGCGCGGTGGTACGACTGTACCACGTGATTCAGACGCTCGCTCGTCTGACGCACGAGATCGATTCGGACGATGGGGAGGCGGCATCCACTTCCTGATGTCGGGATCGCTCCGAACGCTCGATTTCGTTACAATAGGCACGAAAGCATCGCACGGTGCGGTGTGGCGCGTTCTCTCGCACTAGCAGCCAACCACGAAGCAGGGAGGGACAGCGTTGGACAGGAGACCTCATCGGACCGCCCGCATGCGCGAATCGGAGGCAAAGGAGAAACCCAGGCGCCGCCGCGGTTGGTTGGGCGTGCTGCTGGCGACTGCGCTGTATGCCTTCGTGTCGTCGTCGCTTCTGGTCTTTCATGGGCCCTTTCCTGCGCTTCGCACGTATGTGATTGACACGTTGGATGAGACGCGGCATGGATATCTGCTGCGCCCGCTGTCGCTCTATACGCTGTCGGAATCGGTGATTGCGGATCACGCCCTGAGCGGCAGCCTCGTCTCAGATACGCTGCCTATCGCGGACATCGTGAGCCGCGATTATAACAACGCCGACAACTCCATCCACCTGTACACGTATCACGGGAGCACATTCACGGCATACATCCTCGTGGTGGACAACCCCAAGCGCGTGCAGGTGGCGGTGACGAAATACATCGGCCAGCGCGGGGAGACAGTTCCTCAACTCGTTCAGGACGCGGGCGCCGTGGCCGGGATCAACGGTGGCGCGTTCGCGGATAACAACCAGCAGGGAACCGGCGCCCAGCCTCTCGGCATCACCATCGTGAATGGGAAGGTCGTCACGGGGCAAGGAACCACGGGGAAATTCCCTGAAATCGGCTTTACGAGTGGCGGTCAGATGGTCGCTGGGGATTATTCGTTGGCGGATCTCGAGCAGCTGCATGTCACGCAGGCCCTTAGCTTCGGGCCCGTGCTGGTGCTGAATGGCCAGCCGGTGCAGGTCCCGGACCAGGGTCTGAACCCGCGCACGGCCATTGGACAGACCGCGGACGGGAAGGTCATCCTGGTGGTGACGGATGGACGAGGCCAATTTGGTCACCTGGGGGCCTCGATGGCGGACATCACGGCCATCATGCTCCAGTACCACGCCGTGATCGCCGCGGACTTGGATGGTGGGTCGTCGACGACCATGGTGTACGACGGCCGAATGGTCAACACGCCGGTGGACCTCACGGGTGCGCGAAGCGTGGCCACGGCATTCGTGGTCATGCCGAACTGAGAGACGGGGAGGGGGAGCCCATGGGCCAGGTCCAAATGAGGCCGAGAGGGAGGCGCGTGGGGCGACGTTTTCTCGCGATCGCGGCTTTGTGCACGGCGTGCGAATCGCTGTTTTTCTATCATCTCAATCACGTGCTCGTCTCGCAGCAGACGGCTTCACAGCGCGAGATCCAGGCGGCTATGCATCGGCGAGCGCAGACCGAGATCCTTCAGTTGAAGCGCGAGTATGCTGGTGTCACGATCTCGCCGAACGGCGAATACGCCACGTACGTCACGTCCGACGCGAGCGGTTGGGACACGGTTCACGTGGTGCAACTCGACAGCGGAACGCAGGTCAGTCAAGCCACGAATTTGTACCCAGTGCAGTACGTGGACTGGCTCGGCAACGCGGAGGTGTTCGTGGGAGAACAGCGCTCGCCCGGAAATTTGGAACTGAACACCTTCTACGTCTCCAACGGCCTTCAGGCAGACGAGACCGCCGCGAGCGTGCCCGTATTCTCCAACTTGGCGCCGGACGCGCGCATCGTCAAAGTCACGTACAGCACAGAGACAAACGACATCTTTGTGTTGATCGACGCGGGCGGATCGACCGCCGTGTACCACGTGGGCACCATGGAGACCATCCAGCCCGTCACGGTGCCGCCAGGCTATATCAAGAACATCGCCATGACGCAGACCGGCGACAATCTGTATCTCGAAATCAACCAGAACGGCCAATGGAACGTCGTTCGTCTCTACCAAACCAGTCAAACCAGCAGCTATACGGCCGAGTTTCAGATGGACTGGCAAACCGTCAAGTCGAACGCGGCGCTCATCGGCGTGGTCGGCAACACCCTGTATTACGGAACGGTCAACGCGAATGGCCTGGTGACGGCCGTGTACCGGCAGACCTCCGGCGGCGACGAACTGCTGCGACAGCTCGGGCAGCCCGCGCTTGCAAGCGAGATCGCCGTCTCGTCGACCGGCTCCATTGCGCTCAATCCGCCAGCCTTGACAAACGTGGAGATGTAAAGGGGGGCACTGCGCCGATCACGCTCGTGTATCGGCCGACTTTATAACTTTACATAATATCTATTATCGGACGTAAAAGATCAGCCAGATGGGGCGAATCGCGACGTCACGCCGGCGCTACCGCCATGCTTCCGACAATCAAAAGTCCTCCGATCATCTCAGGCCACGTCATCGCCTCTCCGAGCGACATCCAGCCAATCGCCGCAGCGAACACGGGTTCAAGCGCGAACGTGATGGCCGTTTGCGCGGACGACAGGCGCTTCTGCGCCCAATTCTGCGCCCAAAGCGCAAACGCCGTGCCGAGAAGGCCGTTGACGAGGACGGCCATACACGTGACGGGCTGCACCCAGGCGTTCATGTCCGCCAGGGATGTCCATTGTCCAGCCACACACGCGGCCGCAAAGGTCAAGACCGCGGTAATCCACACCTCCACGGCGGCCACGGCGAACGCGTCGAGCCCCTTCGCCCACCTATCCACGGCGACAATTTGTATCGCAATGCACGCTGCGCACAGAATCGTGTCCACGATGCCTTGGGTGCGCCCTGAGAGCGGCATGCCGGCGCACATCAAAAGAAGGCCCGTGCATGCCAGAGCCGCGCCCCACTCCGTGCGGGCATCCGGCCGACGTTTCGTCATCGCACTCGCCAGAACGGGCACCATGGCGACGTTCAAGCCTGTGAGGAATCCGCTGAGTCCGGGCGTGATGGTGCGAAGTCCCTCCGTTTGTAGGAGAAAGCTCGCCGCCAGTGGCAAGCCCGCCAGGGCACCCACCACCCAGGTGCGCGCATCCTTCCACGCCGAAGATCTGCGGCGAGCCGCGACAGCAAGCCCCAGGGTGGTAATGGAAGCGACCCCAAACCTGAGCGAGAGAAACGCATAGACCGGCAGGACGGAGAGCGATTCCTTGGTCAGCGTAAAGGTGGCGCCCCAGACGAGCGTGACGAAGATGAGGAGTGCGCGAGCGGCCCTCTCGCTCGCGCCACGGGAATGAAGCATGCTTCCATCCTTCCTGCCTATCATGCCTATACGGACCACAAGAGATCAGATCTCTTGTTTCTAACATGAAATCGCAGAACGTGTGTAGCAGCACACGGCCTCGTTATCTGGCCTGTCCTTTCGTCACGAGGTCCAGGATCCTCTGCGCTGTTTCTTCAATGA
>NZ_BCSG01000044.1 GCF_001570745.1 Alicyclobacillus mali NBRC 102425
AAAAGGCTCAGTACAGAAACAAAAAATGTTTGGCACGCAAACAGCCCCGCCTATGTGGCAGGGCTGCCTTTGGGTCAAAGCTTCTTGTCGAGCGCACGCTCAGGCATTGTGCTCAGTCTTTCAAGAACGATCGCTGTACTTTCTTCCCGTCATAGCTGAACATGACGTCACGCCCCTCGACCACGGTCTGCAGGTGAACGGGCCGTCCCCATAGGCGGTAGAAGTAGGGCAGCGTCTTTTCCAGATGACGGAGATCGAGTTCCATCCCTTCGAACGCGTGACGAATGAGCAATTCGCCGTTGCGGCGATAATCCCCATCCTCCACGTACAGCACGGGGATTCCGCCGTTGATCCGCGAAGCGACGAGCGCGTCTCGCACCTTTTCCCAATCTTTCTCCACCACGCGCCAGTCGTTTCCCACCTTTTGATACACGTACAGGTCAAGTTTTTCAATGAGATCCTTGGTCAAATAGTTGCGCAAGAACGAGACGTCCGTCTCCACCTCGCGCACCTCGAACATCTTCTCTCGCCCTTCGCCGGGGTTCCTCCCGTAACGCTCCTGCTCCTCTTTGGACGGTTCATTCCAACGGCGCTCGATGTCTTCCCAGATGGCGAGTCCGACGTGGTAAGGATTGATGCTCGTTCGGGAAGGCAAAACGACGCCCGAGTGCATCTTCGCGAACTCGACGGCCTCGTCGTCCGCCAGATCCAGTTCCCGCATGATGCGCAGGTGCCAATAGGTCGCCCAGCCCTCGTTCATGATCTTGGTCTCCAGCTGAGGCCAGAAATAGAGCATCTCCTCGCGCAACATCGAGAGAATGTCCCGTTCCCATTCCTCCAGTGCAGAACTGTTCTCGATGATGAACAGCATCACGTCCTTGTTGAGGATGCGAAGGGGAATCGCCTCCTCGACCGGCTCCGGCAGAGGGCCATCCAGCGCAAAGAGATCGTCGTACGGCCCAGGTTCACGCACCCTGCGCAGCGACTCGGCGCGCTGGCCCAATCGTTTCCGATACATGCGCTCCTTGGCGGCTCGCCGGGCGTTGCGACCTTCCTCCGAAGGATCGACGTGTTCCGCAATGGCAAGTCCCGCGTCCAGCAACTCCTCGACGCGGCGCCTGCCGTGTTCAAGTTCATAATGATAGATTCGCTCGGCGCTCGAAGCCATGCGTTCCACCATGTCGCGGGACGTGTATCGGAACGCCGCGTTGTTTTTGAAGAAGTCGCAGTGCCCAAGCACGTGGGCGCACACGGTCTTGTTTTGCAGAAGCGTGTTGCCGTCCAGCAAAAACGCGTAGCATGGGTTCGAGTTGATGACGAGTTCATAGATGCGGCTCAGGCCGAGATCGTATTCCAGCTTCATTTTGTGGAACGTCTTCCCGAATGACCAGTGATGAAACCTCGTCGGCATGCCGTACGCTCCGAACGTGTACAGAACGTCTGCGGGACAGACCTCGAATCGCATAGGATAGAAGTCGAGCCCGAACGCCGTGGCCAGATCCATCATTTGTTCAATCGAGCGCTCGAGCTCTTCCAGTTCCCAATGGGTCATGCGCTCTTCACCCCTTGCTGTTGCGAGAAGAAGTGGCGAAGGGCACCGTAAATCTCCGACTTATCGCGGATCACATAGGTGCGAAAGCGAGGGATTTGCAGCTTTCCGTAGGCGCCCATCAGCGTCGAGGAGCGCGAATACTGGTTGACCTCTGCGTAACCGAACATACGCGAGACGTTCGACAGCTCCTTGACAAGTTGCACACACTTGTCGTTGTCGGAGGTCAGGTTGTCGCCGTCGGAAAAATGGATGGGATAAATGTTGTAGCGCTCGGGCGGATACTCGCGGCTCACCATGTCGAGCGCGTATCGGTACGCCGAGGAACAGATGGTACCTCCGCTCTCGCCCTTTGTGAAAAAGTACTCCTCGTCGACCTCATGCGCCTCCGTGTGGTGAGCGATGTACCGAATCTGGACGTTGGCGTACTTGGTGCGCAGAAACCGCGTCATCCAGAAGAAAAAGGTCCGCGCGCAGTACTTCTCGAATAGGCCCATCGATCCTGACAGGTCCATCATCGCAAGGATGACCGCGTTGGAGTCCGGTTTCACGATGGTCTCCCACGTCTTGTAGCGCAAATCGTCCGGCGTAATGACGACGCGATCGTCCTTCTTCGCGTGGCGAAGGGCCTGGAGCAAGGTCCGCTTCTTATCGATGTTGGCCGTGATACCCTTCTTGCGGACGTCGCGAAATTCCCCGGTGTCCACGACCATGTCCGCCTCGTCCTTTTCGGCGAGATCGGGAAGTTCCAGTTCTCGAAACAACTCCTGCTGAATGTCTTCCAGCGTCACCTCCGCCTCGGCGTAGTCGACGCCCGGCT
The DNA here is from genome assembly GCF_001570745.1 of Alicyclobacillus mali NBRC 102425. Taxonomy (GTDB): domain Bacteria; phylum Bacillota; class Bacilli; order Alicyclobacillales; family Alicyclobacillaceae; genus Alicyclobacillus; species Alicyclobacillus mali. The sequence continues at coordinate 2,370 of NZ_BCSG01000044.1, forward strand.
CCGATCCGGCGCCCTCACCCTGACCAGGCCCGGGCTGTCCGTCGGCGTCCGGTTTGCCGCGGGCGACGAGATCGCCCACGGCCGTCTCACCGGATCCCGTGCCCACGTGCTTGCCTTTCTGAAAATTGTACCGAATGCGGTACTCCTCGAGCGAACGGATGGGGATCTTGATGATCTGCTTCCCATCCGACATGATCAGGCTTTCATCGCTGACGAGATCGGCGAGATGTTCGCGAATGGCCTCGCGCACCTTTTCGCGATGGCGCTCTTGATCGATGTGCCCTTTGCGGTGGAGTGACCAGTCTTCGCGTTGAAGTGTGAAGTCGACCACGGCCTCTCCCTCCTGTCAGCGGTTGAGCAGACTTCCAGTGTAGCGCAGGAGCTCGTTGGCACACACGGGGCAATATCCGTGTTCCTCGATCAGTCGGCGCGTCACCTCGTTGATCTTCTTGAGCTGCTGTTCGTCAGGCGTCTTGGTGGAAGTCGTGATCTTGACGACGTCCTTGAGATCGGCGAAAAGCTTCTTCTCGATGGCCTCCCGCAGGCGCTCGTGGGAATGATAGTCAAACTTCTTGCCGCGGCGCGCATACGTGGAAATCCGGATGAGGATTTCCTCGCGGAACGCGCGCTTGGCGTTCTCGGAGATGCCGATCTGCTCTTCGATGGAACGCATGAGCTTCTCGTCGGGGTCCATCTCCTCGCCGGTGAGCGGGTCCTTGATCTTTTGCCAGTTGCAGTACGCCTCCACGTTGTCCAGGTAATTTTCGAGCAGCGTCTTGGCCGACTCCTCGAACGAATAGACGAACGCCTTCTGCACCTCGGTCTTGGCCATCTCGTCGTATTCGCGCCGCGCCATCGCCACGAAATTCAGCAGCCGCTCGCGGTCTTCGGGCGTGATCGACGGGTGCTGATCCAGCCCGTCCTTGATGGCGCGCAGCACATCGAGCGCGTTGATGCACTGGGTGTCGCGGCGGATGAGCGCGGTCGAGATCCGGTTGATGATGTAGCGCGGATCCAATCCGCTCATTCCCTCGTCGGAGAATTCCGCCTTGAGCTCCTTGACGTCGGCGTCTTTGAGCCCCTCGACGGCCTGCCCGTTGTACAGGTACAGCTTTTTCATCAGGTCGACGCCCTGCTTCTTCGACTCCTTCAATCGCGTGAGAATGGAGAAGATGGCCGCAGTGCGCAGGGCGTGCGGCGCGATGTGGACGTGTTTGAGATCGCTCTGCTGTACCAGTTTTTCGTATATTTTGACTTCGTCGTCGACGCGCAGGTTGTACGGGATGGGCATGACGATCATGCGCGACTGCAGCGCCTCGTTCTTCTTGTTGGCGATGAACGAGCGATATTCGGCCTCGTTGGTGTGCGCGATGATCATCTCGTCGGCGGAGATGAGCGCAAACCTGCCGGCCTTGAAGTTGCCCTCCTGCGTCAGGCTCAGGAGATGCCAGAGAAACTTCTCGTCGCACTTCAGCATCTCCTGAAACTCCATCAGGCCGCGGTTGGCCTTGTTGAGCTCTCCGTCAAATCGGTAGGCGCGCGGATCGGACTCCGAACCGTACTCGGTGATGGTGGAAAAGTCGACGCTGCCGGTGAGGTCGGCGATGTCCTGCGACTTGGGATCCGAAGGGCTGAAGGTGCCAATGCCGACGCGGCGCTCCTCCGACAGGGCGATGCGCTCGACGGGCACGTCTTCGATCCGGCCGCCGAACTCCTCATCCACCCGCAAGCGGCAACTCGGGCACAGGTTGCCTTCGATTTTGACGCCGAACTCCGCCTCGAAGTCGGGGCGAAGCTCGTTCGGGATGAGGTGCAACGGCTCTTCGTGCATCGGGCATCCGGCAATCGCGTACACGGCGCCCTCGGGCGTGCGGGAGTACTGCTCCAATCCCCGCTTGAGAAGCGTCACGATGGTCGATTTGCCGCCCGACACGGGGCCCATGAGGAGCAGGATCCGCTTGCGAACGTCCAGCCGGCGCGCGGCCGCGTGAAAATACTCTTCCACCAGCCGCTCAATGGTATCCGAGAGCCCGTAGATCTCCTTTTCAAAAAACTTGTAGTGCGGCTTGCCGTCCGCGTCCGTCTCCACCCCTGCGGCGACGATCATATCGTAAATGCGAGCGTGAGCCGTTCTCGCGATGTTGGGATTCTGACGCACGAGTTCCAGATAGTCTGTGAATGTGCCCCGCCAACGAAGTGCTTCCTCCTCCGCGCGATACGAGCTCAGGCGTTCCAGGAAACTCATGATCCCATCCTCCTTGCGATACGGATGCACGCCTTCGCGTCTGAAGCGGTGAGTGACAGGAGGCTTTTTCTCATCCTATGAACGAGCGGCTTTTCCACATACCCGTGCCGTCCAGTTTGGGCGCAGGGCCACGCGAAATCCACACCCGCCCACGAATGACGTAAAACAGCCGATGGCATCGCCACCGGCTGTTGTTGCGACTGCTTCAATTGGAGCGTTCAAGCGACTCATCACGGCGAGAGATTCGTCATCTCCGCCCAGATCTCGCGCTCGGCGCTGTCGGGATCGTCCTCCACGCGAGAGGTTTCGTCGAAAATCATGGTCGAGCGGCGCTTCGGGTCGTAAGTCGGCCACTCGGGGAGGTGCGGCGCCTGCGGGCTGCCATGATGGACGAAGGCCACCCAAGCCGCGTGCATGGCCTCGGAGACGACGGCGTGCGACGGCCGATCGCCGACGAGAACCCGCGCCGACGGATGCGCGTACGTGCCGAAGACAAAGGGTATTTCGAGCGCATGCGCCGCACCGAGCTGACTCGGCCCGTAATCAAATCGGTACAGATAGACGGGCGCGTATTCGCTCTGAATCTCGGCCGCGCGGATGGTCGGATAGGTGAAACTCCGCATGGAGGCGAATCGGACGAGCCACGCTGCGAGTTCCTCCCCTTGGCGCCCATCCACGTAGTAGTCGCGGGCGCGATCGCCGAGGGGCCCCCACATCCGGTCCACGCGCGCGATGCGTTCCTCGTCGGAAAGCGTGCGCCACTCGGGATCGCGGGCCATCCAAAGCATCAACTCCTCCCGGTTCGATCCGGCGAGCGTGGGGACGTGCGCGGCCTGCCCTTCTCGCAGCGCATCCCAGAACGAGCGCGTGAGCGTCACGCCGTCCAAGACCGGGCGCAGGTTCAGCCCGTCTCGCGCCGGAATGCGTGCTGCGGCGGCGACGAGATCGGCGGGCGGAACGTCCAGGAGGCGCCGCCACGACGCCTGATGGATGCCGAGCGCATCGAGCAACTGAGTGGTCCACCACTCCGCGAACTCGGGCGTTCGGTATGCAAACGGAATGCCACTCTGCAGAATGGCCTGCTGGAACAACCCCCGCGCCGATTCCGTGACCAAAAGCGTGCCGACGCTCCAAGCACCCGCCGATTCGCCCGCCACCGTCACCCGGTTCGGATCGCCGCCGAACGCCTCAATGGTGTCGCGCACGAAGGTGAGTGCGGCAATCTGATCCAAAATGCCCGCGTTGCCGGAACTGGCATACGCCTCGCCGCCGAGGTGCCCGAGGTGAAGGAAGCCGAGCGGGCCGAGGCGGTAGTTGATGCTCACAAGCACCACGCCGTCCTTTGCGAACGCGTGCCCGTCATACCAGGGAGACTGGCCTGATCCAAACACGAACGCGCCGCCGTGAATCCAGACCATCACAGGATGGCCCGTCCCCTCGGCCGGCGCGTAGATGTTCAATCGCAGGCAGTCTTCGGATTGCACAAACCCGTCCACTGGATTCAGCGGATTAGCCACCTGTGGACAGATCGGCCCATGTGCGCGCGCATCCAACACATCGGCCCACGGCTCGACGGGCTCCGGCGGCAAGAATCTGCGTTCGCCCTGCGGCGCCTTCGCGTACGGAACGCCCAAAAACGCGCGAACGCCATCTTCTTCTCGCCCCAGCACTCTGCCGTATCTCGTCTCGACGATCACGTCCATGCTCTACGCCCCCTACCCCGTTTCATCTCATCTCCACCGTACCGCAGAATGAACGGGAGGCCAAGGGCGCAATGAAGTCGTTCCATGGTCAGACGAGGACAATTTCCGAAAGCGCGGCCACCAGATGGCGCTGCCACACGCCCCAGATGTGATTGCCTGGCCCCGTGTGATACGACACGTCGGCACCTCGATCCATCAGGATATCTCGCATCGCCTCGTTATAGCTCCAAAAGTCAAAGACGCCGCTCGGCGTTTGGGCCTGCCGCTCGTCTTCGCCTATGAACATATGCGCGTACAGGCGCGACAAATCGATGGCCTCCGCCACCCGCCGCTGATACGGCGGGAAGAAGGCGCCGGAGAACAACATGACCCGATGGAACCACTGCGGATACTCGAGTACGAAGCTGAGCGTCGCCACCGCGCCGAGGGAGATTCCGGCCATGTAGCGGCGGCCGTCGTCCATGGCATATCGCTCATCGAGAAACGGGATGCATTCGTCCGCGACGAACTGCAAATACTCGCGGTGGCGCGCACCGTCAAACGCGTAGTCGTCGCGCCGACGGTCCAGGTTGACGGCGATCCCGACGATGTAACACGGCGCGAGTTTGCCGGCGAGAATGGCCTCGTGCGCCTGCGTGGCCACGCGACCGTGCGTGAAGAACTCGATGCCATCGTGACAGTACACGACAGGCAGCGCTTCGCCGGCGGCCCCCGGCGGAACAAACACCTTCAGCACCCGCTCTTCACCGAGCACGCGGCTGTGCAGCGTGTGCGTCTCAACTTTCCTGGTGGACGCTTGCAAGTGAAAACACCTCCAGAGCAATGGAGACGAGATCGGCAGATAGCCTTTGAATGAAAGCGCTACATCCTACTGTTCTATGACGGACGAGAGGTTATTCTATAACAGAACTTCACTCGAATGTCGCCATTGCTTTCGCAGTCTCCGCACAGGTGTATTATAATGTGAACCGACCTGTATTACTAATGCGAAGATGAGGTGACCATGTTGAGCCAGGTGGTTGCTCGTTTTGAGATCCCGTACGTCCAGATTGTGGACGAGAACGGGAACGTTGTGAACCCTGACCTGGTGCCGAATTTGTCGGACGACGACCTGCGCGAGCTGATGAAGCGCATGGTCTTCACCCGCATCTGGGATCAACGCGCAGTTCGCCTGTCCCGGCAAGGACGCCTGGGCTTTTACGCGCCGGTGTCCGGACAGGAAGCGTCCATGATTGGCAGCGAGTTCGCCACGAACAAGGACGACTTCCTGCTCCCAGGCTATCGCGACATTCCGCAGCTGTACTTTCACGGGTATCCGCTGCATCAGCTCTTCCTTTACTCCCGCGGACATCAGCTTGGCGGCCAAGTCCCTGAAGGTGTCCACTGCATGGTGCCGCAGATCATCATCGGTGCGCAAATCGTCCAGGCGGCGGGCGTCGGTCTCGCGTTCAAGCTGCGCGGCGAAAAGCGCGTCGCCGTAACGTACACGGGCGACGGCGGCACGAGCCAGGGCGACTTTTACGAAGGCATGAACTTCGCGGGCGCCATGAACCTCCCCGTGGTGTTTTTCGTGCAGAACAACCAGTATGCCATTTCTGTGCCTCGCGAGCTTCAGACTCGCGCGCAGACACTGGCTCAGAAGGCCATTGCCGCGGGCATCCCGGGCGTGCAGGTGGATGGCATGGACGTGTTGGCCGTGTACCAGGTGGTGCACGAAGCCCTTGAGCGCGCACGCAACGGCGAAGGTCCAACGATGATTGAGGCCGTGACGTTCCGCTACGGCCCGCACACGATGTCGGGCGACGATCCGACCCGTTATCGCACCAAGGACGTGCAGGAAGAGTGGGAGAAGAAGGACCCCCTCATCCGCTTCCGCAAGTATCTCGAGGACAAGGGCCTTTGGTCGCAGCAAGAGGAAGAGGCATACATCGAAGAGGCCAAGGAGACGGTCAACAACGCACTGAAGGAAGCCGACGCGGCGGAGAAGATGAACATCCCGGGCCTCATCGACTCGATGTTCGAGGAACTCACTCCCACGCTCAAGCGCCAACGTGCGGAATTTGCCGGCGAGGAGGCGAACTGATATGGCGCAGATGACGATGATTCAGGCGATCACGCACGCCCTCGATCTCGAACTGGCGCGCGACGAGCGCGTGCTTGTCTTCGGCGAGGACGTCGGTAAAAACGGCGGCGTCTTCCGCGCGACCGAAGGCCTGCAGCAGAAATACGGCCCCAACCGCGTGTTCGACACGCCGCTCGCGGAAAGTGGCATCATCGGGCTGGCCAACGGCCTTGCGATTCAAGGATTTCGCCCCGTCCCGGAAATTCAGTTTTTCGGCTTTGTCTTCGAGGCGTTCGACCAGATCGCAGGGCAACTGGCGCGCACGAGATACCGGACCGGCGGCCGCTACACCGCACCTGTGACCATCCGCTCTCCATTCGGCGGCGGCGTGCACACGCCGGAAATGCACGCGGACTCCCTGGAAGGCCTGTTTGTTCAGACGCCAGGCATCAAAGTGGTCATTCCCAGCACGCCCTACGATGCCAAGGGACTGCTGCTGTCAGCCATTCGGGACCCGGACCCGGTTGTCTTCCTGGAGCACATGAAGCTGTATCGCTCGTTCCGCCAGGAAGTTCCCGAGGACGACTACACAATTCCGCTCGGCGTGGCAAACGTCGTGCGCGAGGGCAAGCATGCCACCGTCATCGCCTACGGAGCCATGGTGCACGTGGCGCTCAAGGCGGCAGAACAGTGGTCGAAGGAGAAGGGGCTTGAAGCGGAGGTCATCGACCTGCGCACGGTCAACCCCATCGACATCGACACCATCGTGGCGTCCATCAAGAAGACGAATCGCGCCATCGTCGTGCAGGAAGCTCAGCGTTCGGCGGGCGCTGCGGCCGAGATCGTCGCGCAGATCAATGAAAATGCGATTTACTACCTCGAGGCACCCGTGCTTCGCGCGACACCGCCCGACACCGTGTATCCGTTTGGTATGATTGAGGATGAATGGTTGCCAACGCCCGAATACGTCCTCAAGACGCTCAATCAAGTCATGAGCCTATAATCCTGGAGGTGACACCATGGCAGTCGTAGAGTTTCGCCTGCCCGAGCTCGGCGAAGGTCTGCACGAGGGCCGGATCAGCAAGTGGCTCGTACAACCTGGCGATACGGTGCACGAGGACGATCCGATTGCAGAAGTGGAAAACGACAAGTCGCTCGTCGAACTCCCATCGCCGGTGAGCGGTAAGGTGAAGGAAATCAAGGTGTCAGAAGGCACGACCTGTGTGGTCGGGGACGTGCTGTTGACGTTTGAGGTGGAAGGCGACGCTCCCGCCGAAGCGCAGGCAGAAGAAAAGCCGACCGACAAGAGCGCGCAGAAGGCCGAGGCGGACGCGCACGAAAACGCGAAGGCGGATGAGGCTCCCGAAGCCAAAACCGCATCGGATGCGACCCAGGCGGATACGCAGGAATCCGCCGCACACGAGGTGCTCGCGACGCCCGCCGTGCGCAAATACGCCCGTGAACAAGGCGTGGATATCCGCACCGTCAAAGGCACCGGCAACCACGGCAAGGTGACCAAGGAGGATATCGATCGCGCCAAGTCTGGTGAACAAGCGCCTCAGCAGGCGTCCGAGAAGGAAGCGCGTCCTGCGCAAGCGCAGCAGGCGCCGGCGGCATCCGGGGACGAGTACGAGGAGCGCGTGCCCATGCCGATGATCCGCCAGGCAATCGCCCGCGCCATGGTGAAATCGAAATATACGGCGCCGCACGTGACGCTCATGGACGAGGTGGACGTCACGGAACTCGTGAAGCTGCGCAACGAGGTCAAGCCCATTGCGCAGGAGCGCGGCATCAAGATCACGTATCTGCCGTTCATCGTGAAGGCGCTCATCGCGGCGCTTCGCACGAAGCCGCAGTTGAACGCCTCCTACGACGAGGAGAAGCAGGAACTCGTCATCAAGCACTACTACCATATCGGCATCGCGACCGATACGGAGCGGGGCTTGCTCGTGCCCGTGGTGCGCCATGCGGATCGGAAAAACATTTGGACCATCGCGCAGGAGATAGGCGATCTCGCCGCGCGTGGACGCGCCGGAAAGCTCAAGCCCGAAGAGATGAAAGGCAGCACCATCTCCATCACGAACATCGGATCGGCGGGCGGCTTGTTCTTCACCCCCATTATCAATTACCCTGAAGTTGCGATTCTGGGCGTCGGCCGGATCACGGAGAAGCCGATCATCAAGAACGGCGAGTTTGCCGTAGGCCAGATGATGTCCTTGTCGCTGAGCTTCGACCACCGCGTGATCGATGGCGCGCTCGGTCAGCAGTTCATCAATGACATCAAGCGCTTGCTTGAAAATCCGCGCTTGTTGCTCATGGAGGTGTGACGGATGGTAGTGGGAGATATTGTGGAAGAGGTTGAAGTTTTAGTAATCGGCGCAGGCCCTGGCGGTTACGTGGCGGCCATTCGGGCTGCGCAGCTCGGCAAATCGGTCACCATTGTGGACAAGGCCGAGCTGGGCGGCGTATGCCTGAACCGCGGTTGCATTCCTTCCAAAGCGCTCATCTCGGCAGCCCACCACTACGAGGCGGCCAAGGAGTCGCCGTTCCCGGGCATCGAGACCACGGCGTCCTTTGATTTCAAGAAGGTGCAGGAGTGGAAGCAGTCGGTCGTCGACAAGATGACGGGCGGCGTTCAACAGCTCCTCAAAGGCAATAAGGTCAACGTCATTCAGGGCGAGGCGTTCTTCACCAAGCCGAACGAAGTGCGCGTCATGCAGGAAAACGGCAGCCAACGGCTGCAGTTCCAACATTGCATCCTGGCGACCGGTTCGCGCCCCATCGAACTGAAGAATTTGCCGCTTGGCAAGCGCGTCATTGACTCAACCGGCGCGCTCTCGCTCGATCACGTCCCGCAGCGGCTGGTCGTGGTGGGCGGCGGATATATCGGCATCGAGCTCGGCCAGACGTTCGCCAAGTTCGGCAGCCAGGTGACCATCATCGAGGGCCTCGACAGCATCCTGGCGCTATTCGACAAACAGATGGTCCGCCTTGTGGAGAAGAACCTCAAGAAGTACAACGTGCAGATTGAGACCAAAGCGCTCGCACAGGGCGTGGAGGAGACCGAGGACAGCGTCAAACTCACCTACAAGGACAAGGACGGAAACGAGAAGACCATTGAGGCGGACTACGTCCTCGTGACGGTGGGCCGCCGCCCGAACACGGACGAGATTGGCCTGCAGGACGCGGGCATTGAGCTGACGGACAAGGGTCTTGTCAAGGTGGATCAGCAGTGCCGCACCACAAACCCGAACGTCTTCGCCATCGGCGACATCGTCCCGGGCCCGGCGCTCGCTCACAAGGCGTCGTACGAAGGCAAGGTGGCCGCAGAGGTCATCGCGGGCAAGCCGTCCATCGTCGACTATCGCTGCATCCCGTCCGTCGTCTTCTCGGATCCGGAGATGGCGTCCGTTGGCCTGACCGAGGAAGAGGCAAAGAAAGAATACGGTCAGGTTGCGGTCGGCCGCTTCCCGTACGCGGCCAACGGGCGGGCCACGGCCTTGAACGCGACCGATGGCTTCATCAAGCTCGTCGCCAACAAGGAGAACGGCGTGCTCGTCGGCGCGCAGGTGGTGGGCGTCGAGGCGTCGAACATCATCGCGGAGCTCGGCCTCGCCATCGAGATGAGCGCAACCCTCGAAGATATCGCGCTCACCATTCACGCCCACCCCACCCTTGGGGAGATGGTCATGGAAGCCGCCGAAGTCGGCCTCGGCGAGCCGATTCACATCATCAAGGGATGAGACGTGCGAAAAGCCGCTCGAGCGTCCGCTCGGGCGGCTTTTCGACATATTTCCCGCGCAATGAACGGCGTTCGTCAAACCATGCCAGGAAATCCGGTTTGCCTGAGCGCCTCAAACAGCACCACGGCCACGGCGTTCGACAGATTCAGGCTGCGCGCGGCCGCGTGATCGATCATAGGAATGCGGATCACGCGATCGGCATGAGCTTCCACCACATGCCGGGGCAAGCCCTGGGTCTCCTTTCCGAACACCAAAAAGTCGTTCGGCCCGTATGCGACTTCGTTGTACCACCGCCCACCCTCGGTCTCCACGTAGTGAAACACGCCGTCTGGGTACAGCGACCAAAGGTCTTCGAGCGAGTCATGGTACCGGATGTCGAGCAGATGCCAGTAGTCGAGACCTGCCCGCTTCAGTTGACGGTCGTCCGTGGAAAACCCCAACTTGCCGACGAGGTGAAGCGTAGAGCCGGTCACGGCGCAGGTCCGGGCCACGTTTCCCGTGTTGGCTGGGATCTCAGGCTCGAACAGCACGATGTGCATGCCCCATCCTCCTCGCGGAATGTCCGCCCCCAGTCTATCACGGACATCCCGGCGGGCCAACGGCGATCGGGCTAACGCCCTGACACCTGGACGCGATCGGGCAGATGGACCCACGCGTATCTCGTCCGCGGCGTCCACGCGGGGCTGTCGGTGTACAGCCACGGCCTGTGATAGCTGTCGATGGTGTGCGCGTTGACGAGCGGCTCGCCCATGGCATCGAAGTCCGTCACGATGGTGCTGTGGTGATACGCCCCCTCTCCGTTCCAGTCGTAGAAGATGACGTCGCCGATCCGGAGGTCTGCCGGATCAGACACCACCCGTGCCCCGAACGCGCTCGTCAGCACGAGGTACAGCGCATGCGCGGTGCTCCAGCTGTAGCTCCAGATGGGCTTCGGTCCGAACTGAAACCACCAACCTGCCGTTCGATCCGGCTCACCCCACATCGGCAAGCCGCCCGCGAACAGGCATTGGGAGACGAAATTCGTGCAATCGTCCGAAAACCGAGGATATCGCGGATTGGTACCATCCCACCAGGCGTCCGCATAGCGAACGGCGCGGACGCGATCGTACAGGCCGCTGTGCCAGTCGGGATCGCGCGGGAACCTGGGCAGCACATGTTCCGCGGCTGCAACCCGCACGGCAGGCAGTTCCTGCCCCATGGCCGACTCTCGCGCGTGCATCATTTCCCACTCGTTACCGGCGCGCACCCACCTCATCTCGTGGCGAATCTGACAGCATTCCACGTAAGGTGTGCCGCCCTCATAGTATGTGAAACAGATGCGCTCGGTGGCCCAGACGTCCGCCATCGAGCGATCCCGGCTCTCCTCCAACTTCTCGATCCGCACCTGCGTGTGGACGCGCGCGATCCGCTTTCCCAGCTTCTCATACGTAAGCTTCTTCTGTTTCGCCAGATGAACCAAACGCTCAAAGCCCGCCCAGCCAGTTGTCGGAGCCCTTCCGTCCGCTGAACTATGGAGCCAAGCGCGAGCTCTGGTATCGAAGTGCTTTCGCAGAGCCTCCACGCACGATGACATGTGCGCTCACCTCACTCACCGCATGGTATGACGAACGCCCAGGTTCGGTGACGATGTTCCACTCGCCCGTGGCCGCCCGGACTGTGGTATACTTCTCGGCGGGGCGCGTTTTGCACGTTGAAACGGAAGGGACGTCCTGCACATGCCGCATACGCCAAGTGGGCAGACCACGGTACGGGCCGTCGAAAGGGCCCTCGACATCCTGTTGCTCTTCACGCACTCGCCGCAGGCTTGGAGCTTGAGCGAGATCGCCCGGGCCACAGGACTTCACAAGAGCACGGTTCACCGCCTGCTTTTGGCCCTTCAGCAGAAGGGATTCGTTCGCCGTGAACCTCAGTCGGACCGATATGTGCTTGGATGGAGCCTGTACGGCCTAGGTGCCAACGCGGCTCTGCACGACCGATGGTCCGATGCGGCCAAGCCCATTCTGCGCCGCTTGCGCGACGAGACGAGTGAGACGGTCAGCCTCTACGTGCGCAACGGACTTGAACGAATCCGGGTCCTGGCCGTTGAGAGCCTGCAGCCGATTCGAAACGTGGTGAGCGTAGGCGAGCGGTATCCGCTGACCATCGGTGCGTCTGGCAAGGTGCTGCTGGCATTCTCGAGTGCGGCCGTGATCGACGCGGCCTGTCACCCCGACCGGCTGCCGAAAGGCGTCCGGCAAATGGACCTCCGTCAACAGATTGAGGCCATCCGCCGCGAGGGATACGCGCTCTCGAGACAAGAGCGAGATGCGGGCGCGGCTGCCATCGCGGCTCCCGTCTTGAATCAGGACGGATCGTGCCTGTATGCCGTTGCGGTGTCAGGCCCTGTCGAGCGCATGACGGAAGACAAGATGAGAGAAATGATCACGCCCTTGAAGCGGGCCGCCGATGAACTGTCCGAGCGGCTGGCAGAATAGCCGCGGTGGATTCATCAAGCCATGAGATTGAGGTGACGGACATGGGGAAACCGACCATCATCGTGATGGAGGGCGATCAGACGGGGCAGGAGCTCCTCGACGAAGCGCTGCGCGTGTTGTCGCCTGACGTCACGGGCTACGAGCTCGAAATTCGCAAATTTGACCTTAGCCTTGAGAACCGCCGCCGCACGCAGAACGCCGTCGTGCACGAAGCTGCTGAAGCCATGCGAGAGACGGGACTCGGGCTCAAGGCCGCGACCATCACGCCGGAAGAGAAGGGCGACGTGGGTAGCCCGAACGCCATTTTGCGCAAAGAGATCAACGGCACGGTAATTGTCCGCACAGGGCGCCGCATCCCCGGGATTGCGCCGCCGGTGGGCGTCTACTCGCCCATCTCGGTCATCCGCATGGCGGTGGACGACGCCTACGGAGCCAAGGAGTGGCGCGAACAACTGGAGGACGGCGAAGAAGTCGCGTATCGGACCGAGAAGATTTCGCGATCCGTCTGCCGCGGCGTGGCAAAATACGCATTCCAGCACGCGCGCCGCGTGCATGCGAAGGTGTTTGGCGGTCCCAAATACACGGTGAGTCCTGTGTACGAAGGCATGCTGAAAGAAGAAATGGACGCCGCGTCCAAGGAATATCCCGATGTGCGCTACGAGCCGCAGCTGATCGACGCGACCTATGCGCTCCTCTTGGCGCGCGCGGGCGAAGCACTGGTCATCCCGGCGCTGAACCGCGACGGCGACTGCTTGTCCGATCTCGTCCTCCAGATGTTCGGTACCATTGCCGGATCGGAATCGCTGCTCCTTTCGCTCGACGAGTCGTTCCAGCCGAAGGTCGTGATGGCGGAGGCGCCTCACGGGACGGCTCCCAACCTGTACCGCAAGAACATGGCCAACCCAATGGCCATGATCCTGGCTGGCGCCGCCCTGTTGAACTACGTCCAGGACAAGGACGCCCACACGGTTTCGCGCGCCATCTACGAGGCCACGCTCGAGTCCATCGTCGACGGCATTCGCACGGCCGATCTCGGCGGCCATGCAACGACCACCGAGTTCACGGACGAAGTCATCCGCAGAGTCCGGACAAAGCTCGAAGTGTGGAGCACGTTCGGCGACGCCGTGTAATCTTTCATCTCGAAGCGAGTGCGGCCGCGCCGCTTTCCCGGCCCAGAGTCGGCGAAGCGGGCGGCCACATCCGCGTTCCCGCTCCCTTGTTCCGCGCTGGGCCATCGCCCGCCCGCAACGCGCTCGCGTGGCATAGGCTTTGGCGGAGGGGACCGCATATGAAAAGCCAGAAGTCCAACATGCCCGACTGGATCCAACACCTGCTCGCGGAACTGCTCGCTCCCCCGGCTTTCCTGTCCTCGCAGCCAACACCGGCCGCCCCGTCGATCGACTCGGTGCATCATCCGGAACCCACGGATCATTCGCCGGCCGCGCCCATGAGCCACCTGCCTCCGCGCGAGACGGAGGAGACGCGTGGTCCCAGGCAGCGCGCCGAAGGCCAGCCGGATCCCAGCATGCGCAGCCAGGCGCCGCTCATCCCGCAGGCCGTCGTCTCCAAATATGATCTTGCGCTTGAGCACCGGCGCCCTGAAGGAAGCATCGAGGTGTGGACCGACGCCAGAGGGCGTCGGTACGCCGCCAAGCGATCCTCTATCACAGCGGATCACTGCCGCGCGATGGTTCAGTGTCTCCGCCATGCCCACGATCAGGGATTCACGAAATTCGCGCAGTTCGTGACGACCTCATCCAACGCCGCGTACGTGCGGCACGGGAACCTCTCGTACTACGTGACCGAATGGGTGCCCGGCCAACCCGCCAACTTCGGGCTGCCTGAACACGTGGCCCAGACCGCCTACACGCTGGCTCAATTTCACGAGGCCACGCGGGGCTTTCGGCCCAATTGGCAGCCCGACGACGCGGCAGACGACGTCTTTGGCCTGTTCCAAGCAAGATGGCGCGATTTGCGCCAGATGTGTTTGAAGGCGGATCGCAGGAAGGACAAGGACGCGTTCGATCAGCTCCTGCTCTCGATGCGAGACGAACTTCAGCAGGATTCGGCTGAGAGCTTGGCGCTGCTGGAAGACCGGGACGTGATCGCACATCTGGAGGCGGAGCGCTCATCGGGGGGATGGTGCCACCTCGACGTCATACCGTCGAATTGCCTGTATACGCCGCAGCACCAAGTGGTGCTCATTGACTTCGAGCTCGCCCGCCCTGCGCCGCGAGTCCTCGATATGGCTCATCTGCTGCGGCGAAGCCTGGAAAGGGGGCAGTGGGATGGGCATTTGGCCTACGCGTGTTTTGTGCACTTCGATGCAGTCCGGAGCATTTCCAGAGCGGAGTATCGCGCCGCCGAGGCCCTCCTGCGCTTTCCCTATTTACCCTGGCGCATCGCCCACGCGCGATACCACTTCGGGGCGGATCCGGCGCAACTGGAGGCGCTGCAACTGTTCGCGACGCAGTCGGAGAAGCGGCAGGCGTTCCTCGCGAGCCTGCGGCAGCAGGTGGAGCGCCTCGGCGAATGACGGTCACGGAACGGCCAGGGCGCTGAGGACGCGCGCCTCGTGATGCAGCAACCACGACTTGAGATCCACGGCATTTCCCGCGTATCCGACCAGGCGCCCGTCGGCACCCACCACGCGGTGGCACGGGATGAAGACGGGCAGCGGATTCGCCCGGTTCGCCTGCCCCACGGCGCGCACCGCCCGCGGACGGCCCACGGCGTTCGCAATATCTCGATACGACACCCGCGCGCCGAACGGAATGGCGCGGAGCGACGCCCACACCGCCATTTGAAACGGCGTTCCTCGGGGGACGAGCGGCACCGTGAACGACTGCAACCGCCCGGCAAAGTAAAGCGTCAGTTCTTCCACTGCGCGCTCGGCGACCGCCAGCGCGTCAGGGCTTGCGCTCGCGCGCGCCTCCTGCACAGGCGGCGGCTCGAGCCTCGCCCAGCCAGCCTCCACGACACCTTCCGCTTCAGCGGCCAGCCACATGTCCCCCATCGGCGTGCTCACCGTCTCAATGACCCAAGTCTGCTTCGTCACGTTCCTCGCTCCCATCGTGCGCTCTGCGGGAAGCATTCGCGATGGCATCCTCTATCTCCTTCCGCACGTCCGGATCCTGCTCCGAAGCGAGGGCGGCCTGAAGCGCGCGAAGCGCATCCTCGCCGCCCATCTCGCCCAGCGCCCACGCGGCGCTCGCGCGCAACTCCGCCCGATCCGACGCCAAATATCGCGCCGCGATCGGCACGGCCTCCGGACGGCGCAGATTGCCAAGTGCAACAAGTGCGTTTCGCTGCAGCGTTCGCACGCCGCGCCAGGCCATGGCGGATCGCCCGTACGCGCGCAGAAACTGGCGATTGGACATCTCCAGCAATCGGACGAGATCGGGATAGGCGACATCGGCGTCAGGGGAGAAGGGCGGATCATGCGCCGGGGCTCGATCGCGATTGTGCGGACAAACCTGCTGGCACACGTCGCATCCCCACACGCGCCGCCCGAGCGGCTTCCGGTACGGGCGGGGGATCAGTCCCTTCATCTGCGTCACGTACGAGAGGCACGCGGTGGCGTTCAACTCGCCGGGAGAGACGAAGGCCTGCGTTGGACACGCGCGCATGCACAGGTCGCAATCGCCACAGTGCTTGCCGACGTCCGGCGGAAGATGCTTTGCATCCTCAATCTCGACATCCAGGAGAAGGGAGCCGAGAAACACGTACGATCCGTACCGGCGGCTAAACAGCATCCCGTTTTTGCCGATCCATCCGAGCCCGCTCCGCTCCGCAACGCGGCGGTCGACGAGGGGAGACGTGTCCACGGCCACGCGGTAGCGGAGCTCGCGGCCGATCACCTTCTCCAGGCGCTTCGCCAGCGCAGTTAATCGTTCGGACAACACGCGATGGTAGTCCTCGCCGTACACGTAGCACGACGCTTGGCCACGCAGGCCCGATCGCGGGTGACTGCGCATCTGTCGCGCGCCCTCTTCCGTCAGATACGGAAGCGCCGCCGTCACGATGGACTTCGCCTCCGGCAGCCAAAAGCGCGGATCCACGCGCTCCGATGCGTTGGCCCACTCAAAGCCCGTGCGCCCGCGCTCCTCGTACGCCGCCAGAGGGCTGGCGAGATCGTCAAAAGGAGCGGCGTCCGTCGCCGCAATCTCGGGGAGCCCGACCTCCTCAGCCAAGGGGCGAATCTCGGCGAGCGTGATTTTGTCCCGGGGGGTCACCGCGGAATGGCACCTCGGGCCAATTCATCGCACCGCTCGTTCCATTTCACGCCCGCGTGCCCCTTCACCTTTTCGAATCGCACGCGGTGGCCGTTGATGGCGTCGAGCAACTCCTCCCAGAGATCGCGGTTTTGGACCGGCTCCCCCTTGCTGTTCATCCACCCATTCCTGCGCCAATTCACGTACCAACCCTGCTTAAAGCAATTGACCACGTACGCCGAATCGGAATGGACAATCACGTCGCACGGCCGCTTCAGAGCTTTGAGCCCTTCGATCACGGCCTTCAGTTCCATGCGCTGGTTGGTTGTCTCCGGTTCTCCGCCGGACAGCTCCTTCACGTGCCCCTTCCACTGAAGAATGGCTGCCCATCCACCGGGCCCGGGATTGCCCGAGCACGCACCGTCCGTATACAGAATCACCGTCTCGTCGCTCATCACGGTCCTCCTTCGCCCCAAGGGGGCTCTCGCAAGGACCAGCATAGTCGACGACGGGCCGGGGTGCAATGGAGGAGTGGTTGTCGTGCCCAGTTACATAGTACTATTGCTCCGTGCGCCTACGTGCGTTTTCAGCCTTGGACGTCCGAGTACTTATACCGAGAGCTCTGAAAAAGTCATTGTTTATTTGGCGATTTCAAGATATTCTTATATGTTTATAGCACATCGGATTGGCGGTGAGCCCTTTGTCTAAAAGAAGCATCCTCGTCCTACATCGAAATCGTCAACAGCAACACTTGCTCGCTCATCTCGACGGAGCGATCGCTGGCTCACTTGTCGAAACCTACCGCACTTGTGGCAAACCCAATTGCATCTGCCATTCCGGGCAAAAACACGGGCCGTACTACCTGCTGACGTGGTCGGAGAATGGCCGGACGCGTACCTGCCACGTCCCCGCCGACAAAGTGGATGCCGTACGCACTGGGGTTGAGCGTTTTCGCGCCGCGCGAGAGGCGCTACAGAAACTGGGCGAGTACAATCGCCGTCTGATGCTGGAGGACTGATCCTCATGCTCACGCGCTTCCCGGATTCACGTTCGCTATGGGATGACTGGTCGATTCGAAAGCTGTTGCCGGGTAAGCGTAAACTGAGACCCACATGGCTTTCATCCTCTCGTCGCTTGAAAATACCATCAACAAGCC
>NZ_BCSG01000045.1 GCF_001570745.1 Alicyclobacillus mali NBRC 102425
AAAAGGCTCGCGCAGGTGTCCGATGTACACGCGCAGGTAGTGGGCGGCGTTGTCGGGATCGACGTCGCCCCAGACCTGGCGCAGGAGTTGCCTGTGTGTCACGACCTTCCCCGCATGTTGTGCGAGGGCTTTCAGGAGATCGTACTCAATGGGCGTCAGCTTCACCGTTTCGCCGTTCAGTTCCACGCGCCGCTCCGCCAGGTGGATGGTGAGGCCCGCCGCCTCGATGATGGGTTCATCCTGAACGCGCGCGGCGTGCCGGAGGGCCACCCGGATCCGCGCGAGCAGTTCGCCCATGCCGAACGGCTTCACCACGTAATCGTCCGCGCCAGCGTCGAGCGCCGCAATCTTGTCCTCCTCTGCATCGCGCACGGTCAGCATGATGACGGGCATGTTCGACCACTCGCGAAGCCGCCGCAACACCTCGATGCCTTCCATGTCCGGCAGGCCCCAGTCGATCACGGCGAGATCTGGCCGCTTCGTGCTCGCCACAACCAGCGCCTCTTCTCCGCTCGAAGCTTCCAGCACCTCGTATCCATGTCCTTTGAGCGCAATCTGCATGAGCTTCAAAATGGCGCGCTCGTCGTCCGCCACCAGAATCTTTGCACCGCTCACCGATTCTCCGCCTCCTTGGGATGCGGCCGGGCCGCGAGCCGGACGCGAAAGAGCGTGCCGGGGTGCATCCGCTCCACGTCAATCTGCCCGCCGTGCGCCTCGACGACCGCTCTCACGATGGCGAGGCCGAGGCCCGTTCCTGGGATCTTGTCCACACGCCGGCCGCGGTAGAACTTGTCGAACACGCGGTCTAACTCGTCATCTGAGATGCCCATCCCGTAGTCGCGGACCTCGAGCGCTGCCTCCACCTCGCGTGCCGCGATGGTCACGTCAATGGGAGCATCGGGCGGCGAGTACTTGGCGGCGTTGGAGAGGAGGTTCACCACCGCCTGCTGGAACAGCGTCTCGTCGACTTCCACGATGGGCGACGGGTGCGGCGTCCGCATGCGCACAGGGTGATCGGCGGTCAATTCCGCCACTTCGCGCAGCGCGCCGCGGACGACGTCGGCGAGATCGGTCGGCCGCTTGTTGAGCACGAGCATCCCGCCTTCGATGCGCGCCATGCCGATGAGATTCGTGACGAGCCGGTTCATGCGCAGGGCGCTGTTGCGGAGAGTCAGCACGAGTTCACGCCGATCCGCCGGATCGAGCGACGCGCCGGGGGTGAGCAGGGCGTCCGATGCGCCGAGCATGGTGGTGATGGGGGTGCGAAGCTCGTGCGAGATGGAGTTGAGGATGGCGGTCCTGACGCGCTCGGATTCTGCCGCGATGTCCGCGATGCGCGCCCGCTCCTCGGACGCGATTCGGCTGAGCGCGATGGCCACGAGATTTGCCACGGCGCGCAGAATGTCGAAGATCTCGCCGCGCGTCGCGAGCCGAAACTGCCCGGGCTCGCCGACGATGAAGGCGCCGTACACCTCGTCCTGTGCGCGGATGGGCACATACAAAAACGCGGCCTGGCCGTGGGTTTTCGAGCCGAAACTGGCGAGATCGCCGTGGCGAAGGACCCAGTCGAGGACCTGCCGATCGATCACGGGGTCCGCCTCGTCGTCGGGGAGGGCGTGCAGGTCGTAGCCGCTTGAGCGCTTGAGCGCGATGTACGCGTGCGTGTGCAAAAGCTGTCGGACCTGTTCGAGCGCGGTCTCCACAACGCGCCGCTCATCCGCAGCGGCGGTCAGGGCCCGGCTCATGCGAAACAGCGTCTGCGCGATGCGTGCGCGCTGGCTCGCTTCCTCCGCCCTTCGCCGCATGCTGGAGGCAAGCCCCGCGGTCGTGATGGCCACCACCAGAAACACTGCGAACGACACGAGAAAGCGGAGATCGCTCACGGCGTAGCTGAAGATGGGCGGCACAAAGAAGAAATCGAACGACAGAAGGCCAAGGCATGCCGCGAACACGCCGGGCCAAAGGCCGTACACGGCCGACGCGATCACCACCGGGATCAGGTACAGCATGGCGATATTGACGCGATCGTAATGAAAGTCGAACAGAAACACGAGGCCCGTGAGGAGGGCGTCCATGCCGCAAACGGCAGCGTACGCCCGGATGGGGAGGCGAGGCAGAGAGGGCTCCCCTTGGCGCCCTTCCTGCCACCACGTGGGCCAACGGACGTTTAGAATCTGCCATTTCGGGGTAAATCGCACGCGGATCCACTCCGTTCGGCGCGCTGCCGCAATTCGTCTCTAGAGAAGGGTAGCGCGCGAGAAGGGCCTTGCCAACGATTTTTATGCATTTTTTACGCCGTCCGAGCGGAATCAACATCCGAAACCTCACGAGCCGCTGGATAGACTGCGGAGTGTCGGTTGGGAGGAGGGAGTCTCGTGGAGGACGTCGTGTCCGTCGCACTGTTTTTGGCCGTGTTCGCCATCTTGTACGTCATTCACCGATCCTTCGATCGCTCGTAGGAGGTCGTGATCATGTGGTTTTTGCTCGTGCTCTCCATCGCGGTGATGGTCTATCTCGTGTACGTGATGTTCCATCCGGAAAAGTTCTGAAGTCCTCGCGCTCGCTTCGAGGGCGCAATGGGAAAGGGAGGCACTCCGTGTGACCGCATCCGGCATCTTCGCGATTTTTCTCGTGGTGCTCGCGCTCGTCGCGTGTGGGTGGCCGCTCGGTGGGTACATCTATCGAACCTTCGCGGGCGAACGCACGTGGACGGACGCCGTGGCGGTGCCCGTCGAGCGGGCCATCTACCGGCTCATCGGCGTCAATCCGGACGTGGAGATGGACTGGAAGGCGTACCTGCGCGCCATGATGGTGTCCAATCTCGTCATGGCCCTCTTTGCGTACGCCGTATTTCGCCTGCAGGCCGTGCTGCCGCTCAATCCGGCCCATATCCCCGCGATGCCGCCCTATTTGGCGTTCAACACCGCCGCGAGTTTCATCACCAACACCAACTGGCAGAACTACGCCGGCGAGCAGTCCTTGTCGTATCTCAGCCAGATGATCGGCATCACCTTCCTGCAATTCACGTCCGCAGCCACCGGGCTTGCGGCGGCTATGGCCTTTCTGCGCGGTATGAGCCGCCAGAAGACCGACGCGCTCGGCAACTTCTGGGTCGATCTCGTCAGGGCGCACACGCGCCTGCTTCTTCCCATCGCGGCCATCCTCGCCGTTCTGCTGCTCGCGCTCGGCGTCCCCGAGACGCTCTCCGGGCCCGCCGTCGTGCACACGCTTTCCGGAAGCATGCAGACCATCGCGCGCGGGCCGGTGGCAACTTTGGAAGCCATCAAGCAGCTCGGGACGAACGGCGGCGGATTTTTCAACGCCAACTCCGCGCACCCGTTCGAGGATCCGAACGCATGGACGTGCATCCTCGAGATCATGGGCATGGGGCTCATTCCGACCGCCCTCGTGTTTACGGCCGGGTATTTTCTGCGCAGCCGCCGGCTGGCCATCGTGCTCTGCACGTTGCTCGGGGCCATTTTGCTCGCGGGGGCGTACCTCGTGTACGCGTACGAAGCGGCAGGCAATCCCATCTTGGCGCATGCGCTCGGCCTGCACGGCCCGAACATGGAGGGCAAGGAGGTGCGCTTTGGCCTGCCTTTGACCAGCCTGTTCGTCGCCGCCACCACCGCCTACACGACGGGCGCGGTGAACGCGATGCACGACAGCCTGATGCCCATGAGCGGCATGGTTCCCCTTCTCTTCATGATGTTCAACCTGATCTTCGGTGGTAAAGGCGTCGGGCTGCTCAACATCCTCATGTTTCTCATCATCGCCGTCTTCATCTCCGGGCTCATGGTCGGAAGAACCCCGGAGATCTTCGGGAAGAAGATTGAGGCTCGCGAGATGAAACTCGCGACGGCGGCGATGCTGGTCCATCCGTTTGTCATCCTCGTCCCCACCGCCATCGCCATGGCGCTGCCGAGCGCTCGGGCCTCCATGGGCAACCCTGGGCTGCACGGGTTCACCGAGGTCCTGTACGCGTTCACGTCGGCCGCGGCCAACAACGGCTCGGCCTTCGCGGGGCTGAACGGAAACACGCCCTTCTACAACATCTCCATCGGGCTCGTGATGCTGTTCGGCCGGTACGTGTCCATCATCGCGATGCTCGCCATCGCAGGTTCACTCGCCGGAAAGGCGCGCATCCCCGAGACGTCCGGCACGCTCAAGGTGGACACGTTCGCGTTCGGCTACGTGTTTGTGGCCGTGTTCGTCATCGTCGGCGCCTTGACGTTCTTCCCGTATCTCGCCCTTGGGCCCATCGGCGAACAGCTGCAGCTCGGCTGAAAGGAGAGCAGGTGTGTATGGCTCGAAAAGGTTCGTTCGATCGCGCCCTCGTCCTGCGCGCGTGTGTCGATTCGTTCGTCAAGCTCGATCCGCGCGTCCTGGTGCGCAATCCCGTGATGTTCGTCGTCGAGATCGGCATGCTGGTCACGCTCGCGCTGACCTTTGATCCCAGCCTGTTTGGCTCCGCGGTGCGCCCTGGCGGTGCGGCCGGCGCGCGCGGGTACGATCTCGTCGTGACGATCATTCTCCTCGTGACACTCCTCTTCGGCAATTTTGCCGAGGCGCTCGCGGAGGGGCGCGGAAAGGCGCAGGCGGAGTCGCTGCGCAGGACGAAGACGGAACTGATGGCGAACGTCCTGCGCGACGGGCGCTATGAGCGCATTCCAGCGTCCGATCTGCGCAAAGGCGACGTCGTCAAGGTGGTGGCGGGCGAACTCATCCCCGCGGACGGCGACGTTGTGGAAGGCATCGGCAGCGTGGACGAGTCGGCCATCACTGGCGAATCCGCGCCGGTCATTCGCGGCGCGGGCGGGGATTTCAGCTCCGTCACCGGCGGGACGAAGCTGTTGTCGGATGAGCTTGTCATCCGCGTCACCGCCAATCCCGGCGAGACATTCCTCGACCGGATGATCGCGCTCGTGGAAGGCGCGTCGCGGCAGAAGACGCCAAACGAAATTGCGCTGTCCGTGCTGCTCGCGGGGCTCACGCTCATCTTTCTCATCGTCATCGACTGCCTGCCGCCCATCGCCAAGGGGCTCGGCGCTCACATCGATGTCGCGACGCTCGTGGCGCTTCTCGTCTGCCTCATTCCCACGACCATTGGCGCGCTCCTGTCCGCCATCGGCATCGCGGGCATGGACAGGGTCATTCGCTTCAACGTCATCGCCAAATCCGGCAAGGCCGTGGAGGCCGCCGGCGACGTGGATACGCTCATTCTCGACAAGACGGGCACCATCACCATCGGCAATCGGCTTGCATCCGCGTTTCTCCCAGTGCAGGGCGTCGACGAGCGCGCGCTCGCCGAGAAAGCGGCTTTGTGTTCGCTGTTCGATGAGACGCCCGAGGGCCGCTCGGTGGTCGATCTCGCCCGCCAGATGGGTCTCACCTTCCGCCGCGAGGACTACGCGGACGCCCGCAACGTCGAGTTTTCGGCGGACACGCGCATGTCCGGGCTCGACCTGCCAGACGGCACGCGGCTGCGCAAAGGCGCCGCCGACGCCATCAAGCGGTACGTCGCGGAGCAGGGCGGAGATCTTCCGGGCGATCTCGACGCAGTGGTGGAGCGCGTCGCCAAGGAGGGCGGCACGCCGCTCGTGGTGGCGGAGAACCAGCGCCTCTACGGCGTCATCTACCTCAAGGACATTGTCAAGCCGGGCATCCGCGAGCGGTTCGAGGAACTGCGCAAGATGGGCATCCGAACCATCATGTGCACCGGCGACAATCCGATGACAGCGGCTACCATCGCGCGCGAAGCCGGCGTCGATGAGTTCGTGGCTGAGGCAAAGCCCGAGGACAAGATGCGCCTCATCCGGCGCGAGCAGGAACAGGGCAGGCTCGTCGCCATGTCGGGCGACGGCACCAACGACGCGCCGGCGCTCGCCCAGGCGGATGTGGGGCTCGCCATGCAGAGCGGCACGCAGGCAGCCAAGGAAGCCGCAAACATGGTCGATCTCGACTCGGATCCGACGAAGCTTATTGAGGTCGTGGCCATCGGCAAGCAGTTGCTCATCACGCGCGGCGCCATCACGACGTTTTCCATTGCGAACGACGTCGCGAAACACTTCGCCATCATCCCGGCGATGTTCACGAGCTTTCTGCCTGCGCTTGGCGCCTTGAACGTCATGCACCTGACGAGCCCGCGGAGCGCCATCCTGTCCGCGCTGATCTTTAACGCCATCATCATCCCGCTGCTCATCCCGCTCGCGATGCGCGGCGTCAAGTATCGCCCAACGACCGCCATGCAGATGTTGATGCGCAATCTGCTGTTGTACGGCGTCGGCGGCGTGATCGCGCCGTTTGTGGGGATCAAAATGATCGATATCATCCTGCACGCGCTCGGCGCGGTGTGAAGGGAGAGGCGACTGTGATCAACGTGTGGAGAAGCCTTCGGTTCACCCTGGTCTTCGCCGTGCTTCTGGGCATCGTGTACCCGCTCTTCTTCGTGGCCTTGGGGCGAGTGGTGTTCCCGTGGCAGGCGCAGGGAAGCCTCGTCGCGGTCAACGGCCGCACCGTGGGGTCTGAGCTCATCGCGCAACCGTTTCCGCAGCCCATGTGGTTTGAGCCGCGCCCTTCGGCCGTGAATTACAACGCGGATGGCTCGGGCGGATCGAATCTTGGGCCCACGAATCCGGCCCTTGTGCAGGAGGTCCGGCAAAACCTGCGCGCCGTGCTCCGCGAAAATCCAGGGCTTCAGGTGGATGAGGTTCCTACGAGCATGGTGGAGTCGTCGGGATCGGGGCTGGATCCCGATATCGACTTGCAGGACGCGTATGATCAAATTCCGCGCATCAGCAAAGCCACGGGGCTCTCTGAAGCGTGGCTTCGCTCGCTCGTGCAGCGCGACGCCGAATTCCCGGCGCTCGGCCTGTACGGCGAGCCGATGGTCAACGTCATGCAGCTCAATCTCGCCATCTGGGAGAAGCTCCACCCGAGCGCGCGGGTGGCGAGGACGACGTGACGGGGGGCGAGATCACTCGGCCCTCGGGTGATTCGGGGCGCCGAGGGCGTCTGCGGGTGTTCATCGGCGCCGCGCCCGGGGTGGGAAAGACCTATACCATGTTGCGCGAGGCGCGCCGCCTGCGGGACGATGGAACGGACGTGGTCATTGGCTGGGTGGAGGCGCACGGCCGTCCCGCGACGGAGAGGCTGCTTGAAGGGCTCGAAGTGGTTCCTCCGCGGGTGCTGAAGGTGGGGCAGGCCACGTTCGAGGAGCCCGATCTCGACGCGATTGTCGCTCGGCGGCCGGAGGTGTGCGTGATCGACGAATTGGCGCACACGAACCCACCTGGCGCGATGCACGAGAAGCGATACGAAGACGTGATGTTCCTCCTCGAGCGCGGCATCTCGGTCATGACGGCGTTCAACATCCAACACTTAGAGTCCGTTCGCGACGAGGTTCAGCAACAATTGCGCATCCGCGTCCGCGAGGTGGTGCCTGATTGGTTGCTGCGTGAGGCGGACGAGGTCACTGTGATCGACGTGACGCCTGAGACGCTCAGGCAGCGGCTGCGAGATGGGGAGATTTATCCGCCCGAGAAGGTGGATGCGGCGCTGCAGAACTTCTTTCGCGTGGATCGACTCGCGTGGCTTCGGCAGATGTCGCTCCGGGCCGTGGCGGACGACGTCGACGAGCGCTTGGAGCATTCCTATGAGCGGCGAGCCATCCCTGGGCCCGTCGGCGCGAAGGAAGTGGTGCTCGTCTGCGTCAGCCACCCCGAACGAGCCGCGACGCTCGTGGAGCGCGGGCGGCGCATGGCGATGCGCATGAAGGGCGATCTTCATGTCGTCTTTGCAGCCGAGACGGACGAGGACCGCATGACGGAACGCGCGCGCGCGGAGGTGGAGGCGCTCCGCAGGTTGGCCGAGTTTCACGGCGCGGAGTGGGTGCTTGAGCCCAAGCGGGATCGGCCCGTCGGCGAGGTCATCCTCCGGGTGGCGAAGCGAATCAACGCGACGCAGGTCGTTCTGGGCCAACCGCGGAAAGGCGCGTCGCCGCGCCGCCTCATGGCCTGGCATCATCCTGTGCATTATCTGCTCAAACACCTGCAATACGTCGATCTGCGCGTGGTGGGCTGGCGCCCCTTGTCGCTGGAGGCGAGAGAGCAGCGCAATTGGGCGAGCGAGCGCGTGGTGCGAGAGCGGAAACTTCCCGGGAAGCTCACGCTTTACATCGGAGCCGCGCCGGGCGTCGGCAAGACGTACCGCATGCTGCAAGACGCACGCGACTGGAAGGAACGCGGGATCGATGTCGTCATTGGCCTCATTGAAACCCACGGCCGTCCGGAGACGGAGGCGCAGATTGGCGATCTCGAGCGGATTCCGAAGCGGCGGATCGAGTACGGCGGCAAGGTGTACGAGGAGCCGGACCTCGCGGCCATCATCGCCCGGCGCCCGCAGGTCGTCCTAATGGACGAACTCGCCCACACGAACGCGCCCAGCAGTATGTTCAAGAAGCGGTACCAGGACATTCTGTATCTCCTGGAGCACGGCATCGACGTGGTGTCCGCTGTGAACGTGCAACACCTCGAGAGCCTGAAGGATCGCGTCGAGCACATCACGGGTGCCACCATCCGCGAGCGCGTGCCGGACTGGTTCATCAAGCTCGCAAGCGAGGTGAAGCTCATCGACGTGAGCCCGGAGACGCTCGTGGAGCGCCTCCTGGAAGGCAAGATCTACCCGCCGGAAAAGGTGGAGCAGGCGCTGAGCCACTTCTTTCAGCCTGCGCATTTGGCCGCGCTGCGCGAGATTGCGCTCCGCGAGGTGGCCGACGTCGTGGACGGCCGCTTGGCGGCGGCGCCGCCCGCTGATCCGGAGCGGATCCTGGTCTGTGTCAACTATCGCCCGCACTCCGAAGCGCTCATTCGGCGAGGATGGCGCATTGCGGACCGCCTGCAGGCGAAACTGTATGTGCTCGTCGTTCAGACCGAGTTCCCTTTATCGAGCCAGAGCGAGCGCGATTTTTCGGCCGTGCGCGATCTCGCCGAGCAGTTCGGCGCGGAATTTCTCCTCCGGCCCGCTCTGCACAAATCGGTCGGGGAGGTCATTGTGGAGACGGCTGAAAACGAATCGGTTTCTCAAATTGTCATGGGCCAGCCCTTGAACCGAGGTCTCGGCGCAAAATTCGCCCACCGCCCCATCACCTATGTGCTGAACCGCGCGGAATTCGTCGATCTCCACATCGTCGCGTACGCCGGCCGCTGGTCCCAGCCCTCCGCGTGAGAACATGGCTCGACGTCCGGGACCAGCGCGACCGGAGCGAACGTCCGCGCGGAGGGGTTGTCACCCGTGAAGCTTGGCGAGCGGCACGAAGTCGTAGCCCATCGCTACCGCCACCTCGAGCACGTACGGGAGCGCCTCGGGCGTGCCCTTCGCAAACGGCCCCGCGTGCATCAGGATGATGGCACCCGGCTTGAGCTTCGGCAGCACGTTGGCCGCGACGGCTGGGCCGGGAATGCCCGACCAGTCGAGCGAGTCCACGTCCCAGAGGACCACCTCCTCGTGAAGCGAGGCCGCGATGCGGCGGACGCGATCGTCGATGTCGCCGTAGGGCGGGCGAAAGTAGCGAATGGGCACCTGCACCACCTTCTCGATGGCCGCCTGGCATTCGCGCAATTCCCGTTCGATCTCGGCGTCTGTCAACTTCGTGAGATGGGGATGCGTCATGGTGTGGTTGCCAATCTCATGCCCCGCGTCATGGATGGCTTTGAGGATGTCGGGAAACCGTTCCACCTGTTCGCCGATGCAGAAAAAGGTCGCAGGGACACCGTAATCCCGGAGCGTGGACAGGATTTTGGGCGTCATATCCCCGTCCGGGCCGTCGTCGAACGTGATGGCGAGGTGACGCGGGGGCAGTGCGGATTCGGGCGTTTGGCGCTGCAAGCGAAGGGCCTCCTTCACGTGCGTTTTTTTGAACTTTCCAGAAAGGATTATACTAGCTGCGCAGGCATCCGTTGATTTCGAGTGGCTCACATTTGAAAGGTGGGGTGGCACGTGCAGACGAAAGCGTTGGGTACGCAGGGCCTCAGGGTTTCCGCGCTGGGGCTCGGTTGCATGGGCATGTCGGACTTCTACAGCGGGCGGGACGAGGCGGAAGCCGTCCGGGCGCTGGAGCGCGCCGTGGAACTCGGCATCACCTTCTTCGATACGGCCGACATGTACGGCGTCGGCGAGAACGAGAAGCTCGTCGGGCGCGTGCTCAGGCCGTATCGGGATGGCGTCGTGATCGCCACGAAGTTCGGAAACGTGCGTGCGCCGGACGGGACGTTCCTCGGCATCAACGGCAGGCCCGAATACGTGAAACAGGCCTGCGACGCGAGCCTGAAGCGGCTTGGCGTCGATCACATCGATCTGTACTATCAGCACCGCGTCGACCCGAACGTGCCCATCGAGGAGACGGTGGGAGCCATGGCGGAGCTGGTGCAAGCGGGGAAGGTCAGATTTCTGGGGCTGTCCGAAGCTGGGGCGCAGACCATCCGCCGCGCGCACAAGGTCCATCCCATCAGCGCGCTCCAGACCGAGTACTCGCTGTGGAGCCGGGATGTCGAGGACGAGATCCTGCCGACAGTGCGGGAGCTTGGCATCGGCTTCGTGGCGTACAGTCCGCTCGGCCGCGGCTTCTTGACCGGCGCCATCCGCCGGTTCGAGGACCTGCCCGAAGACGACTACCGCCGCCATTCGCCGCGCTTTCAGGGCGAAAACTTCAAGCGGAACCTGGATCTCGTCGAGAAAATCGAGCGCCTGGCGCGGGAGAAGGGCTGCACGCCCGCGCAACTCGCACTCGCCTGGGTGATGGCGCAGGGTGAAGACATCGTGCCCATCCCGGGAACGAAGCGGGTGAAATATCTTGAGGAGAACCTCGGCGCGATCGAGGTGCAGCTTACGGCGGAGGAACTGCGCGAGATCGACGCCATTGCGCCGAAAGGTGTCGCCGCAGGTGAGCGGTATCCAGAGGCCAGCATGAGGTCCATCGGGATCTGAGGGCGAGATCGACAGGGAGCAGTGGGACCGAGCGGGACAACCCCGCTCGGTCACCTGATGGCACGGCGCAGGCGGGACGGCGCCACCATGGCCACGCCGAGGATACCGATGGCAAGAAGGACGCACGCCGCGACACAGACGCCCCCGAAGTGAAATCGATCCCACGCGCTTGCGCCGACGAACGACCCCAGGGCGCCTCCGAGAAAATAGGTCACCATGTACACCGAATTGACGCGGCTTCGCGCCTCGTCCGAGAGGCTGTAGATGCGCGCCTGGTTCGATACCTGCGTCGCCTGCACGCCGAGGTCCATGAGGACGACGCCGAGTGCCAGACCTGCGAGGCTGTGCCGAAAGGTCCAAAACAACCCGAACGAGGCGAGGGTCAGGCACGAGGCGAGGCGCGCCGTCCAGATGGCCGGAAGTCGCGAGGCCATGTGTCCGGCATACGGCGCCGCGAGGGCGCCCGCGACGCCCGCGAGGCCAAATAGCCCCGTTACGCCTGGTCCGAGATGGAAAGGCGGACCCGCGAGATACAGCGAGAGCACGGTCCAAAACGCGCTGAACGCGCCAAACGACATCGCGCCGAGCAGCGAGGCGTCGCGCAAGTCTGGATAGGCACGGATGAGGTGCAAAAGCGATAGAAGCAGACGCCCGTACGGCGTGCGCGATTCGGGCGGCAATGCGGGCAGACTCGCGCGAAGCAACGCCGCAAGGCCCAACATGGCGGCGGCCGCTAGGACATACACGGCACGCCATCCGAGCGCCTGGCCCACGAGACCTGCCAGTGTGCGCGCGAGTAGCACGCCGATCAGCAGGCCGCTCATGACCGTGCCGACCGTTCGTCCTCGTTCTTCTGGAGGCGCGAGGTGAGCCGCGAAGGGCACTACGAGCTGAGGAACGATGGTGGCAGCACCCACCACCAGGCAGGAGCCCATGAGCCACCACACGTTGAGCGATGCCGCCAAAATGAGGAGCGCGCCCGCCGTCACGATGCACATCCGCACAATCAGACTTCGCCGCTCCAGGCTGTCCCCAAGAGGCACGAACAGAAATAGCCCCAGCGCATAGCCGATTTGGGTCAGGGTGGCCGCCAGACCCACCTGCCAGGATGCCGCATGGAAGCCAACCTGGATTTCGTGCAGAAGGGGCTGCAGGTAGTACAAATTGGCCACGCCGACGCCCGCGGCCACTGCCATCAAGAGGACGAGCCGCCGAGACAGTGGCGGGGCAGGTGAGGGCCCGTTCTCGGGAACCGTTGCCATGTCCGCACCTCCCATTGCTTTACCATGTCGATCATAGACGGTGTGGCCTATAACTCCAAATGGCCACGGCGATGGGCGCCCGCCCAGCCCACGTGCGGGCAGTGGGCATAGGCTGATGTCGAGATCGCCATCCATGAGGAGTGAAGGCAGATGCTCATTCACGTCGTCGAGCCTGGAGACACGCTGTGGGAGCTGGGCAAGCTGTACCACGTCTCAGCTGCCGATATCGCGGCTGCAAACGGCATTCGAAATCCCGAGCAACTGGTGGTAGGGCAGGCGCTGGTCGTTCCGACACGCGAAGGCGTCGTGACAGGTGCGGAGCGGCGCACGGTTGAAGTCAATGCGTATTTTGTTCAGTTTACCGATCCCGCGCCTCACCAGTTGGACGTACTCGCCCCTGTGCTGACGTATGTGTCGCCGTTTTCGTATCAAGCAGAAACGGACGGTTCCATCCGGGCGCGATCGGACGAAACTCCGTTGGTGGACGCTGCTCTGAATCAGAACGTGATGCCGATGCTCGTGCTGACCAACTGGTACGGGGATATGTTCAACTCGGACGTTGCGCACGCCATTTTCACCTCGCCGTCCACGCAGGAGAAGATCCTGACAAACGTTTTCCGCGTAATGGGCGACAAGGGGTATCGAGCGCTCAATCTCGACTTTGAATACGTGTACGCGCAAGATCGGGACTTGTACAATGCGTTTGTCGAACGTTGCGCGGAGCGCGTGCACAAAGAGGGATTTCTACTTTCCAGCGCGCTCGCCCCGAAGATGTACGCGGACCAGCCGGGGCTCTTGTATGAGGCGCACGATTATCACTGGCACGGAGAAGTCTGCGACTTCGTCGTTCTGATGACCTACGAGTGGGGCTGGATCGGCGGTCCTCCGATGCCGGTGTCCCCTGTGGACCAGATTCGCAAGGTACTGGACTATGCCGTCACGGCCATTCCGCGCGACAAGATCATGATGGGCGTGTCGGTGTACGGGTACGACTGGACGCTTCCGTATCGCCCGGGCACGCGCGCGGCGACGTTGACACCCGTTCAGGCGGTGAACCTCGCATATCAGCAGCATGTGCCCATTCAATACGACCTTCGGGCAGAAGCGCCCTATTTCACCTACTCGGACGCGCAGGGGAGACACCACATCGTGTGGTTTGAAGACCCGCGCAGCTTTCAGGCGAAGCAGGACTTGGTTGTCGAGTACAACTTGCGTGGCATGAGCTTCTGGTCCTATCCCACGAATTTCCCTCAGGTGCCCATCCTCGTCAACAACCAGTTCAACACGAAGAAGTGGACACGGGAACACGCGCCCGTGCGTTGAGCGAAAGCGCGCCCTGCCGAGGCTGGCGGGGCGCGCTCGGTGGCGCGCCTGAACAGCAAACTGTGAAGAAATTCATCGCTATCCACGCACGTGAAACGCGGATGTTGGGATGCGCAGATGACGCGCCGGCGGAAAAATGAGCTTCGAAAACTTAGTTGTTTGTGTTGACAAACTAGGGTGCGGTCTGGTATGCATAGATCAGGTTGTGGCGAGAGCGTCGAAACTGCGAGGGATGCGAGATATCTTGATGGCGCTTTCGTTGCGACGTGCGTAAGCGGTTGCGGCGTTCCGCAGCCATGGTTGCATTGAACATTCATAAGGGGGTAGTACGGAGTGGCCAAGAAGACATGGAAAAAGAGCGCAACGTGGATGGCGGCAGCGGCCGTCGTGACGGGGATTGTCGCCGGATGCGGCACCTCCTCAACGAATTCGCAGGGCTCAACGTCGACGGGCGCGGCGTCCGCAGTGAACGCGCACCCCAGCGTCAAAATTGCCTTCCTGATGCCGGAGACGAATACGTCGCCGCGCTGGGAGTACGATGATCGGCCTGATTTCATCGCGGCGATGAAGAAGCTGGATCCGAACGCGCAGGTCATCTACGCCAACGCACAGGGTTCTGAGGCAACGCAGCTTCAGCAGGTGGAAAGCGCCATCACGGAGGGGGCAAAGCTCCTGGTCGTGGCGCCTGTGAACGGATTTGCAGCCACCACCATCGTCACCGAGGCGGCAAAAGCCCACGTTCCCGTGATCTCGTACGATCGCCTCATTCAGAACGCGAAGGTCGACTATTACGTCTCGTTCAATAACGTCGAGGTCGGCAAGCTTCAGGGCGAGTACATCGCGCAGCACACCAAGAAGGGCGGCACGGTGGTCATGCTGGACGGCGCGGAGACGGATCCGAACGCGAAACAGTTCGCGCAGGGCGCACATGAGGTCCTGGATCCGCTCTTCAAGTCCGGCAAGCTGAAGCTCGGCTATGAACAGTATACGCCGAACTGGGATTCGCAGCAGGCGCTGACTGAGATGCAGCAGGCGCTCACGCGGCTGCACAATCACGTGAACGCCGTGCTGGCTGCAAACGACAACCTGGCGGGTGCGGCCATCCAGGCGCTTGAGCAACAGCACATCAAGGGCATCCCTGTGACCGGTCAGGATGCGACCGACGCCGGCCTGCACCGCATCTATTACGACGGCACCCAGTCGATGACGGTGTATAAGCCCATCTACGAGGAGGCGGACGCCGCGGCACAGCTGGCGTATGACGTCATCACGGGCAAGAAGCCACCTGCATCGCTCGTGAATGGCACGGTGAACAACGGCGCCACGAACGTGCCGTCGGTGCTCCTGCAGCCCATCGTCGTGACGAAGTCGAATATCGCAAGCACGGTCATCAAGGACGGCTTCACGACCTGGGCGCGCATCAAGAACCCGGCAGAGCAGCAGTAAGGGTCTGAGGACCGGCGCCGGAGTGCACGCGACGTGTTCTCCGGCGCTTCTTAACGACGAGAGGAGGCGCTGCACGTGGCAACGGAAGTCAAGACACAGCCGGTCCTCGAGGTGCGTAACCTTCGCAAGCGGTTTGGCGCCGTTCAGGCGTTGGACGGCGTTTCGTTTTCCGTCCATGCAGGCGAAATCGTGGCGCTCGTCGGGGACAACGGCGCCGGTAAGTCGACCACCATCAAGATGATCGCGGGCGTCGAGCAGCCGGACGAAGGAGATATTGTGTTCGAAGGCCAAGCGGTCCGCCTGACGAGCCCTGCCGTGGCAGAGAAATACGGCATTCAGACGGTCTATCAGGACCTCGCGCTCTGCGACAACCTGGATATCGTCTCGAATCTGTTTCTCGGCCGGGAGCTGCGGCGCAACGTGATCCCCGGGGTGGTGCGCGTGATCGACCGGAACGAGATGGAGCGGCGCGCCATTCCTGTACTGAACGAGCTCGGCATTCGCCTGCCCCCATTGCATACCCAGGTCGCATCGCTCTCCGGTGGTCAGCGCCAGACCGTCGCAGTGGCGCGATCCGTCCTGTGGGGTTCGAAACTCGTCATGCTCGACGAGCCGACCGCCGCGCTCGGCGTCGTGCAGCAGCGTGCGGTGCTTGAGCTCATCCAGAGGCTCGCGGCGAGCGGCCGCGCAGTGCTCGTTATCTCGCACAACATGAGCGACGTGTTCAAGATTGCCAACCGCATCGTGGTGTTGCGGTTGGGGCGTACTGTGGCGACGTTCGATCGCGAACAAGTCACGCCCGAGCAGGTTGTGGCGGCCATCACGGGCGCATCGGCGCAAGAGGAGGTCACGTCCTAACATGACGGTCAACATCGGTCAGGCCAAGCAGACGCAGACGCCCGCGGCGCGCAGCACCTCGGTGTTCGATCGCCTCATTGGCGGGGAGTTTCAACAGCTGCCGGTGTTTTTGTCGCTGGTCCTCATCTGGATTGTGTTTGAGATTTTGAACAACAGCTTTCTCACGAGCCGCAACCTGTCGAATCTCGTGTTGCAGATGGCGGAATACGGCCTGCTCGGAGTCGGCGAGACGCTCATTCTCCTGCTCGGGGAGATTGATTTGTCCATCGCGGCTGTGAGCGCCATCGGCGGTGCAATTCTCGCCGTGCTTGCAGGCAATGGCGTGAATCCGTATGTCGCAATTATCGCCGGCGCCCTCAGCGGCACAGTGCTCGGGTTGTTTCAGGGCTTTTGGGTGACGGTGCTTCGCGTGCCGTCGTTCATCGTGACACTTGCGGGTTCGCTCGCGTTCTTGGGACTCCTGTTTGTCCTCATCGGCCAAGAGGGCACGGTGCCCATCATGAACAACACCATCAACGCCATTGCAGGCAATTACCTGCCTGACTGGCTGAGTTGGGTGCTCGTAGCGGTGGCTTTGCTCCTCATGGTGTGGACAGCTGTGCGCGATCGCGCCAAGCGGCACCAGCTCGGGTTGCCGCCGAAGTCCGCGGCATCGACGTGGACGAAGCTCATCCTGAGCGCTGCGGTTATGATTGGCGCGACGGTGTTGCTCAACGCCTATCAGGGTGTGCCCATCGCAGGGCTGGTGCTGATTGTCTTTGTGGTGCTGCTCGCATGGATCTGCCAGAGTACCGGGTTTGGCCGTCACATCTATGCGGTGGGCGGTAATGCGGAGGCTGCGCGCCGGGCGGGTATCAACGTGAAAGGCGTGCGCATCATGGTGTTCACGCTTGCAGGCACGATGGCGGCCATCGGCGGTATCGTCGGCGCGTCTCGATTGGGCGCGGCATCCACGGCGTCCGGCGGCAGCGATTTGCTCATGGACTCGATTGCAGCGGCCGTGATCGGCGGCACGAGCCTGTTCGGCGGCTATGGGAGCGTGTGGAACGCGCTTCTCGGCGCGCTCGTCATCGGCAGCATCGAGAACGGCATGGCGCTGTTGAACGCGCCGACCAGCACGAAGTATCTGGTGGAAGGCGCCATCCTGCTGCTCGCGGTCACGTTCGACACGTTCACCCGTATGCGGCGGAAGCAGTTGGGTCGATGAGATGGGCGGTTAGGGAATGAGCGTCGCTTTTGCTCAAACAAAGGGCAGCTCTTCGCACCGAAGCGGTGCAGAGGGCTGCTCTTTGTGTTCAGCCCAACCTGCGGGGAGTCAACGAATAGAACGCAGAATGAGGAGATATGTAACTGGCACAACAAATATACATTTTATTACATAAAAATCTTTTTATTGATATCTCGGTGAGGGAGATCACAGAACGCATCCAGCTCTTCTGGTAAGCTCGACTCTGTTGATTCGGTAAAGATGTATAGAGCGCTAAGGGGGGATTAGAGTATGCGAAGTGTGAGGACCATGACGTTAGCGATCTGTATTGCGGCAAGTAGTCTATTGACCATGGGGGCCGCGCAGCCTAAGGTGGCGACGCATCAGGTGATGATAGAACCCGGGGATAATGGGGTAACGTATGCTATCGAGCAATGGACGCTAAACATAAATCAAAACGCGGTAGGCGTCACAGGTGCCCAGGGTATGGCGAAACTAGGGAGTTCGCCCTTCGATCGGTGGCAGGACGGTAGCTACCTTGTCGACTACAGCGCAATGAACGATGCCCTTCAATCCTATCTTGGGATAAAGTCCTCGATTCAGGGAAACAATATCTATTTGAGCCCTTT
>NZ_BCSG01000046.1 GCF_001570745.1 Alicyclobacillus mali NBRC 102425
GCGCCTGACGTAGGGGCCAGGCGCACACTGCGATCGAGACCTTCGCGATACATGTGTGGATGGCGCGGCATGGGAGTGGCCGCGCCATCCACACGGCCGTCAGAAGGCCGTGATCACATTGAATCCCTTCGTTTCGAATCTCGTCATCTTGTCGAATACCTCGTTCACATCTTCGAGCCGGACCTCCCGCTCCACCAGGTTTCGCGGCTGGAGACGACCTTCGGCCACCAGCGCAAGCAGTCCTGCATAGTCCGGGTGCGGTATGCCGAGGCTCCCCACCACTTCAATCTCGCAACTGGTGATGAGATCCATGGGAAGGGGCACAAAGCCGCCCTCTTGCGACGTGGTGAGTCCGATTTGGACGTGTCTGCCTCCCTTGCGAAGGCTCAACACGGAGTTCAGGACCGTGTCCCGAATCCCAAGCGCGTCGATGCTCACGTGTGCGCCGCCCTTGGTGATTTCGCGAATGGCTTCCACCACGGGCTGCGTTTTGGCGTTCACGACCTCACACGCGCCTTCCGCACGGGCTTTCGCCAGCTTCTCGCCGTCTACGTCGACCGCGATGACGCGCGCGCCCACGGCATACGCCGTCTGAATAGCCGAGAGGCCCACGCCGCCCGCACCATGCACGGCCACCCACTGCCCGGGTTTGACACCGCCCCGCATGACGCCGTGATATCCGGTCATAAATCGGCACCCAACGGCAGCCGCGGTAAGCGCATCGACGCCCTCTGGCAGGCGTATGAGGTTCATGGTCGCGTTGCGGACCACTACGTACTCCGCAAAACTTCCGTCCCAACTGAACCCGTAAATGCCGACGTGATCGCACCGGTTCGGCACGCCCGCGTGGCAGTGTTCACAATGCCCGCACGCGTAGTGAAACGGCACCGTCACCTTGTCGCCGATTTGGAAGTCGCGCACCTCGCGCCCCAATGCGACGATTTCGCCGCCAAATTCGTGCCCGGGCGTGATGGGCAATTGCGGCGATAGCCCAAGCCACGTCCAGTCCCCCATCCATCCGTGCCAGTCGCTGCGACAGATGCCGCTCGCGTCTACCCGGACCACGGCGTCGTCCGGACCAGGTGTCGGATCCGGTACGCGTTCAACCACAAGTGGTTGACGAAATCCCACCATTCTCGCTGCTTTCATGGCCTGTCCACGCTCCCCTTCCACTTCGTCGGACACGCGTCCTCTACATGTCTATGGGAGCGCGTTCACCTTGATGCATGGCCTTGAAACGCAACAAACCCGCCCGATCGCAAGGAACGGGCGGGAATCTCTCAGCTCGATTTCACAGGATGATGGCGATGAGACCGCCGCTGCCCTCGTTGATGATGCGCTGCAAGGTCTCCTTCAGCTTGAACTGAGCGCTCTCGGGCATGAGCGACAGCTTTGCCGAGATGCCCTCGCGGACGATGGCAGCCAGCGACTTGCCAAAAATGTCGCTCTCCCAGATCTTGAGCGGGTCCTTTTCGAAGTCCTGCATCAGGTACCTCACGAGTTCTTCCGACTGCTTCTCCGTACCGACAATCGGCGCGAACTCGCTCTCCACGTCCACGCGGATCATGTGAATGGAAGGTGCTGTGGCCTTGAGCCGCACACCGAACCGAGAGCCTTGTTTGATGAGCTCCGGTTCGTCGAGCGTCATCTCCTCGAGCGCAGGCGGCGCGATGCCGTATCCCGTCAACTTCACCATGCGCAGCGCGTCCGCCACCTTGTCGTACTCCCGCTTGGCATATGTGAACTCCTTCATCATTTTCAGCAGCTGATCGCGACCGGTGATTTGGACGCCGACGATCTCTGTCAACACCTGGTCGTACAGTTCATCCGGCGCATCGAGTTCAACGACGGCAATCCCATGGCCCATGTCCATGTGGGCGAGACCGCAGGACGAGACGAACGAGTACTGGGCAAATTGAGCGACGACCCGGTCGATGTCACGAACGCGGCGGATATCCCGAATGGTCTCGCGCACGGCCTCTTCAAACTGCTGGCGCAGCCAGTGGTCGGGATCGAGCACCATGACCCAGTTCGGCAGGTTGACGTTGACTTCTTTCACCGGGAACTCGTACAGCGCCTCGCGAAGCACATAGTGAATCTCGTGCGTCGTCAGCGTGGCACAAGAGAGAGCCAGAACTGGCACGTCGTACTTTACACTCAGTTCCTCCCGCAACTGGAGCACGCGCGGATGGTCGGGCGTAACGGAATTGACAATCATCACAAACGGCTTCCCGAGTTCCTTCAGTTCAGCCACGACGCGCTCCTCGGCGGCGACGTAGTTTTCACGCGGGATCTCGGCCACGGACCCGTCCGTCGTGACGACGATGCCGATCGTCGAGTGGTCGGCAATCACCTTGCGCGTGCCGATCTCGGCCGCCTCCTGAAAGGGGACGGGATCGTCAAACCACGGGGTGGTGACCATGCGCGGCCCGTTCTCGTCCTCGTAACCGCGGGCGCCCTCGACCGCGTAGCCGACGCAGTCGACGATTCGAACGTTGACGTCCAGCCCCTCCGCGACGTGAACCTGGACTGCCTGATTCGGGATGAATTTGGGCTCCGTCGTCATGATGGTGCGCCCCGCGGCGCTCTGGGGAAGTTCGTCAATGGCGCGGGCGCGGTCGGCTTCGTCCTGAATGTTGGGGATTACGATGAGTTCCATGAACTTTTTAATAAACGTCGATTTGCCAGTGCGCACGGGGCCGACCACGCCGAGGTATATATCGCCCCCCGTCCGCTCCGCAATGTCCTGAAAGACGTCGAATTTTTCCACGATTCTCCCTCCTCGAGATGACCGGCGTGGACAGCATGAACGCATGCCTCGCCCCGGCCCACCGACAATCCACGTAGACCGTCACGCAATCGATGGACAGTAGCCAATATATGCGGCGCAAAGGCCGGTATGCTTCGCGAAGCAGAGCGCCTCGTCCCTGACGCCACTATGTATACGGGAGAGAGAATTGGGGTAGAACCACTGCAAGGAGGAGAAGCGGTGAGGACAGGGGACCCGCACCCGCGAAGGCGCAGATCCCCAAGGAACATCAGCCTTGAATGTGTTGACGGTACGCCTCGCCGTCCAAGAGCGCCTCGAGTTCAGAGGGATCCGACATCTCGACCACGATCATCCAAGCTTCCTCGTACGGCGACTCGTTGACCTTCTCCGGCGCATCGGCAAGGGACTCGTTGACTTCGACGACGCGCCCGCTGACTGGCGCATACAGGTCGGAGACGGTCTTCACCGACTCAACAGTCCCAAACGTGTCGCCCGCTCGAACCTCCGCACCCTTGTCCGGCAATTCGACGTAGACGATGTCGCCAAGCTCGTCCTGCGCATAATCCGTGATTCCGATGTAGGCACGCGATCCTTCGACCCGCACCCATTCGTGCTCGCGCGAGTACTTCAGTCCTTCAGGAATGTTCACGAACAGGCCTCCCTCCACGGCTCACCGAGGGTAGTGTACCAAATCATCGCCACAGCCGCCATGGCCCGCTCACGGCAGTCGAAACTCGGCGGTCAGCGGTTGCGCGCCGATGACCTCCATCTCGTGGTTCTTGTCTCGCGTCATGAGCAATTCGATACCCTCGCTCGGCGAAATCTCGCCCATCAAGACCCGCGCAATGGCATGGGTGATGGGCATTTCCACACCGCACGCTTCGGCAAGTTGTTTGGCCGCAAACGTCGCATTCACGCCTTCGACAGCCATGCCAATCGTATCCAGAACTTCTGGCAAAGGCAGCCCCTTTGCCAACAGCCGACCCGCGCGGTGGTTGCGGCTGTGCTCGCTGGTGCAGGTGACGATGAGATCACCGATTCCGGCGAGGCCAGAAAACGTAAGCGGCGACGCACCGAGTGCGACACCCAAGCGCGTGATTTCCGCGAGCCCGCGCGTCATGAGGGCGGCCCTCGTGTTGTCTCCGAGCCCCAATCCTTCTGCCAGTCCTGCGCCGAGCGCGATGATGTTTTTCAACGCCCCTCCGAGTTCCACGCCGATCACGTCCGCCTGCGTGTACACGCGAAAACGATCCGTCATGAACGCGTCCTGCACCCGCTCTGCCACGTGCCTGCTGGCGCTCGCGGCGACAACCGTGGTCGGCATCTGCCGGACCACCTCTTCGGCGTGAGAGGGGCCCGAAATGACGGCGAGCCGGCGTTCGATCCCACAGACTTCCCTCTCGAGCCACGCGCTCACCCGCAGATTGTCCGGGCGGACAAACCCCTTCACGGCGTGCACCACGAGGACGCGATCGTCCAGTTTGCGGAGAAGCGGGAGGGTTGCCGCAACAGCCGCGGAGGGAACGGCCACGACCAGGAGGTGGCAGCCCGCGAGCGCCTCCTCGGCGTCGCGCACCGCGCGAAGGCCAGTGGGCAGGGCGGCGCCAGGAAGGTAGCGCTCATTTCGATGATGCGCATTGACGTCTTCGACGACCTCCGCGCGCCGCGCCCAGATGGTCACATCCCAGCCGTTCCACGCGAGCACGGCGCCAAGGGCGGTGCCCCAGCTTCCGGCTCCTAGCACGCACGCTTTCATCGTACACCCTCACTCGTCCGATCGAAGATACGCCGCTCCGTGCCGTGCAACAGCCGATCGATATTCGACCGATGGCGGTACACCGCGAGCAGGGCGAGCGCCACACTCGCTGCAAAGATCCACCCTTCGAAACGAAACGCCACAATGAGAATGGGAACCAGACAGACGAACACGAGCGAGCCCAGCGAAACATAACGCGTGACGGCGATCACGGCCAGGCACACCAGACCCGCAATCACGGCGGGGAGAGG
>NZ_BCSG01000047.1 GCF_001570745.1 Alicyclobacillus mali NBRC 102425
ACGGCGGGGAGAGGTGCGAGCCACAACAACACGCCAATGGTGGTCGCGATGCCTTTTCCGCCCCGAAACCCGAAAAATACGGGCCAATTATGTCCCACCACCACGGCCACCGCCGAAAGGGCCAATGCCCAGGTTCCATGGGGAACCAGCGCGTCGGCAATCCACAGCGCGATGGCGCCTTTGAGCCCATCGAACACGAGAACCAAAACGCCCCACTTCAACCCAAGCGTGCGCATCGTATTGGTGGCGCCGGCGTTCCCACTTCCCACCGAGCGAATGTCGCGACCGCTTATCCAGCGAACCAGCAGGGTGCTTGTCGAGATCGAGCCAATCAGATACGAGATGACCACCGCCAACAGGCCAAACCAAGCCATACGTCACGCTCCTTTGCGGGCGACCGTCAACCCGACTCCGCTTCGTCGCGCGCCCGCAGCACAATGCGAATAGGTGTCCCTCGAAAACCGAACGCCTCTCGCAGTTGGTTCTCGAGGTACCGCTCGTACGAGAAGTGACTCAGCTCCGTGTCATTTACAAAAATCACGAACGTCGGTGGTTTCACGCTTACCTGCGTGCCGTAATAGATTCGCAGCCTCCGCCCCCCTTTTGACGGCGGCGCAACGGATACCTGCGCATCGGCGAGCACGCGGTTCAAGGTCGAGGTCGGCACGCGCATGGCGTGGTACTCCGCCACCTCCTTCGCGACGTCCAGCAACCGGCCGACGCGCTGACCTGTCAAGGCGGACACGAAGACCACCGGGGCAAAACGAAGAAACGGGAATTCATTCCTAATCTGTTCCTCAAATCGGTGCGCGGTTTTGTCGTCTTTTTCAATGGCATCCCACTTGTTCACGATAAACGCAATCGCACACCCAGCGTCAAGGGCGTAGCCCGCCACGCGCTTGTCCTGCTCCACGATTCCCGTCTGCGCATCGAGAACCACAAATGCCACGTCCGCCCTGTCCAGCGCCCGAAGTGCCCGCAACACGCTGTATTTTTCGATGCGCTCATACACTTTTCCTTTGCGCCTCATCCCAGCGGTGTCCACCAGGACATACGCCTGTCCGTCCCGCTCAAGCGGCGTGTCGATCGCGTCCCGCGTCGTTCCCGCGATTGAACTGACCATCACCCGCTCTTCCCCAAGCAACCGATTGACCAAGCTCGACTTGCCCACGTTGGGTCTGCCGATGAACGCGATGCGAATCGCGTCTTCGTTCTCATCGTCTCCGCTCCGTTTTGGAAGCTTGGCGACGACGGCATCGAGGAGGTCACCCGTTCCACGCCCGTGTTCGGCGGAAAACGGGACAGCCTCGTCAAAGCCAAGGCTGTAGAATTCGTAGCTAAACGCGTATTGCTCCACGTTATCGAGCTTATTGACGCCGAGCACAACAGGCTTCTGAGATCGGCGCAATACCTGTGCCACGTGCTCGTCCGCCTGCGTCACGCCCTGGCGCCCATCGACGACAAACAGGATCACGTCCGCTTCATCAATGGCAATCTGCGCCTGCACGCGGATGAGGTTCCCCATTTCGTCCTCCTCATCCATCTCGATGCCGCCAGTGTCGATGACGCGAAACGGCACACCATTCCACTCGCTTTTGCCATAAATCCGATCTCGCGTCACGCCGGGCGTATCCTCGACGATCGAAACCCGCCGGCCGACGAGTCGATTGAAAAGTGTAGACTTGCCCACATTCGCGCGCCCTACAATCGCCACCACAGGTAACGACATGACCTGGTCACCTCCGATCCCTTCTGTCACTCCGGGCGCAGGGATTCCCCATTACCCGGCCTCGAATTCCAACCTATGTCAGTCTCCAGCCTCCTCACCTGACGCGCCGCGCCGAGACAGGGCCCCTGCCAGCGCGCGTGTGAGCTC
Source organism: Alicyclobacillus mali NBRC 102425 (assembly GCF_001570745.1). Lineage (GTDB taxonomy): Bacteria > Bacillota > Bacilli > Alicyclobacillales > Alicyclobacillaceae > Alicyclobacillus > Alicyclobacillus mali. The sequence goes on from NZ_BCSG01000047.1 coordinate 1,877, forward strand.
AAACGCCGCAGCAAACACAAATACGGCGGCCATCTCCCAGCCGTCTCCACGCAGGGTCCATTCGATCACGACGAAACCAACGCTCACAAGCGCACGAGTCTGCGCAGAGGGCGAGACGACAGACATCGCCAATCCGACCCCCCCTGCAGCCCACACCTCAGGCGGAACCCCGGCCCAGGCAGCGAACGGAGCCATCCTCGGCCAAGCAACCATCGCAGCGATACCTGCGATGGCCAATCCCGCGCTGACGCGCACCCACCTCCATCCGGTACGCGACAGGCGGAGCAACTCATATGCGGATAGCGCGCTCCACACCGCAGGCGGCAACCACGCCGGAATGAGCCATCTCACAAACCAAGCCACGAGACAGCCAGCGATAGCGGCCCGCACCAGCCAGCGAGGCACGATAGAAAGAGGCGGCCAAAGCCAGAGCCACAAGGCCGCTGGGACGAGCCATAGCAACATCAGCGCGTTCCGCACCCCTCAACGCCCCTGCGCACTTCACGCGGGAGTTCGAGACTTCGCGTATCGGTGGTCCTAAATCGTCGTTTGGTGAAGTCGGCGACAGCCGCCCCCACAGAGGACTTTCACCGCCTAGCTACCGCCCATGCCGGGCGCACCGAGAGAAAACCCCGCCCTTGCAGGCGGGGTCTGATATCTAGCGGTTGTCACTTGAACAAGTCGCCAAAAAGATCGCCGAGCGTCGGCCCAGAAGCGCCATCGTTGCGGGATTCAGTTGGCCTGCGATCCCGCCGGCCACCTCGCCCTTGCCCTTGCCCGCCGCGCGGCTGAGCAGAATCCCGCATGGACAACGAGATTCGCTTGCGCTCCGGATCCACGCTCAGGACGCGAACCGTGACCTCTTGTCCAGGCTGCAACACATCGGAGGGCTTGTCGACGTGTTCATTCGAAATCTGGGACACGTGAACGAGCCCTTCCAACCCAGGGCGAAGCTCGACAAACGCACCGAAGTCCACCACTCGCCGGACCACGCCCTGAACGACGTCTCCAGGACGAAACTCGTTGGCGTACGTCTCCCACGGCTCAGGCAGCGCAGCCTTAATAGAAAGCGAAATTCGCCCCGCCTCAGGATCCACGCGAAGCACGCGCACTTTGACGCGATCGCCCTCGTGCACGACCTCGGACGGATGGTTGACGTGCGTAAACGAAAGCTCCGAGATGTGCACCAGTCCGTCGGCGCCGCCCACGTCGACAAACGCGCCGAAATCAGTCAGCCTCTGCACAGTTCCCTCAATCACGTCGCCCGGTTTTAACGCCTCGAACAGCTTCTGCGCCCGCGCCTCGCTCTCCTCTTCCAAGACAGCCCTGCGTGAGAGGATGAGCTTGTTTTTCTGAGGATCGACCTCAATCACCTTGGCGCGAAGCGTCTGACCCTTGAACTGTTCAAGATTCTCGACGAAATGCCGATCCACCAAGGACGCGGGGATAAACGCGCGAACACCGACGTCCGCCACCAAGCCGCCCTTCACCACGTCCCGAATCTCCACCTCGATGGGCTCGCCGCTCTCCAAGAGCTGTTGCATACGCTCCCACGCAGACGCCTGTTCGGCGCGCCGCTTCGAAAGCGTCACGTGGCCGGACTCCATGTCCACTTTCAACACTTGCGCCGTCACGGTGCTGCCCACGCTCACCACATCGCTCGGGTGCGTTCCCGGCAGCGCCGACAGCTCCTGCGGCGATATATGCCCCTCATAACCGTGAGGCAGCGCGACGGTCACTCCGTGATCATCCACGGCGGTCACTTCGCCGGTCACGACGTCCCCCTCGCGAACCGCCGCATCGGTCAACATTTCTCGCAAATCCTCTGACATGTCAATGGCCTCCCGTTTCCTTGGTCACTTTATGATGGCAACGCGCGACCGGAGTCGGCGTTTATTCGCATGCGCCATGGCCAAGCCCACGCTGACCTTCCACAAGGGTTACCTATAGCATACCAAATTGGACAAGCCGCAAACGCCGTTTTGGAATTGCGGCACCAACTTTTCATACGCCTACTGTAACACAGTCTTGTGCCATAAGGAAAACACTCGTCCCTCAACGCGCGTCCATGTCACTTCCGCTCCCAGTCAATCGAAGCAATTGTTCGCGGAGATTCCGCATCACTTCTTCATCCGACAATGCGCGCACGTCAATCGGCTCGCCAAATTTGACCTCAATGCGCCCGAACAGCCTATACTGTCCACGAATGCCAACCGGCTGAATGATGGCACCCGCCTTTCTCGCGATGGATGCAATGCCAGGCTGAAGGGGCCCGAGCTTGCCCGTCCTCGACCGATGCCCTTCGGGAAACATCACGAGGCAAGTCCCGCGCTGCAACACGTCAATGGCCGTGCGGATGGCTCGTCGGTCCACACGTCCGCGTTCAATTGGAAAGCCTCCAAGCGTGAGGAACAAGCGCCGAAGCATGGGCATGCGGAATAACTCGGCCTTGCCCATGAAACGTATGTATCGCGGGACCAATATCCCCAGAAGCGGCGGATCAAAATTGGACAGGTGGTTTGACGCGAGAACCACGCCTCCCTGCCGCGGGAGCCTTTGTAAGCCCTCTACCCGAACGCGAAAACAGGCGCGAAAAAACGCTGTGACCACGGCCCGCGCGAATCGGTAAAAGAACGTGCGCGGCAAATCACTGGATTCAACGGACATGCGCATTCTCCACCAACTGGACGATCTCGTCGACCACAGACTCGATGCTCTTGTCCGTCGAATCGATCCGCACAGCGTCCTCGGCCATGCGGAGAGGAGCGACCGATCGCTCGGAATCCTTTCGATCCCGCTCGACGACGGTTCTCACCATTTCTTCGAGAGGTACGTCGTAGCCCATCCGCCGATACTCTTCTTGACGCCTGCGCGCCCGTTCCTCCGCCGCAGCCGTCAGAAACACTTTCACCGTTGCGTGAGGCAAAACGACCGTCCCAATGTCTCTTCCGTCCATCACAACTGAATGGCGTTCCGCAAAGGCGCGCTGCCACTCCGTCAACAGCTGTCGAACTCGCGGGTGCGCGGCAACGGTTGAGACCAACGCGCTGACTTCAGGAGCGCGGAGCCGAGGCGTGACATTGACGCCGTCCACAACGACTTGAAGCGTGCGATCCTCACCTTCTTCAAATGACACCCGGTGCGCGTCGAGCGCGGCTTCCACATCGCGCTCCGAGTGGACGTCAATTCCTTCCTGAGCGCAGAGATACGCGACAGCCCTGTACATGGCGCCTGTGTCGACATACATCAGATTCAGCCGCTCTGCGACCCGCTTCGCAACCGTGCTTTTTCCGGCTCCCGCGGGTCCATCGATGGCAATGCTCACAGGTGCCACGTCGAAACCTCCCTCCGGTGCGATGACTCATTTCCTCGATGGTAACACAACCGGAAAAGGCTCGGCAATGCGCTCATCGTTCAAAAAAAGCCCACCGGCTCGAGAGAAGCGGTCCCCGCGCCGTTCCCGAGGGTGATGGTCTCGCCTGTCACCGGATACAGCATGTCGCTGTCTCCATCCTGAACGTAGATGGTGACCGGCGGCCCCGCTGGCGTCGTATCCCGAAATGAAATGACGTCGCCCGAGTGAACGAGAATCTGCATCTCGTCCGTCGTGAATGGCCCCAGGGAAACGCCGTTTCGAAAGACAATCACATTCGCCGCGCGCGCGGCGCTATCGGCCATCAGCACAATACTACCCGTCGCTTCGGCGACGCCCGGCGGCGTACCCGTCTGCACGGAAATCACCGTGTGCGTTTGTACCATGGCCTCCACGTGGTCACGCACACGAGGCACCTGCATGGCGAGTTGAGCTAACACCAGCGTGCTCACCGTCCCGAGCGCAACAGGAACCAAAAACGCATCCAGCATACGGCGCATCCGTCGAATCGCCATGGACATCCCCCCACAGCTAAACGTATGCGCCGCCACACGCGCTATGAGTCTATCTTCTTCGGAGTGCACGCTGGCGCATGAACGTGTAGCGCACCACCTGATCGCGCACCCGTTCCGGGATGTCGACAAATTGCATGGACACGGTCAGCCCCAGCGCTTCCGCTTCGACACGCACCACCTGACACGAAGCCTGCAGGTGATATCCCGTATATGGAAGCGTGACGTCGACATGGACGCGATCGCGAAACTGGATATCCGCCACATCCCTGGTGCGCACCGCCATGCCGCCACCGCTGATATCCACCGCTTGTGCATAAACGGTCTCTCCGGTGCGAAGACAGTTGAGCTTCACCTGTGCATCCAGGGAGACGCGAAAATACTCTCGGCGCTGAATTCGCACGAGGTCCGATACCTTCAGTGGGTGAAGCAAGCGAACCGCAGGCGTCGGAATGTATGAGAGCCCCAAAATACGCGAGCTGTATTGGTACACATCGTTTTCCGTAGCAGCATATTCGATCACGAGCGTAGTGTCGACGTGCACATCCATCTCTCGCCCTGTCCCTTGATGGACGGGAACGTCCGCAAAGAGAAACTCGTCATCCATATCGGCCACACGCGACTTGTAACTGTTCTCGGAAGCGTCTCCAATCACGCGAACGCGCAAGGGAGCCCCTATGGGCGGCACAACCGGCATACCGTTCTCCATCCCTTCCAATCTCCTGCCTTATTATACACGCAGAAGGGAAGGTTGCGGGGAAACTTCGGCAGAAAGGATCGATTGCGCCAGAAGCCTCGAATTATGTCAAGCGTTCAATGCTCAGTTCGTGGCCGGTTGAAACATCCAAGACCACGCGATACGGTTCATCGTTGGCGCCAAAGGTTCCTTCAAATGCGACCGCCTGAACCCACGTTCCGTTGGGATCCTCCGCCAACACGCGTCGCTCGTCCTGCACATGAAACTGCGGACCAAGGCGTGAACGCAGATCATCTTCGGAAAGCACATGTTTTGCAGGTGGCAGCGACTTGGGCGGCCATTTGCCGCGATCATAAAAGCCAATCACCTGGCCATCGTCAAGCGCCACCACCACCTTGCAACTTGCATCGAGCGCTGGGACGCCCTGGACCACAGGCTGATAGGTGAATCGGGCGATCCCGTCCACCTGGCTTGCATAGGTCCGCACCATGTTGGACCACCCAATCCGCTTCAGCCAGCGCGAAGCCGAACTGGCCGCATCGGCGAGGTCCACCCGCGGCTGTCCAAGCGGGCGCGTCAATCGGTAGCTGGCGAGCGTGCCTGTTCCCGGCGCAAACTCTAAGCGAACGGATCGCCCCTGGACAAGCCCGGTGACGAGGATGTACGAACCGTCGCGAGGATCGCGGATGCCACGGACCTTGGCCTTGTCTATGGTTCCGCCCACCACGTGCTCTGCGCGTCGAAGCCACGCTCCAGACTCGTCCGTCACGGTGGACGCCGTCCGCTTCGCTGCCGCTTTCGGTACAACGACACTTGCTTGCACTCGCGCGAGCGCATTGCGAATTGCGGGAACGAGTTCGGTGCCCGACTTCCCGTCCAGAACAGGTCCCGCGTGCCACGCAACCGGTTGGAGTTCGGTCTCCAAGCGCGTGACTGTCTGGTATTCTTGGCGCAACGCCTCCTGGACGCCCGCGTTCCGAGGTGCCGCGTCGGTCATCATCCAATGTTGGGCATTAAAATCGATCTGGTGCAATTCCTGATTCACTCGGTGATCGCGTCCGCCGTCCGGAACGCGAGCCATGTCCAACTGTGCCGCATACGCGTACTTCTCGACGTCTGCCAGGTGTCTCCGAAACGACTCCGGGTCCGCCATGATAGAAGCAGACGCAAGCGCGGCGCGCAGCGCGTCGAGATCCGCAACAGCCGCCCGCAGCGCACCCGAGTACCCTGCATCGACCATGGTCGCCATCGCCTGAGCCCGGTTGCGTTCGTGATCGCCCCAGGCAAATGCTGCTCCACCCACCGCGATCACGGCCGCGGCTGACCCTGCCCACCACATCCATTTCCGCACATACGCCACCTCCTGTGTCAGGCCGTGAAGATGTGATGACCAATGGTGACAAGCTCCGGCTGCGCCCACATCCAGGCGTTGGATGTTTTTGCTGGATTGAAATAGTACAGCGCACCGTGCGTCGGGTCCCACCCATTCACCGCGTCGATCACTGCCTGCATGGCCTCCTTGTTGGGCTGAAGATTGATCTGACCGTCGTTGACGCAGTCGAAGGCACCGGGCTGGTAGACAATCGCCGGGATGGACTTCGGAAACTTCGGATCATGCAGGCGATTCAAGATGACCGCAGCAACGGCCACCTGGCCTTCAAACGGCTCACCGCGGGCCTCGCCGTAGACCACATGTGCCATGAGGTTGAGATCACTTGCACTCAAATTGTCCATTCCGTGCGTAAAACCGTCACCCGAGATCAAGGTGGCGCTGCTTCCCGAGACCGTCGCGGGCTGTGCTGCGCCAGTGGATGACGGCGTAGAAGAAGAGTTCGGAAAGTCCATCTTGTAATTCCAGTTTGGCGTCGCCTTCACGAGCATGATTTTGGTTCGCATGTCCACGTCGCCAGTGACGGGGAGTCCAAAATTGTACTGGAAGCTCCGTACGGCCCAGTACGTCTTCCAACCGAAGACGCCATCGATGCGCCCCCAATAATACCCGAGAAGGTGGAGTCGACCCTGAAGTTCGTCCACGTCGTAGCCTGTGCTCCCATACATGAGGTTGCGCGCAGTGAATGCGTGAATGGCCGGTGCCGGAAACGACGTCTCCGTGACCGCCAACGCGGCGAGGAGAAGTGCCCAAGCCGAGATCGCACGCTTTGCCCTGCTCATCCAGCCCCCCCCTTTCGCAGATATTTGCATCGGCGACAATGCGTAGTCTGCAAACGAGCAAAAAAAAATATGCCCGGGATAGCCCCGGACACATCCCAAGCCATGCCACTGGCATCAGCCTATCACTTCAATGTCAAACTCCTTATCGTTATCGCACAGGCAGCGTTTGAACCCCGTCTCAATGTTGCCCTTCGAGTCTCGCGTGCCCCGCAGAATGAACGTTTCGCCGCACTTTCGGCATCGGATCATGACCTTGATCCGATGCGCAGCTGGGGTAGATTCCTGCGCCGGCAACGGCGACTCTGCGCGCATAGCGATCCCTCCTTCACTTCCATGCCGTTTCACAGCCATCCGCGCCAGCGGCTCGCTTCCGCCAAGCGTTGCACCCCGACGATGTAGGCCGCCAGTCGCATGTGGACGCCGTACCGAAGCGCCACCTGGTAGACGCGATCAAACGATTGCCGGACGCGATCGTCCAGTTTCGCCTGAATTTCGGACTCACTCCAGTAATATCCCTGGTTGTTCTGAACCCATTCAAAGTACGAAACGATCACGTCACCAGCAAACGACAGCACGTCGGGAATCACGATAATTTCTCGCTCTCCCAGAATCTCCATGGCGTCTTGCGATGTCGACACGTTGGCCGCTTCGACGACCAGCGACGCCTTCAATCTTGCCGCCACATCCGGGGTGATGGCAGCGCCCGACGCGGCCAATACCAAGATGTCGCACGGCTGTTCCACAAGTTCGCGGTTCGACATCACATCGCGATACAAGCGCGTCACGGTGCCGAACGAGTCTCTGCGTTCCAGCAACTCGTCCACGTCCAGGCCGGTCTCTCGGTACAAAGCCCCATATGCGTCGCCGACGCCCACGATGCGCGCCCCACGGTCACTCAGATATTTCGCCAGGTAACTGCCAATGCCTCCGAAGCCCTGAATGATGACACGCTGCCCCTCGAGGGTCTGCCGCCGTTGCCTGACGGATTCCTCCAGCGTGAGGGCAATGCCACGGGCCGCAGCGCCATCCCGCCCGCGCGTTCCCCCCAAGATCACCGGTTTGCCGGTAATGAAACCCGGGCTGTCGGACTCGCGAATGTGGGAGTACTCGTCCAACATCCACGCCATGTTCTGCGAGTTACTAAAGGCGTCAGGGGTCGGGACATCCTTCGCCGGGCCCACAATCTGACTCACCGCGCGCACATAACTTCTGCTGACTCGTTCGATCTCGGAGAAGGACATATCGCGCGGATCGCAAACGATGCCTCCTTTGGCTCCTCCGAAAGGGAGTTCAGCGATGCCGCAACGGATGGACATCCAGATTGCCAGGGCCTCCATCTCCTCGAGGGTGATGTCTGGATGTAAACGGATCCCGCCCTTCGTGGGCCCAATGGCGTCGTTGTGCTGAACGCGATAACCCGTAAACACGCGCACGCTTCCGTCATCCATGCGCACGGGGAACCTGACCGTCAAGACGCGCATGGGGAGTTTCAAGAGATCAAAGGCTTCGCGTCCGTATCCCAAGACGTCGAGAGCCTGACGGACGATGTCCTGAGTCTCTTGAAGCATGGACGCACCCTGTTGACGCTTGTCCGCAGACGCCACAGAATCTGCCACAGTGTGTACCACCTTTTCCCGGTTGTCGACAACATGGAATCCAATGAAGACAGCCCTAGTATACACGCCCACCCGCGTTCCGAAAAGGAGCCGAGATCGCAGGGTGGGCACAAAAACAGAGTAACTAGAGAGATCTAGTTACTCTCGCATATGGTCAGCGATCACGTCGGAAAGTTCCGCAGCAGCTGTTCCACGGCGTGATCGGCGAAAATCACCTTCCCATACTCCTCAAGCATCCACGGCGTGACTCGGCTCATCTCCCCGTACTCCGCCGATATCGCAAAGACTTCCTCCCACTGGTCCGGCCGGAGGTCTCCGCGGATCACCAGTTGATACGCGCCCTCGTGGTGGTAGAGAGCCGTCTGCACGGGATACTGGCGCAATGTCTTGCACGCAGCCAGGAGGTCTTCCAATTCGCGGAACGCCATCACCATGTGCGTTGGCGTTGTTCGCGACGAAAAGCCGTGATCTCGATCTTCGTACGAGCCCTCATCATCGCTGTAATCTCCGTCCTCATGCCCTGCTCCCGGCATGGACGGGATACGCGTGACAATGACCACCACGCCCTCCGTCGGCATTGTGAACGCCTCGACGGAAATCGGACCGGCGATGTCAAACCCGACTTCCATATAAGCGGTCTCCATCATATCCCAAAAGAGATCCTGCACTTTTTTTCCGTTGTGCCAAATTTCATCGCGATCGATCCCACGTTCCTCGAGATCGTCATAGCTGATGAAAATTCGCACCTTGTCTCGGGCAATTCGCTCGACTCGCATCGGCGTTCCCTCCTTATCGCCAAAAGCCGAGTGAAAGGGCGTGTGATAAATTATATTATACCTCATTTGTTCCCCATGTCATGGCGTATCGCCTTCCATTCCGCTGCGCCAACTCACGAGGCCCGGTTGCCACATCGGCTCAGGTCGAAGCCCTCTCGACAATGTTGTGCTGCAAAATCACGGTGTAATTGTCCACAGGTTCATCCTGTAAGAGCTTGGTGAGTAATCGCATCGACACGGCTCCAAAGTCGTACATCGGTTGCGCAATCACCGTCATCTCGGGGCGGACCATCACAGCAAGTCGCGTGTTATCGAACGCAATGACCTTCACATCGTCAGGTACGGACTTACCCATGTCCTGAACGGCGTGAATGGCCGCCAGACCCAATTCGTCCGATGCCGCAACGACGCCGTCGAGCTCATGCTCCTCGAAATACGCCCGGATCCCCGGTAGCGAGGTCTCATATCGGCCTCGTCCCGTGCGAATGACATGCAGCTCCTGCCCGCGCATGCGGTTCTGCGCACCCTGTAACCGCCGATCCGCCACGACCGAGAAGCCTTCATCCATTGTGATAAATCCAATGCGTTTACAGCCCTTTTGCAGCAAAAAATTCACGGCATCCCTGCCCGATCGGTAGTTATCGATATTCACCGATGGAATGCGTCGCTCAGGGTCCTCCGTCGCACACAGTACGACTGGAATCTGCGCCTCTTCAAAGGCATCGATTTCCCGCGACGTCAACACGTTCGTCATGTACAGGATCCCGTCGACCTGTTTCTCCCACATCGTTCCAATCAAACTAACCTCGCGATCCACCTGCGCATCTGAATTCACGAGGAGAATGTTGTAATCGTACATATTTGCGATGTCTTCAATTCCCCGAACCATCTCCGCGACGAACGCAGCAGAAACGTCAGGTACGATCACGCCAATCGTGCGCGTTCGCTTGCTCGCGAGACCGCGTGCGACCGCGTTCGGTCGATATCCCAGTTTTGCGATGGCCTCCAGCACTCGCTTCTTCGTGTCCTCTTTCACCACCGCCGTGCCGTTGATAACCCGCGACACGGTCGCCATGGACACCTTCGCTTCTCTCGCGACGTCGTATATCGTAACAGGCATCACAAACTCCACCCTTCATTCCTCGTCGGCAATCCATGGTACTCGCATTCGTGTCCTTATTATAATCAAGTTTGGCCAGTCTCTGTCCAGCTTTCGGACCATGAAGTGCACATATGAAAAAACCCACCAATGGCGAAGCACGCCGATGGGCTTCACATCCTCGTCGATCGTCGTTCCGACGTGCGCCGGCCTCTGCATCAGATAGTGCCAGACACAAAGAAAGGGTTCGGAGCATCCGAACCCTTACGCAATATCGATATCCATGCGGGTGGAGGGACTCGAACCCCCACGGTCGCCCGCCAGAACCTAAATCTGGTGCGTCTGCCAATTCCGCCACACCCGCATATCTCAA
>NZ_BCSG01000048.1 GCF_001570745.1 Alicyclobacillus mali NBRC 102425
GCGCGTTGCGTGGCGCCCCGCGGGTTTTCAGTGGCCCTCCGCAGGGGCGCAAGGTCGCTCGCTTTTGCGCGTTGCGTGGCGCCCCGCGGGTTTTCAGTGGCCCTCCGCAGGGGCGCGGCGGGATCGGCCGGTGACGCTTTACACCGTGCTCGGTGTGGGCCTGTTCACCATCTGCACCATCGGAGGCGCCATCCTTACGGGCCTCTTTGGCTCCAAGCTGGCGCTCATGATACTCTTGGGTCTGGGCTTGATCGGAGGCATGCAGCTTTTGTATCTTCTTACGAAAATGACCCTCGACGCTGAATCGTGACATCTCGACGGAACTTCGCAGGGAGTGAACGCGCGTGGATTGGAACGGAAACACCATCCTCGTGACCGGCGGATCGAATGGCATTGGACTCGCGCTTGCGGTCCGGTTTCTGGAGCGCGGGAACCGGGTGATCATCTGTGGACGTCGGCAGGAGAAGCTCGACGAGGCGAAGGCCGCTCATCCAGACCTCGAAACGATTTGCTGCGACGTCATGCGCCCGGAAGAGCGATTGCGCCTTTTGACGTACATGAACGAGACGTATCCCGATTGGAACGTGCTCGTGAATAACGCGGGGATTCAGCAGCACATCCATGTGCGGCGCGCCGCAGAACCGTGGGAGCACTATGAGCGCGAGATTGCCATCAATTTCGACGCGCCCGTGCATCTCACCCTGGCCGCACTGCCGCACTTGCTGGAGCGGCCGCGCGCAGCCGTCGTCAATGTGACGTCCGGCCTCGCGCTGGCGCCTGCGGCGTGGGCGCCGGTGTACAGCGCCACCAAGGCGGCCCTTCGCTCTTTCACGCAGTCGCTTCGCCTGCAGCTTCAGGGCACGTCGGTGGATGTCGTGGAAATTGTTCCACCCGCGGTCAACACGGATCTCGGCGGACCTGGTCTTCACACCTTCGGAGTGCCTGTGGACGAGTTTGCCGACGGCGTGTTCGAGAAGCTCGAGGCAGGGGCCGAGGAGATAGGCTATGGGGACGCGGAGCGCAGGCTCTCGCTCGTGCCACAAGATCTGCGCAAGGCTGCGGAACAGATGTGGGCCGGATTTCGAGCGAGAAATCCCGACTTCTGACGCACGTCAGACGCTGTCTCCCTCTTCAGCGGCCATCCTCCCGTTCCAGTCAGCGAGATGCTCAGCCGACACGGGACGGGCCTTCCAGAACCCTTGCATCTCATCGCATCCTGTGCGCGCGAGCAGCATCTCCTGCTCGCGCCGCTCCACCCCTTCCGCGATGGCGCGCATGCCGAGATCGTGCGCAAGGCGGACAACGCCAGCCATCAGGCGTTCGTGGCGCTCTCCTTCGGGCGCGAGCGACAACAGCGACGGGTGCAGCTTGATGGCGTCGTACGATCCGGCCGACAGCGCCGCGAGCACCGCTTCCCCATGCCCGAAGTCATCGATGGCGACAGAGACGCCCAGGCGATCGAGCTCAGCGGCGAGATCGCCGATGAGATCCGCGTATTGCGCGAGCAGGCTCGCGTGAACCTCGAGCTGCAGCTGCTCGGGAGATAGCTGGGCGTGGCGAAGGGCGTGTGCCACGCTGTCGACAAACTGCGGATCCACCATCTGCGAGAGCGAGACGTTCACCGAGACTCGCATGCGCAGGTTGAGCCGTTGCCACCGAGAGGCGGTTGCACAGGCCGTCTCGAGCACCCAGGCGCCGATTTGCTGCATCATCCCCCACTGCTCCGCAAACGGGACAAACACTGCCGGCGGGACGAACCCCAGCTCCGGCGAATTCCAGCGCAAGAGCGCCTCGGCGCCCACGCGCACGCCTCTTCGAACGTCGAAGATGGGCTGGTAATCGAGGGAAAACTCGCCGCGATCGAACGCCTTTGCGAGCGCGTTGTGCAGGAGAAGCCGGTTGTGGATGGCGCTGTCGCCGCTCTCGCTGTAGAGGCAAAGCCGATGCCCGCCCTGCTCCTTCGCCGCATACATCGAGATGTCCGCGTACCGGAGCAGCGTATCGACGTCGCGGCTGTGATCCGGATAGATGGCCGCGCCGATGCTGATGCCCATCGGCACCAGCTCGCCCATGACCGGAAGCGGCTCGCGAAACGCGTCCAGGCAACGAGCGGCCGTGTCGCGCACGTCCTCCTCGCCCGCAATCCCGGCCTGAATCACCGTGAATTCGTCTCCGCCCATCCGATACACCTTCGCGCGACCAAGGAGCGTCTGGCGCAGGCGCTCGGCGATGGCCTTGAGAGTCGCGTCACCAAACTGATGACCAAAGGTGTCGTTCACGTACTTGAAGCCATCGAAGTCGAAGAGAAATACGGCGAGCTTGTCCCCCCGCCGCTCCGCCTGTTCCACAGCCGCACGCAGATCGTGCTCAAACTGCTGGCGGTTGGGCAACTGCGTCAGCGCATCCGTGAAGGCGAGGCGCTGCAACTCCACCTGGTGAACCTTGCGATCCGTGATGTCCATCGCAAGCCCCTCGAGGTACGTCACGCGCTCGTCCGCGCCGAAGCGCGGATACAAGTGCACCGCGACCCAACGCTCAGTGCCGTTCCGATGCCGAATGCGGTATTCGCTGCGCGCGCTCGATCCCGTCTGAATCGGTTCGGTGGCGAGCGCGAGATCCTCCGGATGGACCAGGGAGAGCCATAGGTGCGGGTTCTTCACAAGTTCGTCGCTCGAATAACCGCACATCGCCTCGCACGCGTTGGAAGCGTAGATCAGGCGATTCGAGGTGACATCGTAGGCAAAGAGGCAAATGTCCGCCGCGTCCGCGATGCGCTCGATGAAGTTTCTGGACTGCGCCACTTCGGCGTACATCTCCGTATCCCGGACGTGATCGGTCACCACGAAGACAAGCCCACCTGTGCCGGACAACCATACCCACGTCTCCGATTCCAGGGCGCCTCCCGCCTTGGTTCGCCACTGGACGAGGCGGCCGTTCACGCGACCTCGTTGCTCGATCTCGCCCAAGTACCGCTCAAAATCACCTTCCGCGCACCAGAACGGCGCGGGCCGACCGAGCACCTCGTCCGCCTCCCATCCCAGCACGCGCGCGGCAGGGCTGGACCAGAGGTTGACGCGGTTTTCGCGATCCACGCCAAAGACCGCAAGAGGCGCTTCCCGGACCAACCAGGCCTGAAGCGTCTGCAGACCGTTTTCGTCACCCGACTGCGGAGAACGAGAATGCACCAGGACTCCCCATCCCATTCGGAAGCATAAAAAGTCCCCACCGGACCACCTCAACGGGCCTTTCGGGGCAATGGCGGAGGTAAACACGCAAAATCCCGCTGACCCGGCGGCACGGCGCGTGCCGTCGGTCAACGCGGATTCCTAAGAGTTCTCTAACGATTATACTTCTTATCCTGCCAGCTTGACTAGTGTTTGTTGAATCCGGAAGAGGTCTCGAAATGACAAGACGCGTACGTCACGCGCGGCGCGCTTTCAGTTCGTGGCGACGGGCGTGATCGCGCCGCCATTGAATCAGATGTCCTGCCACAACACCGTGCACGGTGCGCACGATGACGATGGCGAAGCAGAGCCATAAGATGCCGAGTTGCACCAAGCCGGCGACCGCGAAAAACGGGTGACCGAGCAGGTGATGCAGCGCATACGTGCCGTTTGTGAAGCTGCCGATGGGGAAGACGTAGCTCCACCAGCCGAGGTGGAACGGCAGCCCGTCGCCCTTCGGCGTCAGGTGTAGGAACGTGAAGAGCGCCGAGAGAAGGATCCACCAGACACCCACGCCCCACATCGCGATGGCGAAGACCGCGCCGAGATCGCGCAGGCCTCCCGTATAAGGGCCGAAGACGTGCGGCGCATTCAGAGGGATGCCGCAGAAGGTGCCCATGGCCATCCCGATGGGACCAATCTCAATCCACAAGGTGGGCGCCTCCTGGCCGCTGAGCCGCCTGTGAAACACGAGGCGCGAGTAGACCAATGCGCTTGTCATGATGAACAAGAAGAAGGTCATGCCGAACAGGGCGAGGATTCCTGCCGCCATGGAGAACTGCGCGCCCGGTCCCCCCGCGTACGGAATGAGATTGGTGCCCGTGGCCGCAGCGACGATGGGCGGGACGAGCGGGATGAGCCAGGAAGCCACCGTTTCGTCTCGCTCCACCTTGTGCTCGGTGAAGAGCAGGTACGGCACGACAATGACCGAGAACAACGACGCGGCCACCCCGGCGAGCCAGATCGCAAAGCTGATGGCGATGGCAGTGTGCTTCGGCATCATATGTGTTCCGATGAGGAAGTAATCGTTGCCGACGACATTGATGCCCATCGCAAACGCGCCGTAAAACAGCGCCCGGCCCGGGTGCCGGAAATCGTCGATGGCGGCGTCGGGCGTGAGCAGCCAGCGCAAAATCCACATCGCAAAGGCAAATGCAAAGACCGCGTTGACGCAGATGAACAAGATCTCGCCCACCTGGTGCTGGAACGGCAGGTGGATGGGCGAAGTGTACGTGAGCGCCGCAACAATGCCGATGCCCATCACGGTCGTGAACCAGTTGACGCCGAACTGTCGAATGATGTGCATTCCGTCACCTCCCACTCATGTCAACTTCCATGGTATGAGGTGACTTGCATTAGGGGAAATACATCTTTTTGATGTAGACTATAAGCATAGCTTATGTACATGGAGCGTGAGGCGCGTGGATTTACAGTTGCGAGTGTTTGTCACGGTCGTGGAGGAGAACAGCTTCACTCGTGCGGCCGAGAAGTTGCACATCAGCCAGCCCGCCATCAGCCAGCACGTTCAAACGCTGGAACAGCGCCTCGGCGTGCGGCTCATCGATCGCGGCCGCAGGCGCCTGCAGGTGAATCCCGCCGGCCAAATCGTGTACGAGCACGCCAAGGACATTTTGGCGCTGTACCGCCGCATGGAGCGGCTCATCGCAGATATGCAGGAGGTGCCGGCCGGGCCCGTTCACGTGGGCGCCAGCCTCACGTACGGGGAGTACGTGCTGCCGCATGTCATCGCCCGATTCCGCAAGGCATACCCCGCAGTTCAGCCTTCCGTGTCGATTGCCAACACGCAGACCATCGCCCACGCCGTGGCGGTACGCCAGCTGGATATCGGGATTGTCGAGGGCCAGGACGTCGTGGAGGACGAGGTGGTGCTCAAGCCATTCGCGGAGGACGAGATGCTGGTGGTGGCAAGCCCCGCGTCGCCCTGGTACGCCGAGGCGCCGGATCGATCCCTGTTGGAGCGCGCCACCTGGTTCATTCGCGAGCCGGGATCCGGCACGCGGGAGATGACGGATCGCCTGTTCACCAAGTTGGGCATTCAGCCGCGCGATCTCGTCGAGTACTCAAGCAGCCAGGTCATCAAGGAGTCGGTGGCTGCCGGCCTTGGCCTCGCGTGCCTCTCCCGCTGGGTCGTGGCGCGAGAGCTCACCTGGGGCATGCTGCGCGCGCTCCGCATCCCTTGCGCCCCAGTGAAACGGACGTTTTCCATTGTGACGCCGAAATCAGAGTTCGAGACCAAGGCGTCGAGACTGCTGTACACGTTTCTGCTTGAACACGGTTCACCCCAAAATCCAAGTTTGGACGGGGCGTGATGATCAGGGCGCTCTTTCGAGTGCACTCACTTGTGATACGGCTCGCCGCGCAGGATGCGAATCCCTCGATACAACTGCTCCAGGAGCACGATTCGCGCCAGCGCGTGCGGCAGCGTAATGGGACCGAAGCTCCAGCGGAACACCGCGCGCCGCTTGATGCGCGGATGCAAGCCCCGCGATCCGCCTACCACGAACACCAGCCGCCCGTGACCGGCGGTGCAAATCCTGTCATATCGCTCGCTCCAGGCCTCTGATGACAGCGCCTCTCCGACAATGTCGAGAACTATGACACCGTCCCGCGGGCGCAACCACCGCTCTATGCGATCCGCCTCCCGCGACAAGAGCGCGTCTACTTCCGTAGGCGACATCTCGTCGCGATCCGACTCATCCGCCACCTCCATCATCTCCAGGTCCACATACGCGGAAAGGCGCTTCTCATATTCGCGAAGCGCCTCCAGCCAAAACTTTTCTCGAATTTTGCCCACCGCTATCACGGCTACCCGCACGTCCGCCCCCTCCTCCCGGGGACGCAAGGCTAGGCGTCGGTGCTCGCGCTCCCTCAGCGAGCGAAATCGAGCGCCGGCGCCGTGGTGAGCTTCGTCCCCATCTGACCTATCTTCACCTTGAGGGCGAGCAACTTGTCCCCCCGGTATACGCCAATCGACGCCACATCGCCCGGGCGCGTCTGGAACAGCGCAGTCCTGAGCTCCGCCATCGTCCTCACCGTCTGCCCGTTCAACGAGACAATGACATCCCCCGGTCGAATCCCGGCCGCTCGCGCCTCTATCGAGGATACGCGCTTTACCCACACACCGTAGTCCACCGGCACGTCTGGCCACATCTGCTGGGGAAGCGACGCGAGCGAATAGCCTTCCACGCCGAGCGCCGGGTGCACGGCGTGCCCCTTGTCCATGAGCTGCTTCGCGACGATCTGCACCTCATTCGACGGAATGGCGAATCCCATCCCCTCGAAATTCTGCGCCACAATTTTGCAGCTGTTAATGCCGATGACTTCGCCGCGAATGTTCAGCAGCGGGCCACCGCTGTTACCCGGGTTGATGGCCGCGTCCGTTTGGATGACCGTCTGATAGTCGAGTGTCTGTCCCGTCTCCTCGTCCTGCACCGGCATCAGGCGCGACTTTGCACTCACAATCCCGCTCGTCACCGTGTCCGCAAAGTCTAGGCCGAGCGGCGTGCCGATGGCAATGGCCGGTTCACCCGCTTCGATGCGACTCGAATCTGCAAAGGCAACCGGTTCGACACCACGAAACACAGAGGCCGGCACGCGCAGCACGGCCAAATCCGTGTACGGATCCGTCCCCACCACATCCGCATCGTGATGTTTGCCCGGATCCACCACGATATCCACCTTCGCCGCGCCTTCCACCACGTGATTGTTTGTCACGATATACGCGTGCCGATCGTCCTTGTAAAACATCACGCCAGTTCCGATGCCCGTCGCCTGCAACTTCGACGTCTGCGAAAAGAAGTTGGAAACAAGTTGGTAATTTTCCACGCCGACGACGTCCGGTTCAACTCTCTTCACGGCCTGCGTGACGCCCGCGGACAGACTCACCACACCGCCCGCGTCCGCTGCCAAACTTGCCGCCCGAGTCGCCTGCTGCGTGAGCACCGGCGCCGATGCGGCTGGCTTGAGCCGCGACGCCTCAAGGCCAGCGGCCACCCCGGTCCCGCTCGCCGCCAGTGCCACTGCCGCGATCACCCACGCTTGCATCCGCCGATTTTCGCGCATTCCCCTCATCCCCCTCGCGCATAGGACGCCATCTGCTGAGGGTAGTGTGAGCGGGAATGCCTGCCATCATACGGTTGCCCGGGAAATTTTCATCGCGGGGCACGGCGCCTGCCGGCTTGTCCTGTGAAGGTGAATGCGATCCGCCAGTTCTGGTCTCGCGTCGAGCACTATCTGTTCCACCGTCAGTTCCGCGAGTTCCGGGAGATTATTCTCCCCACTCAGATGCGCAAGATACACGTGCGCCGCCTGTTCGCTCAGGATGTCGATAAGCGCATACGCGGCGTCAACGTTGGACAGATGCCCTTTGTCGCCCAAGATGCGCCGCTTCAGGTGCCACGGATATGGGCCTGCGCGGAGCATCTCCGTATCGTGATTCGTCTCGAACACATACACGTCGCATCCCCGGAGCAGCTCCCGCTGCCGATCGCTGACGTAGCCCAAGTCCGTCACCACGGCGAGGCTGCCTTCGTCCGTATCGAAGCGAAACGCGACAGGCTCCTCGGCGTCGTGCGACACGGCAAACGGCGTGATGCGCACGCCGCCAATCTCCAACGACTCCCCTGCGCGGATATGTACGACGCGATCCGGCTCGTCCAACCGCGCCTTGGCCGGCAGACCAGCGTATGTACCCTCGGTCATGTACAGTGGAGCGTGGCACTTTTTCGCGAGTTGAACCAACCCCTTGACGTGATCGTCGTGCTCATGGGTGATCAACACCGCTGTGAGATCGCGCAGCTCTCGGTCGCACTGGGTGCGCAGCCGCGCCTCAAGTTGTTTTCCGCTGAGGCCAGCGTCGAGCAGGATGCGCGTGTCACCCGCCTCCAAGTACAGGCTGTTTCCGTTGCTTCCACTCGCCAGGACGCAGAAGTCCACGCGCCCACCTCCTCTTGCCTTACTTCTTTTCGTCACAGCCGAGCACCGCGCTCGTTAATAGGCGTTCTGCATCTCCACCTCGCCGGTGAATGCGTTGACGAAGTAGACGCCTGCCGTGGTCACAATTCGCCATACGGGAAACCAGTAGCTGTGCAGGATGGCCTGGCTGCCCGAGGCCACCTGAATCTTGCGCGCATAGCCGAGATCGACCTTCACCACGCTGTTGACCTGGCCAGACCCGGTCTTATCCACCGCTTCGGCGAAGCTGTCCAGCGCGTCGAGGGCGCTGATGACCGGCTTAGGCGAACTGTTCGCTTGGACGTGATCGATATACGTCTGAGTATAGCCCATCAACTGTCCCTTTTGCTCCACGGTGATGAGGTCCGCATCAAACACGGGATAGCCGTTCACCACCTCAAAGTACACGCCATGGACTGGGTCCGAAGTCGTGGGATCCGGCGCGTAATCCGCGCCCCGGAACACGTAGGCCAGTGGCCCGCGGTTGGGCGGCAACTGCAGCGGCGGTTGATATTGAACCGCCCAGGTGCCCTGACCGGTGACGGCGAGTTGACCTTCGCTCGTCGTGAGCGTCCCGCCCGCGATTTGGGCTTTGCCCTTTGCGCCCGGAAACGCCGCCTGCTCAAGCGCCGACCAGCGCGGGTTCGCGAAATCGGCCTGAAATGTGACAAGGCTCGGCTGCCCGGATGGCACGGATGTCGCCAGGCTGAAGCCCTGATTGGCCAAAAGCGTCTTGGTGTTCGCCAAGGCGTCGGCGGGAGACTCCGCGTAGCCGCTCGACAACTGACGAGATTCGTACAAGAGCCACCCCAGGATGACGTCGAGGAGTGCAAAGAGCGCGATGAGCCACGATTTCGCGACTTCCCAGTTCACGACAATCCCCCCGCCACGAGTTGGCCCGTTTCCGCGTTTAAGACCCAAACGCCGCCGTTCGCGTTGGTCACGTAGTCGACTGGCAGAAGGCGGATCTGGCCTGGCTTGGTTCCCTGGATGGAGGGCCAATAGCCGGGTTCCACGTGAAACGTCGAGAGCGAGACGGTTTTCGCGCTCGTGACCTTGGCCAGGGCCTTCGCCAGTCCGTCCTCATCCAGAACGGGCACGGACGACGCCTGCACAGGCTTGGTCAGTTCCCAGAGCGGCCGGTCAAACTCCATCACGTGTCCACTGTCAATCTGGAAATTGTAGTCCGCGCCGTTCGAGAGAATGGGATATCCATCGACATACTGAGCAAACGAGAAACTGGGGCCGTTCAGGTTGACGGTCAACATGCCGACAAGGTCAAAACCGATGAGGTCGCTTGGCCCGCCTCCGTGCGCATGTAGAAAGTCGATGGCGGCCACGTAGTCCTCGGTGTGGGCGGGCGCAGTGCTGGCATTCGGGTCCTCGTACTGCAGCGAGAGCGCGGCGCGATCGACCTGCACAGCGCGACTTCCGTCCGTCCAAATGGTGACGGCCTTGCTCTCCTGTATCCGGGTCAGGGCCTGTGGATTGACGAAGAACGACTGCACGAGCGGCATGATGGAGGGTTGTGTGAACGCGTACACGTAGCTCGTCATGCGCCCGTGGATGGGCACCAAGCTCTCGCCTTCAAAGTCCGTCCACGCGGCGTAAGGTTGTGCAACGACATCGCGTGAAGCCTGCCGGATGACAGCGGATGCCGGCAGTGAAGCCGTTGCCTCGATGAGTGCTGGCTTGCCGGCTGCATTCGTTCCCTCGTACACCAAGGTACACGTGGAACCAGGGCCGGCATTGAGCACGATGGCGCGGCAACTGATGCTGCCGACGGACGTGGCGAGATCGCCGAGCCAACTCCTGCCGAGCGCCGCATCCAGCGGGATGCCGAACTGAAAGACCACGCTGGCCTGAGCACCCGGGGGCATGGCGGCCACGGGCTGGGGGCGCTCGGCCCTCACCCCCATCAGGAGCCCGGTCCACGCGGCGTAAGGGGCGCTCCCGGGCCGGGCGACGGTGTATTCATCTCCCGCGCGCACGTCGATTTCGTAGGGCTGAACGGCGGACGTGAGCGAGGGCGAGGTGGAATACGGGATGGTCTGAGTCTGCGTCAGCCCGATCTCGGCGCCGCCCTGGAGGTTGCCCGACCAGAGCGCGTAACTCAGCACGACGCTGCCCGCGACGAGCAGCGCGAGGATCACCGTCTTCGCTGTGCGCCACCAAACCCTCATGCGGCATCCTCCTCCGCGCGGCGCAGCGTCACGTACACGGTCGTGCCACGCTGCAGTTCGCTCTCCATCCGGATTTCGCCGCCCATGCGCTCCACCATCTCGCGCGCCAGGGCCAGTCCGAGCCCGGTGCCGCCGCCGCGGCGGCTTCGCCCCTTTTCGACCCGATAGAACCGCTCGAACACGTGCGGCAGGTCCTCGGGCGGAATGCCGATGCCCGTGTCGGAAATGATGAAGGTCACGTGCTGCGCGGCCACGTCCGCGCGCACGTCGATCCGCCCACCCGGCGGCGTGTATTTGAGCGCGTTCGACAGGACGTTGTCGATCACGCGGTTGACCATGTCCTCATCCCCATGCACGCATACGTCGCGGCTCTGCGGCAGGTGGACGCGCAGAGACAGCTCCTGCTTCGCCGCCTGGAGCTGAAACCGCTCCACCACGCCCTCGAGCAGGTCGTGCACCGGAATGGCCCTCATCTCCACGCTCCGCGGGCCGCCCCTGTCCAGCCCCGACAACAGAAGCAGGTCCCGCGTCAGCCGCACCATGCGATCCGTCTCGCGCGCGATCACCTCGAGGAACTCGCGCTTCGTCTCCGCTTCGTCGTCGCCGAGATCGCGCATCACCTCAAGGTACGACTTCACCGTGGTGAGCGGCGTGCGCAGCTCGTGCGACACGTTGCTGACAAAGTCCCGCCGCGCCTGATCCAGCTTCTCCTGCTCCGTAACGTCCCGGACCACCGCGACGTAGCCGTCCACCTGGCCGCGCCGCTGAACGCTCGTCAGGATGACGTGAAAGATGGTGTTGCCAATCACGCGCACCTCGCGCACGCCCGTCGCCACGTCCCCCTGCGTCAGGCGATCCAGTTCGAGCTGCCGGATGGCCTCCTCTTCGCCGCCCGCGGCCTGGCTCAGCATCTGCCTGGCCGCGCGGTTCATCATCAACACCTGCCCGGACGAATCGAGCACGATCACGCCCTCGCCCATCGAGGTGATGACGGCGCGCAGCCGCTCCTGCTCCAACCGGTTGGCCGCGATGGCCTCCTCGAGTTCGTCGGCGAGGTGGTTGATGGACGCGACGAGATCGCCAATTTCGTCGTTGCTCATGGCCTCGAGGCGCTGCGAGAAGTCCCCCCGCGCCATCACCTCCGCCTGGCGCGTCACTTCCATCACGGGGCGCGTCAGGGCGCGCGCCACGATGGCGCCGAGGATCATGACGATGGCCAGGACGGCGATGGAACCGGTGTAGAAGATGGTCGTGGCTTGGTGGATGGTCTCGTAGGTGGACTGGATGGACAGGACGTATTCGAGCACGCCATCATACGTCCCGTGCAGCGTCACGGGGACCGCCACGGCGAGCAGGTGGCTCTTCGAGAGGGGATCGTAACGAACGGACTGCGCAAACGTGTGGTGAAGCAGCGCCTGCGTCGCGACGGAGTCAATCCGCTTCTGCCCCACGAGCGCGCCGCCGGCGGTGGTGTACATCACATAACCGCTTTGGTTGAGCACGTACACGGTGCCGTTCAGGAACTGGGGCACCGACTGCAGCAGATTCGACACGGCACTGTTCGACACGCGCGCGCCAGGCGCGAGCTCCGGCGCGATGAGCGTGGCCATCAGCTGGGCCTGCGTGCGCGCGGTCTGCGCCTGATTGCGCACGAGCGAAGACGTCAGCGCCTGGACGAAGTACGCGCCGATGAGCTCCACCGCGAACAGGATGAGCAAAGTGTACACCATGACGAGTTTCACGCGCAGGCTTCGGAACCGCATCATTCATTCCTCACATAGTACCCCACACCGCGTCGCGTCAGCACGTACCGCGGCTGGCTCGGATCCGGCTCGAGCTTCTCCCGCAGCCGGCGAATGGTCACGTCCACCGCGCGGGTGTCGCCCACGTAGTCGGTGCCCCAGACCTGGTCCACCAGCTGATCGCGCGTGAACACGCGGCCCGGATGCGCGGCAAGCACAGCGAGCACCTGAAACTCCCGGTGCGTGAGCGGGATGGATTGGCCCTCCTTGGTGACCGTGTATTCCGCGAGGTCTATCACAAGGTCCTGCACCACATACCGCTCGTTCTCCCTGTGCTCGCGCAGGACGTCCGATGTGCGCCGCAGGTTGGCCTTGACGCGCGCCACGAGCTCGCGCGTGCTGAACGGCTTCGTCACGTAGTCGTCCGCCCCAAGTTCCAGCCCGAGCACTTTGTCCACCTCGTCGTCCTTCGCCGTGAGGATGATCACAGGGACGCCCGAGGTCTGACGGATGGCCCTGAGCACATCGAAGCCGTCGACCTCCGGCAGCATCACGTCGAGCAGGATCAGGTCTGGCTGAAGGGCTCGCCAGCGCTCCAGGGCCTCCGCCCCGTCGTACGCGCAGGAGACCCGGTATCCCTCTCGCTCCAGCGCAAAGCGGAGGATGTTTGCGATGGGCTCCTCGTCTTCCACCACCAGGATGTGCGCAGGCATGCGATTCCCTCCCTTCAGGACGATCTCGCCCAGACAATGCGCGGGTGGGAAAGCACCGTCGCGTAGGATCCCATGTTCTGCAGGAGGACGTCGTACGGATCCGACACCGTCATGGCGCCGAAATCGGGCTCATAGGCGCCCACATCAATGACAGGCGGCCCAAACCACCACGTCTTCACGGTGATATACGCCGTCACATGCGGTGGCAGGAACGCCGCCGCGTAGTCAGGGATGTCGTACACATAGGCGAATCGGGCCCAGAACACGAACGTGAGCGCGACGGCGAATGCGGCGAGCGCCCGCGTCCAGAACCGCAGGCTGCGCACCGCCCGCCACGCGCGGACGCGCCGCATGCGCCGTCTGCGTCGCCGCTTCCGGCGCTTGCGCGCCTTCTCCATCAGCTTTCGCCGTTCCCGGCGCGTCAAACGGCGCTCACCTGGCGCTGTGTCCGTCGCCGATTGCGGTAGATCCGTCTGATGTTCGTTCATAGCTCTGCATGACTGCGTTCGAGATTGACGAACTTGTTGAAGTTCTTCAGGAACACGAGCTCGATTTTTCCTGTTGGACCGTTGCGCTGCTTGGCGATGATGACCTCGACGACGTTCGGATTGTCCGTGTCGGGGTTGTAGTAATCATCGCGGTACAAAAACGCGACCACATCCGCGTCCTGCTCGATGGAGCCCGATTCGCGGATGTCTGACAGCATGGGGCGCTTGTCCTGGCGCTGCTCCACGGATCGGCTGAGCTGGGCGAGAGCCAGAATCGGCACCTCGAGCTCGCGCGCCAACTGCTTCAGCGAACGCGAGATGTCGGAAATCTCCTGCTGGCGGTTCTCTCCCGCCACCCGCCGCCCGTGAATGAGCTGCAGGTAGTCGATCACGACAAACCCGAGCCCGTGCTCCAGCTTGAGGCGCCTGAGTTTGCTTCGCATCTCGGGCACCGTGATGCCCGGCGTGTCGTCGATGTAGATGGGCGAGTTGCTGAGCGTCGTCACGCCCATGGACAGCTTCGGCCAATCTTCGTCGTCCAAGGTGCCATTGCGCAGCTTGTGGCCATCGATGAACGCCTCTGCGCAGAGCATGCGCTGCACAAGCTGATCCTTTGACATCTCCAGCGAGAAGATGGCGACCGGCAGTCCGGCCCGGACGGCGACGTTTTGCGCGATGTTGAGAGCAAACGCCGTCTTCCCCACCGAGGGGCGCGCCGCGACAATAATGAGATCCGACTTCTGAAAGCCGCTGGTCATCCGGTCGAGATCGCTATAACCGGTGGGCACGCCGGTGATGTTGCCGTCGCTCTCGTAGAGCTGCTCGATCCGCTCGAACGTAGTCTGCAGCACGTCAGAGATGTGCGTGAAATCCCGCGTCCGCTGGTGCTGACTCAGTTCGAGCACCAGCCGCTCCGCGTCCGCCAGAACCTCCATCGCGGACGCGTCCGGCTCATACGCCGCCTCCGCGATGCGCGTGCCGGCAGAGATGATGCGGCGGAGCAGCGCCTTCTCGCGGACGATCTCAGCGTAGTGCACGACGTGCAGCGCGGTGGGCATCATCGCGGCGAGATCGGCAAGATACTCGGGCCCGCCGACCGAGTCGAGCACATCGCCGTACGTGCGCATCTGCGTGGCCACGGTGATAATGTCCACCGGATCTCCCGCCTCGTAGACTTCGCGGATGGCCCGGTAGATGGCCTGGTGAGCGGCGCGGTAGAAGTCGTCTGCCTCTAGGATTTCGAGCGCTTCGACGACCGCATCGGGCGAAATGAGCATGGCGCCGAGAACGGCCTGCTCTGCCTCGAGGTTGTGTGGCGGCATGCGGAGTGCCGCCTCGGCCCCCTGTTCACGCCACAGCGTCTCTTCTGCCGCCATGGCGTCCGTCACTCCGCTTCCACGTAAACCAGGATCTGAACGTGCACCTCGGGATGGAGCTTGATGGTCACCCGATGTCCGCCGAGCGACTTGATGGGATCCGGCAGCGCAATTTTCCGCTTGTCGACCTCAAACCCCTGTTTCTTCAGCGCATCTGCAATGTGTTTCGTCGTGATGGCGCCGAACAGGCGACCGTCCTTACCCACCTGCGAGCGAATCGTGAGCTTCAGATTGTCGAGACGCTGTGCCAACGCTTTGGCGTCCGCCAGTTCCTGGGCCTTCAGCCGCTCTTCTTTTCGCCGCTTTTCCTCAAGCGCCTTGAGCGTCTGTGGCGTGGCCTCCTCGGCCAACTTCCGAGGAAACAAAAAGTTCCTCGCGTATCCTTCGCTCACTTCTTTGATTTCGCCCTGTTTTCCCTGTCCTTTGACGTCCTGAAGCAGGATGACCTTCACAGCGGCCACCTCCCTGTACCCTAAATCCTAATGGCTGACCGTCATTCGCGCAAAGCTGTCGCAACCAGGCGAACGTCCTGCGCGCAGGAACCCCCTTATGCGGCGCCCAGCGCCAACCTATCACCAACGCGCTTTCAGATATTGAATCACGCTCTGCGCGGCATGATGGCGATCGCTCTCTGGATCGAGCGGCATACTTTCAAGCACGAGGACGACTTCCCGCTCAAGTCGCTCCGGCGAAATACCGAGCTCCTGGGCCATGACGTAAGCCGTCCCGACGATCTGCGCCAATGACTCCACAAACATGGCCTGATTTCCCGTGTGGGCATGCCGCATGACATCCACGACCTGTTGCAAGAGATCGATTTGCTCATGCTCGACGGCGCGCAGGCGCTTCATCAGCACGTCTTCGATGTTTTCAGCCACGGCCATTCCCCCAGACGGCTGCAATTCGGCTCCATTCCACTTCCACAGGTCTTGCATGAAGTCCTGCCAAGAGGGGGGCCAAGCGCAGTCCTTCGCGGCTGTGACTGCAGGTCGAATGAGGGGATGTGACCAGCGGCATGCGGCCGCGCGCGAAACGACAAAGGGCCGCTCGCAGGCGGCCCATGCCACCCCGAACGGCCCTTGGCGCATCTTCACTCCGTGGTGTACGGCAGGAGCGCAACCTGACGCGCCCGCTTGATGGCGACCGTCACCTGGCGCTGATGGCGCGCGCAGTTGCCCGTGATGCGGCGAGGCAAAATCTTGCCTCGCTCCGTCAAAAACTTGCTGAGGCGGGCCACATCTTTGTAGTCCGCGTAATCGATCTTGTCAACGCAGTATTGGCACACCTTGCGGCGCTTGCCGCCCCGTCCTTTGCGTGGCATCGTGTTCCCTCCTTCGCGCGCTGATACCGCTTTTGTCGCCGCGGTCTTGTGCCGCAGGGAATTCAGCGCAATGGTCAAAACGGAAGATCGTCTTCGGAGATATCGATCAACTGACTGTCATCCGCAAACGGATCGTCTTCAAACGGAGGAGCCGACGAAGGCGTCGGCCGCTGCTGCCGAGTTTGCGCGCCGGCCGCACTGTAGCCTGAACCCTGGCCCTGATCCGGGCCGCGGTCCAAGAACCGCACCGTTTCGGCAACCACTTCGGCCACGCGAACGCGTTGCCCATCGCGGTTGTCATAGCTCCGGATCTGCAGCCTGCCGTCGACCGCCGCCAACCTCCCTTTCTGGAGGTACTGCGCCACGATCTCGGCCTGCTTCTGCCACACGACGACGTTGATGAAATCGGTCTGGCGTTCACCGTTCGGCCCTGGCCGCATGCGGTCCACTGCAAGCGTGAACGACGCGACCGCCGTGCCGCTGTTGGTGTATCGCAACTCCGGATCCGCCGTCAGGCGGCCGATCAGGATCACTCGGTTCAGCATGCTCTTCCCCTCCGCGTTCACTCACCGACGCGGACCGTCAAATAACGAATCACGTTGTCGTCGATGCGCATAAGACGTTCGAGTTCTTTCGGCGTCTCCGTGTCACATGTGAACTTCATCAACACGTAGTAGCCTTCACGGTGATCGTCGATCTCGTACGCCAAGCGGCGCTTGCCAATCTCCTGAAGTTCGTCGATTTGACCGCCCTTGTCAGTGACAATGGACTGGTATCGCTGAATCACCTCTGCGGTCTGCTCAGCTTCCAGCGAGGGATTCACGATGTACATCGTCTCGTACTGGCGCATCCCGTGACACCTCCTTCTGGTCTAATGGCCCCCTCGTGGGAGCAAGGATGGCGCGCCACAAAAAACGTGTGCACCGAACATCCATGGTAGCACGAACCGCTCGCTTGGGCAAGATCCC
>NZ_BCSG01000049.1 GCF_001570745.1 Alicyclobacillus mali NBRC 102425
ATCCTCCCTTTGGAAACACCCTGTTGACGTGCGGCGCGCTCGTGCAGTATTGGTCCATCGCTCACCTGCGTGGGCCACGGCTTGTCCGTTTGCGGCCTGCACTGCGAGTCACACGCATCCGCGCTTCGTGCAGCGGTCTACCGTGCCCTCCGAGTCAGACGTTGAACCGGAAGTAGCACACGTCGCCGTCCTGAACGACGTAGTCCTTCCCTTCCAAACGGATCTTCCCCTGTTCCCTCGCCGTCTGAAAACTTCCGGCCGCGACGAGATCGTCATAGGCGACCACTTCAGCTCGGATGAAGCCGCGCTCGAAATCGGAGTGGATGACGCCCGCGGCTTGTGGCGCTTTCGTGCCCTGGCGTATGGTCCAGGCCCGGACCTCCGGCTCGCCCGCCGTGAAGAACGTGATGAGCCCGAGCAGGTGGTACGCCTTGCGGATCAAGCGGTGAAGTCCCGGCTCTTCAAGGCCGAGATCGCGCAGAAAGGCATCGCGATCCTCGCCCTCGAGCTCCGCCACCTCTGACTCGAGCTGTGCGCACACGACCACCACTTCGGATCCCTCGGATTGGGCTCGCTCCTCAACCTGCCGGACGTACGGATTCGACGACGGATCCAGGATGTCATCTTCCCCGACGTTGGCCGCGTACAGCACCGGCTTCGCGGTCAACAGGTGCAGATCTCGGAGGATGCTTGACTCTTCCTCGTTCAGCTCGACCGATCTCGCCGGCCGCTCCGATTCCAGCGCAGCCTGGAGTCGCTCGAGTGCCTCCACCTCGATTTTGAAACGCTTGTCGCCACTCTTCATGTTTTTGCGAGCGCGATCCAGCCGCTTCGCGACCGTCTCCAGGTCCGCCAGGATGAGCTCCACGTTGATGATGTCGATGTCCCGAAGCGGATCCACCGTGCCAGCGACGTGTGTGATATCGCTGTTCTCAAAGCAGCGCACCACGTGCACGATGGCGTCCACTTCCCGGATGTGCGCGAGGAACCGGTTGCCGAGCCCCTCACCTTGGCTCGCTCCCTTCACAAGTCCCGCGATGTCGACGAATTCGAAGGCCGTCGGAACAATCCTTTTAGGATGGACGATGTCCGCGAGCACCTGAAGCCGCCGATCCGGCACCTCGACCACGCCCACGTTCGGGTCAATTGTGCAAAAGGGATAATTCGCCGCCTCCGCGCCGGCTTTCGTGATGGCGTTGAACAATGTGGACTTGCCGACATTCGGCAGGCCGACGATCCCAGCTTGGAGTGACATGTTGACACCTCGCCGCGTTGTTTGCAGGATTAAGTATAGAGATTCAGCCGAAGCTCGACAAAGCTATCGGGGAGAATTCTTGTCCACTTTGTACGAATTCGCGCATACAATATGGGCGCAGAGTACTCCGGGACATCTGTCCGGATAAACATTCTCCCCGTTGGAATACTCATCATCAGAGGAGGTGATAGCGATGCTGCGTCGGCTCTTGCGCCGTCTTCGCGTCCGCAAATTGTCGCCCAAGGCGCTGGCCTGCGAGCCAAAGCGCGCCTCCGTCCCGACTGCCCGCGCGTATCCCATGGCCTCATGACTGGGCGTGCCATGAGCCTCGTCATGCGGACTCTTGACACACCCGCGCTTTCATATCACACCTAATGCGCGAGAGCTTCCGATCCGGACGCTCTCGCATTTTCGTGTGGCGCGGCGACCCTGACCACATCGCACAGACAGTCGTACTGTGCCGCTTGGATGCCAAAGTCGGCCAAGCCGTCCGAGGTGAAGTCGTTCAAGGTCACACCCTGCCCGTGCCAACCAATTTCCATCCGCACGACGCGCGGATGGCCTTCAACTGTTACACGAGCCCGCGCAATCACGCTCGCCTTGCTGTTCCGCACGTGGACCCAATCTCCGTCCTGGATGCCGCGATCGGCGGCGATTTCCGAACCCAGTTCTGCAATGGGATAGGGTCCCTTCGCCTCCGGCAGCGTGTCGCGCTGCGACATCTGCCACTTCCGCGGGTGCACGGTCAGTAGCGTGTATGGCAGGTTCGCGTCCTTCGGAAAGCGACCCACGTCGATGCGAGCCACGGCCGAATGGCCGTCACGCGCGGCGACTGCCGAAGCGAACTCAAACTTGCCGCTTGGCGTGAGGAATCGCCCGTCCTGCCACGGTACACTCGGCGCCCCAAGCCTCACAAATCCCCGTTCGCGAAGCTCGTTCACCTTGTCCGCCGGCCAGCGCCTGAGCGCCCGACGGATCCAGGAGTCCACGTCACCCTCCATGATCTCGGGTCGCCCCAGGGCCGCGGCGAGATCGCGAAAGATCTCCCACTCCGGCTTTGCCTCGCCGCGAGGCGGCACCACAGGGCGAGCGTAGCTGACGCAGTCGTGCCACATGGTGGTGTAGACCACGTCCTCTTCCTCGAGCACGTTGGTGCACGGCAGCACGTAATCGGCGCATTCCGCCGTGGCCGTCATGAACGTGTCGATCACGACCTTGCAGCGAATGTGGGCCATGGCCTCGCGGAGACGGCCGCTGTCCGGGACCTGCGCAACCGGATTGCTGCGCGTGACAAACATGACCTGCACAGGCGGATCGGCTGCAAGCAAATCAGCGGCCAGTGTCGGCCGGAGCATCTCCCGCACGTCCGCGCCGCGGCGGTTGATGATGGCTTCCTCGTCGTAGAAACGGCCCAATTGTCGCTGCGCGTAGTTCACGCCACCTCCGGGAATGCCGATGTGGCCCGTGGCTGCGGCAAGCGCGTCGATGGCGCGGATGGTCTGCCCGCCCTGCGCGTAGCGCTGCATCCCGATGCCGAGCAGCGTGCACACGGGCTTCGTCTTCCCATACAGCTCCGCGAGGAAGCGAATATCCTCAACAGGAACGTCCGTCCATCGGGCCACTTCGTCGAGATCGTACCGGTCCAAATCAGCGGCCAGGTCTTCCCAGCCAATCGCGCGATCCTGCAAAAACGCGCGATCCAGCCAGCCATCATCTCGGCAGATGCGAAGCGCCGCGAGGGCCAACAGGCCGTCCGTGCCCGGGCGAGGGTAGATGGCCTTGTCGGCGCGGCGCGCCAAGTCCTGAGGCAGGGTGGTGATGACCACGAGCTTCGCACCCCGCGCCTGCGCCTGGCGAATAAACGGAATCATGTGCACGTTCGTGTTGGCTACGTTTCGTCCCCAGACGACGATGGCCTCCGCGTGCTCCGCCATGTCCTCCGGCGAATGGCTGTTGGCCAGCCCGAAGTCGTAGGCTTGCGCCCGGATGCCTGCATCCCAGCACAAGCTGCCGATGGCTTCCGAGCACCCGCCGAGCGCGTAGAAAAAGCGCTGGTTCAGCGCCTTCAACAGGCCGCCAGATCCCCAGTCGTAGTAATGCAAGATTCCGTGGTGCCCCACCTCGTCAAGCGTCCGCTGGATCTCCTCTGCGATCTCGCGCATCGCCCGTTCCCACGAGATGCGTGTCCATCGGTCACCTTCGCGCTTCAGAGGATACAACACGCGATCCCGGCTATTCCGCCGCACGGCAAGCTGCCTGCCGCGGTTGCAGATGGTGCCGCGCGTGATGGGGTGCTCCGGGTTTCCGCTCAGGCGAATCTCGCCGTCCTCTCCCACCTCGGCGATGAACGCACAGGCGTCGTAACAATCAATTGGACACGCCGTCTTGACCTTCATCGGCCGCCCCTCCCCTCTCGATAACAGCTCGAATCAATCTTTCAAATCGCGACCTGGGAATGAGGACGCTGTGGCCGCACCGTTGGCACTTGATCCGAATGTCCATCCCCATGCGGATCACCTCCCAGCGGTTTTCACCGCAGGCGTGCGGCTTTTTCATTCTGACGATGTCGCCAAGTCCAAACGTGACCGCCACGCCATCGCCCCCCATCGTTACTCAACAGCAAGTTCGCCGCCCGCCGCGCCTTGCGCTTCCTCGCCTTCATGCAGCGCGCGATCAAGCTCTGCCTTGATTCGTTCGTGCGCCTCCCGCTCGATCTCGCCATTTTTGGTGGGAGCACACACGGCCGTGGCACGGATGACGAGATTCGTGTTGGAGAGGTCCTGAACCCCAAGCACCTGCACCGGTCCCGTCACGACGCCGGGCCGCTCATCCTTGAGCCGGGTCAACACCCGTTCCATGATGGATTTGACGAGATCCACGTCGACATCATATGGAACGGTGACGTCGATCACGGCCGTCGACTGCGTGCGCGAATAGTTGGTCACGCTTGTAATCTGGCCGTTGGGAATGACCTGAACTTCGCCAGTCCACGCCTGCACCCTCGTGAGGCGAATCCCGATGGAAATCACGGTTCCCTTAAAGCCGTTGATTTGCACCGTATCGCCGACACCATATTGGTCTTCAAACAGGATGAATAAGCCCGAAATCAGATCCTTGACGAGGCTCTGCGCTCCAAAGCCGACCGCTACGCCAACGATACCGGCGCTCGCGAGAATCGCGGACACGTTGACGTGAAAGAGCGAAAGAACTTCAACCACCAACACAAAGTATACCGTGTAACGGATGACGTTCGTGAACAACGACTCAAGCGTCTTTCGCCGCCGGTCGTCCATTTTGGTATGAAGGGATAACATGCGCCTCGTGACACGAACACCGACGCGAATCAGGATGCGAGCCAAGATGAAAAAGACGGCAATGCGAATGGCGTCCCAAATGACAACCTCGAGGCTCGGCATGTCCGAAAGCGCCTTGTGTTGAATGTCCGCCCAAAGCGTCACCGCTGACCCTCCCGGCTCGTCTCATGATGTCCCATCATACCATAGTTCGAAACACCGGGATGGCCTGTACGCCCCGAAGAAGGGCGTCCAGGAGCGGATTTGAGGCGAAAGACTGCGGACGACCAAACATATCGAGCAGGGCCGCGATCGCCGGAGCAGCGATCAGCATGCACCACGCGCCTGTGGCCGTGCCGAGTAAAGTGCTGGCGACGCGGACCCGTGGAGTCGCCTGTTCTGAGTCATTTTCATCGAGCATGATGTGCAAGAAGCGATGAACGCCGACAAAGGTGAACCACACCGCCCCGCCGAGGAAGACGGCCATCATCCAGTCCAGCGCATGGATGGCGATAGGTGAAGGTAGAACAAGCGAAGAGTCATCTGGGCGGTACGGGTCGAAGACAGGCACCTTGGTCGCGATGCGCTGCGCCACCCATGTCAAAACCGGCCTGGTGACGGACAGATGGACGACCAGCCATGGCGCCACCTGCACCGCGGCGTAGGTGCTCGCATAAAAGCCACCTGCGTACAACAGGGCGATTTCGGCCGGTCGTGTTGCGATCCAGACGGCGATCCAAAGTGCCCCGGCCAAGAGGACGAGATCGACCATGCCATCCCCCCGCGTCTACTTTCTCGTCTGTCAGGACAGGTATAGTCGATGATACGCAAACGTATACTGGGAATATTCCGTGCGAGGGGGAAATCGGGTGAATCGCTCGTCGACAGACCTTTCGTGGCCGAGCGCCCAACACTCGGGTGGCCGCGTCTCGATGGAGAGCCCAGATGCGGTGTCGACCCTAGAACAACAGTTGGATGCGGCGCTTGCGCAACACGGCAGATTGCCGATGATCATCGTATGCGTTGGAACCGATCGTTCGACCGGAGACGCGTTTGGCCCTATTGTAGGGTCTCGGCTCGCGGATCACGTGAAACTGGCAGGCGTACACGTCCTCGGTACATTGGATGAGCCTGTACACGCGGTCAATCTTCAGGCCACGCTGCAGCGGATCGACGACTGGTACCCTGTTAAACCGTTCGTCATTGCCATCGATGCGTGTCTGGGGAAGTTCGACCATGTGGGTCAGATTGCTGTGGAAATGGGACCTCTACGCCCTGGAGCTGGCGTGAAGAAAGTCCTCCCTGAGTTCGGTGATTTGTGCATTACGGGCGTGGTAAACGTCTCGGGGTTCATGGAGTACTTCGTACTGCAGAACACTCGCCTCGCCATCGTCATGCGAATGGCTGACATCGTCGCGGATGCGCTCACGTCGAGCTTGATGCGCTGGTATGACGGCCATCCCGCCATGAAACTGGGGATGTGACGGAATCGCACATCCCCAGGGCAGGGTTGCTCAGGATATTTGGGCTGTTGTTCCCGATTGGGGTGCACCGCGGAGAGCTTCTTCGATGACCGTGCGTTCTTCGTTGGTCAGCATGTAGGAAGAGTCGCCTCCTTGCACGGGCTTTCCATAGGTGACGGAATCCTCGCGACCATAAATCGACGTGATGACCACACCGTCTCCCTTGCCATCGACGAGCGCCACGGAGTAACTGAGATCGCTCCCCACTTCGGCGAAGGCGTTGTACCGCAGGATAGCAGGCGTAGATACCTTGGATTGAAGCGCTTCTTCCACTTCACGCAGGTGCTCCTCGGCTTCTCGAAGCTTCAGTTCGAGTCGGCGAACCGCGTCCTTCGTCTCTTCAAAGACCCGCTCAAGATCAGCTGTGCTTGTGATCTCTTTCAACCGATTGAATTTGCGCTTCAAGCGTGCGGAGCGCGACAGAGCGACAAAAGCAATCACCAGGCAGATGATCGCCAAGATCGCGCTGCACACGGCAATATCGAGCGTGTACGGCTGAAGAATGGAAAGCCCCATGGCCATTCGCCCCTTCTGCAACAACTCTCCAATACGATCCGCACGCAGTGACGGTCGGTAGTATGGCTAGTTCCCGCATCCACATCCCATGCCAATGGTTGGACGGACCTCAAATCTGTGAGATGGAATGGATCACGACCTTGACGATGGGCGCGATGACGATAGCGGGCAACAGATTTGCTACCGAAATTCGACGCAGACCTGCGAGTTGAAGTCCAATGGCAACAATCAGAAGACCTCCCGCCGCGGTGATTGGTTCAATGATAAGCGGCGTATCTAAAAAGCTTCCGAACGCATGCGAAATGAGTGCAATGAGCCCTTGGTAAACCAGTACCGGAATAGCGGCAAGTCCGACGCCCGGTCCTAACGTGGAAGTGAGCACTACAGAGGAGAACCCGTCAAGCACAGATTTGGCGAACAGCGTCTTGTGGTCGCCCTGCAGTCCGTCCTGCACCGCACCTACAATGGACATGGAGCCCACACAAAATAAGAGCGTCGCAGATATGAACCCCTGCGCGACAGGTCCTTTGTAGATTCGCCGAAAGCGCAGCTCCAGTTGGTGGGCCAGGTGCTCGAATCGCTTCTCAATCTGCAAGAGCTCGCCCGCGACGGCACCCAACACGACAGAGAAGATAATGAGGACAATATCATTCATGTCGCTGAGCGCCATGTTCAGTCCAATGGCTATGACACAAAGTGCCACGCCGACCGTGACCGTCTCGCGCATCCGGTCTGGGATGCGCGGTAGAAAGTAGCCAATAGCAGTGCCGATCAAAATGGCTAGCACATCGACAATCGTACCCAGAAGAAACATGTAGTCACCTCACGGACAACATCGTGGACCGCTCCTCATGGAGCGTGCGCCAACATGAGGTCCATGATGCGCCGGAGATCATCCTCCGAATAGTAGTCGATCTCGATCTTTCCTCGCTTTTTGCCCGGCTGTATGCGGACGGACGTGCCCAAATACGCCTGAACCTGCTCCTGATATCGCCGATACTCCGTCGACAAACCGGTTTTCTGAGTTTCACGTGAAACCTTCTTAGGCTGGTAGATCACCGTTTCCAGCTTTCGCACACTCCAAGCCTCTTTCACCGTCTGCTCCGCCAATCGAAGCTGTTCGTTTGCATCCTCTACAGACAGCAGTGCTCGGGCGTGACCCATGGTCAATGTTCCACGTGAAACCATGTCCTGAATTTGAACCGGAAGCTGCAGAAGCCGCAGCATGTTGGTGATGTGACTCCGACTCTGCCCCACCCGCTTCGCCAGCTCGTCCTGTGTCATATGACACTTCTCGATCAGTTTGGCATACGCGTCGGCAATCTCGATGGGATTGAGATCTTCGCGCTGCAGATTTTCGATGAGCGCAATTTCCATCAAGAGCACGTCACTCAAGTCCCGAACCACCGCGGGGACCACTTGCAAGCCCGCCATCTTTGCAGCCCGGTATCGCCTCTCGCCGGCGACGATGTCGAACCCTTTTACCTGACTCTTGCGGACAATCAGCGGCTGAAGAATGCCGTGTTCCCGAATCGAAGCACACAGTTCCTGCAGCCTTTCTTCATTGAACGTCCGCCGCGGCTGATACGGATTTGGCCGAAGATCCCGAATGTCAATCTGCACAATATGATCCTCGTCCGACACATTGAGCTGCGGGATCAAGGCGTCTAAGCCGCGACCCAATCCGCGTTTAGCCACGCGTGATCACTTCCTTCGCGAGTTCCATGTACGACTCGGCCCCGCGCGACTTTGGATCGTAGTGAATGATGGGTCTTCCGTGACTGGGCGCCTCGCTCAAACGAACATTGCGAGGAATGATGGTGTTGTACACCTTGTCTCGGAAGAACTTTTTCACGTCCTCGATGACCTGCAAACCCAGATTGGTGCGCGCGTCCAACATGGTGAGCACCACTCCTTCCACCTCGAGCGACGTGTTGAGGTGCTTCTGGACCAACCGCACGGTGTTCAGCAGCTGGCTCAAGCCTTCGAGTGCGTAGTATTCACATTGAATTGGAATCATCACCGAGTCGGCTGCCGTCAAGGCGTTTACCGTCAAAAGCCCCAGGGACGGCGGACAATCGATCACGATGAAATCATACCGACTGCGCATTCCCTGAATTGCTCTCCGCAGCCTCACTTCTCGCGAAATGGTTGGAACCAATTCGATTTCGGCACCCGCCAATTGAATCGTGGCTGGAAGCACGTCCAAATTGTCGAGGCCCGACGGCATAATGGCATCCGCGATATTCACGTCGTTGATGATCACGTCGTACACGCAATACTTCACGTCGGCCTTGTTAATACCGACGCCAGACGTCGTGTTTCCCTGCGGATCAATGTCGATCAGCAGGACGCGTTTGCCCAACGTCGCCAGACAAGCCCCGAGATTTACCGCGGTTGTCGTCTTCCCCACGCCACCTTTTTGATTGGCAATGGCGATCACGCGGGCGCTGGACACGACAAGTCCTCCTTCAATCACAAACGAAATTCCCTAGATGATGTAGACCATGTCTCGACCCCTCTCATTCTACTGCAAAACCTCAGGGATTTCCGCTTCAACGTTGTGTGGATCCAGTGATCTCCGGAAAAAATGCGAAAGCGGCCGAATGGCCGCCCTTTCTCGCTGTGCAGCACCTTCCCCTGCGTTTACCCACACAGTTAGGAAGAGCGCGCTTCTCGGTGATCATCCTCGGTTCTGTTTTCCCCACTTGACCTTTTCGGCACGCGAATGGTGAATTGGTAGTACTCGTCGTCATCCAACTCTTCACACACCACTTGCAGGCCTGTCTGCTCTATCATTTGCAAGGACTGACGTATCGTGTTCACGGCCAAGCGCACGTCCTTGGACAGTCCGCGCTTTCTCGGCTTTCTGCGCCGTTCAGGCGCCGAGCCCAGAAGCGCCACCTTCGCCTTGACCTTCTCCTCCATCTGTTTGACATTCCAACCTTTTTCAACGCACTCGTTTAATAGTTCCACTTGGAGCTCTTCCGAAGGCAATGCCAGAAGCGCCCGCGCATGACGCTCTGTGATTTGCCTCGTCAGCAGCGCATCCTGCACCGCCTGTGGCAGGTGGAGCAACCTCAACTTGTTGGCAATCGTGGACTGACCCTTGCCCAAGCGCTGAGCCAAACTTTCCTGCGTCAGCCCATGCAACTCCATGAGCTGTTGGTATGCGACGGCCTCTTCAATCGGCGTCAGCCCCTCGCGCTGAAGGTTTTCAATCAGCGCGGCGGACGCTGTCTGGGCGTCGTTCAGCTCCCGGACGATGGCTGGAATTGTGGGCCACCCCAGATGGCGCACTGCGCGCAGCCGCCGTTCACCGGCAATGAGTTCGTAGACATCGCCCTGCTTTCGCACCACCACGGGCTGAATCACGCCATGTGTGTGAATTGTCTTCGCCAGTTCTTCAATTGACTCTTGATGAAAAATCGCTCGGGGCTGATATGGATTCGGGACAATGCGTTCCACCGGAATATCCACGACTTGCGTCTGCGCATGTCCAGCGTCGCGGAAGCTGATGAATCGTCCCCAAGTTTCCCTCATCTTAGACCCCTCTATTCATGAACACACGAGGATCGACACTCAATGTCGAATTCACCAAGGCGTGCCCGTATTCCTGCTCTTCGACAAAACTTCTCATGAATTTACAGAGATCGTCTTCTGCGGTGTACTTTCGACACACTCCGACTTACAGGGGCTGTCGAGACGGAGTTCCAGGTTTTCTCGGAAACCGCTTCGGACACGGCTCCTCTTGCTGGAATACAGCCATGACCCGTTCACCCTGATCGTCCATCAACGCATAGGTTGTCACGCCGTCTGGTCGAGCACCCAGCAACCGCGCTGCGCGCACAGCGTCTTGCTCCTCTTCGCCGAGGTACGACGGTCCCTTGTACAAAAAAGCCCGTCCTCCCGGTCTGAGCATGGGCGCTGCGTACTCAAGGAGCACGTTCGATCTCGCCACGGCTCTCGCCACCGCGGCATCAAAGGAGCCGCGCATGCCGGGCTGCCGCCCCAGCTCCTCCATGCGCGCGTGCAAGGCCTTCACATTCGAAAGGCCGAGATCGCCGATGACATGCTCCACAAATTGCACCCGCTTGCGTGAGGCGTCGCACAGCACGAACGACACGCTCCGCCACCCTATTGCCAGGGGAATACCCGGAATCCCCGCACCGCTGCCGATGTCGATCACGCGGCCGCCTCGCCCTGCCACGTCGCGCCACGCGGGCACCTGCGCAATGGCCACGCTGTCGAGAAAGTGCTTGATCCACATCTCCCGCGTTTCGACGATGGCCGTGAGATTCAACCGCTCATTCCACTCCGCAAGCAATTCGCCGTACCGCCGCAGTCGACGTTCCGTCTCATCGCTCACGGGAACACCCCACGCAATCATCTGGTCCAGCACGTCACGCATGGGCCGCGCGCCTCTCCTGCGCATCAAGGTACACGAGCAAAATGGAGATGTCCGCCGGGGTCACGCCCGGGATCCGCGCCGCCTGACCCACGGTGCGCGGTCGCACCCGAGACAGTTTTTCTCTCGCTTCCATCGCAAGCCCAGTCATTTGCATATAGTCGACGTCCTCCGGCAGCTTGCGGCCTTCGAGCCGCTTCTGGCGCTCGATGAGTTCGTTCTGCTTCCGAATGTAGCCGGCGTACTTGATCTCGATCTCGACCTGTTCCTGCACCTCGGGGTCGATCTCGACGCCACCCGTCGGGTCCATCTCCCGAATCTGGTGGTAGGACAACTCCGGCCGCTTCAGCAGTTGCGCGAGGCTCATGCCAGAATCGATGGGCTGCGAGCCCCACTCAGCGAGGCGCTCGTTGACCTCCTGCGGTTTCACCTTCACCCGCGACAGGCGCGCCAGTTCCGCCTGAATGCCCTCCTTTTTACGCATCACCCGGCTGTACGCCCGCTCCGACACCAGACCGATGCGGTAGCCGAGTTCGGTCAAGCGCAGATCCGCGTTGTCGTGGCGGAGCAGCAGCCTGTGCTCCGCCCGGGAGGTGAGCAGGCGGTACGGCTCGTTCGTCCCCTTCGTGACGAGATCGTCGATCATCACACCGATGTACGCGTCCGATCGCGACAAGACCACCGGTTCCTCGCCCTTGGCCTTTCTGGCCGCGTTGATGCCGGCCATGATGCCCTGGCCCGCCGCCTCCTCGTATCCAGACGTTCCGTTCAACTGACCGGCGGTAAACAGTCCTTCCACGAGCTTCGTCTCGAGCGTGGGCCAC
Organism: Alicyclobacillus mali NBRC 102425; assembly: GCF_001570745.1. Classification (GTDB taxonomy): domain Bacteria; phylum Bacillota; class Bacilli; order Alicyclobacillales; family Alicyclobacillaceae; genus Alicyclobacillus; species Alicyclobacillus mali. The sequence goes on from NZ_BCSG01000049.1 coordinate 11,820, forward strand.
AACTGCGTGGGGACGACCGCGTCGTACTCGATGGCGTACCCGGGGCGCAGCATCTCCGCGCGCTCAAGGCCGGGGATGGAGTGGAGAATTTTCAACTGCACGTCCTCCGGCAGGCTCGTCGACAGCCCCTGCACATACCATTCGCTCGTGTGCGGGCCCTCCGGCTCAAGGAAGATCTGATGGGTGTCGCGCTCGCGAAAGCGCACGACCTTGTCCTCGATGGATGGGCAGTAGCGCGGTCCGGTCCCTTTGATTTCGCCGCCGTACAGGGGAGATCGGTGCAAATTCTCCAGGATGATGCGATGAGTCTCCTCCGTGGTGCCCGTCAACCAGCACGGCACCTGATCGCGCACGGGTGTGTCGGGATCGAAGGAGAAGTGGCGCGGAACGGGATCGCCGGGTTGCGCGATGAGTTTGCTGAAATCAATCGAGTTTTTGTTGATGCGGGGCGGTGTGCCGGTCTTGAACCGGACCAACCGGAAGCCGAGATCGACGAGACAATCCGACAGGCGAATGGCCGGCATCTGGCCGTTCGGCCCGCTTTCGTACGACACCTCGCCGATGTGGATGCGGCCGCGGAGATAGGTACCGGTGGTGAGCACCACAGCCTGCGCGTGAAACTCCTGGCCGCTCTTCGTGACCACGCCGTAAATGCGACCGCTCTGGACGAGCAGTTCTTCCACCAGGGCTTGCTTCACGTGAAGGTTTTCGGTCCGCTCAAGCGTCCACTTCATATTCAGCGCGTAGTACGCCTTGTCCGCCTGGGCCCGCAGCGCCTGCACCGCCGGCCCCTTTCCCGTGTTCAGCATCCGCATCTGAATGTACGTGGCGTCCGTGTTCTTCCCCATCTGCCCGCCAAGCGCATCCACTTCGCGCACCACGATGCCCTTCGCAGGCCCACCAATCGACGGATTACACGGCATGTACGCAATCGTATCCAGGTTGATGGTCAGAAGCAGCGTCTTGCAGCCCATGCGCGCCGCGGCGAGCGCCGCCTCACAGCCGGCGTGACCGCCCCCGATGACGATCACGTCGTACGATCCGGCGAAAAACCGCATCTCCATGCACCTCCCGTCATTTGCCGAGGCAGAACCGGGAAAAGATCTCGTTCAACAGATCCTCCCCGGCCTCTTCGCCGATGGTCTCCCCAAGTTTCTCATACGCCGACTGCAGCGCCACCGCCACGAGGTCCAAGGTCGCCCCGGCCTGCGCCGCATCTCGCGCCGTCCGCAGGTCCTCCTTCGCCTCTTCCAACAGCCGCTTCTGGCGGTGGTTCGCCATGTAGCTCGCGTCGAGATCGACGGCCAGATCCCGCCGAATCCGGTTGACGATGGCGTCCCGCAGTTCATCCAGGCCGATGCCCTCACGAGCGGACACGCGCAAGGCCCCCTCGGGCGCCAGTTCGCCCGCAAAGCGCACCGCGTCCGGATGCAGGCCGCGATCGACCTTGTTCAGGATCACCATTCTGCGCGATCCGTCCGACTCGCGCGCGATGGCCTCATCCTCGGGCGAAGGCGGCTCACTTCCGTCCAACACCAGAAGCACCAGTTCCGCCTCCTGCATCGACTGGCGCGATCTCGCCACGCCGATTCGCTCCACCACGTCCTCCGTCTCGCGAATGCCGGCCGTGTCGATGAGCCTAAGCGGTATGCCTCGCAGGTTGATATACTCCTCCAGCACGTCACGCGTCGTCCCCGGCAGATCCGTCACAATGGCGCGATCCCGCTCCACCAGCGCGTTCAACAGCGACGACTTGCCCACGTTCGGGCGGCCGACGATGGCCGTCGCCACGCCGTCCCGCAACACCCGCCCAAGCTCCGCCGACCGGATGAGCCCGTCAATTTCGCCCATCAGACCTTCGCACACGCGCACGACGTGATCGCAGGCCACGTCTTCCACGTCGTGCTCCGGGTAGTCGATGGTCACCTCGACATGCGCCTCGAGCTCCAACAACCGGCGCCTGAGCGCCCGAACCGCCTCGCCGAATCGCCCACGCACCTGCCGCTCGGCCAGCTTGCCGGCAAACGCCGTCTTCGCGCGGATCAGATCGATCACGGCCTCCGCCTGCGACAGATCGATCCGGCCGTTGAGAAACGCGCGCTTCGTGAACTCCCCCGGTTCGGCCATCCTCGCGCCAGCATCCAGACAAGCGGCGAGAACCGCCTCCACCGCATACGCGCCCCCGTGCACCTGCAATTCCAACACGTCTTCTCCCGTGTAGCTGTGCGGGCCCGGCATCCACAGCACGATGGCCTCGTCAATCACCTCGCCGGACCTGGGATCAATCACCTGCCCGTACTTCATCCCCCGCTCATGCAGCTTAACCGGAAGGCCGCGCTTCGACCGCACCAGCCGCTCACCGACCTCCCGCGCGCCGCGCCCACTCACGCGGACAATGGCCACGCTCGCCTCGCCTACAGCCGTCGCAATCGCCGCGATGGTCTCCTCCTGCTGAACGACCTGGACCGCCATCTTCCACCCTCCTTCCTACACAAAAACCCCACTGCTTCGAGCGGGGTCATCGTTTCTCGTGTTCTCCTCCACGCTTGATCAGGTCCAATCGTACCGCTTCGGAATGATCTTCACCCGACGATACGGCTCCTGGCCCTCGCTGATGGTCACGACGTCGCCTCTCGACTGCAGGTGCGCGTGCACCCACTTGCGATCTCTGCGCGGCATCGGATCGAGCGTCACCGGCCTGCCCAGACGCACCGCCTTGTCAGCAGATTGCTCCGCCAACCGCCGGAGCGATTCCAACCGCCGGTCCCGGTAGCCCGCCGCGTCCAGCGTGAACCTCATCTTCTCCGAAGCATCCCGATTCGCCACGATGTTCACCAGATACTGTAGCGCATCCAGCGTCGCGCCGCGCCGGCCGATGAGAATCGGCAACGCATCTTCTTCCGCCGAGATGGACAACTTCACCTGGCCATCCTCATCCACGTCGTCCGCGACAATGCCGGCCTGGCCAAGCCCCATCTTGGAAATGGCCGTGCGAAGAAATTCCTTTGCCGCGTCGAGCGGCGTCTCAATGACGCTCACCTCGACTTCGGCCTCGCGACCTCCCAGCCACCCGAGAAAACCACGAGCAGGTTCTCGGATGACCCGCACCTGAGCCTGCGATCTCGGCACGCCTAGCTTCACCAACGCCGACATCACAGCTTCATCAATGGTCTTTCCCGTCGCCACCACTTTTCGCATCTCGCCCAAGCCTCCGACCCTTTTCACTCTGGGCCTTCTGACCCCCGGCTCGCGCCCTCGCGCTACGGTTCCTGCGGGCGATTGCCTTCGGACGACGGATCCCGCGGACTTGCGTTACGGCCATCCTTCGACTTTGCCGCCCGTTTCGCGTCGCCAGATTTACCTGTGCCGCCGGTTCGCTTCGCCGACTTTTCGCTGGTCGCCCGAGACCCCGGATTTCCGGTTGGCGACTTGTTAGGTCCCTTCGACGTCTTGGCTTTGGAACCGCTCGGAGCCTGCTCCCGTGGAGCCGCACCCGAAGAGTTCACGGCCGCCTTTCCACCACCCGCGAGCGCCATCTCACGCTGTTCGCGCATGTTGGGCAGGGTGATAAACAGATACACCTGCACAGCCACGAGGAGATTTGTGTAAATCCAGTAAAGGACCAGACCTCCAGGTGCCCGGAAGGCGAAGAAGAAAATCATCACGGGATACACGAACAGCATCGACTTCTGCTGAACAGGCTGGCTTTGCATGGACAGCCACGACGAAAGCATCGTCGAGAGCGCTGCAATTACCGGCAGGATGTAATGTGGGTCCCAATGCCCCAGCGGAAAGATGCCAAGGAACGTGCTCTGGCGCATGCCGACGTTTCCGATAATGGCACCGTAAAACGCCCAAAGGAAAGGAAGCTGAATCAGCATGGGGAAGCAACCGGCAAGCGGGTTCATTCCCGCCTCCTGATAAAGCTTCATCAGCTCTTCCTGCATCTTCTGGTTGTCGAACTTGTGCTTGGTCCGGATCTTCTGGATCTCTGGCTGCAGCTTCACCATGGCGCGCTGAAAGCGGATTTGGCGAAGAAACAGTGGCAGCACGACCAAGCGGACCAAAATCGCCATGAACAGGATGGAGATCCCGTAGTCATTGCCGAAGAGATGGGCGAAGTAGTCCATCAAATCGGAGATGCCGTGAAGAATCGAGCCCCACACGTTCTTCGGCCATTCGCCCGGCTTCGTGGGATACAAACCGCATCCTGTGAGCGCCACCACGGCCGCAAGACTGAGGGCGATGGTCCATCTCCTGCTGGCTTTCTGCTTTCCGTTCAAACGCGCATCCCCCTACCTGACCTCCGGCACCTCATCCACGCCGCCCGGATGCCATGGTCCACACTTAACCAATCGCCGGACGGCGAGCCAGCCGCCGTATACCACGCCAAATCGCGCGATGGCCTGAACGGCATACTCGGAACACGTCGGCGTAAACCGGCATGTAGGCAGCTTAGCTGGCGAGATGAATCGCTGGTAAAATCGAATACAACTGATGACAAGCCGCTTCACGGACGCTCATCTCCGGCTTCGCGCGGCAATAATTTCGCTTTCTTCAGCAGCCGCTCCACTTCGCGCTCGAGATCGTGAAAATCCGCGTCCGCCGCGCTCACGCGGCAGACCACCACGATGTCCACAGGCCGGTCCCAAAGCTCGTCCAGCCGACGCTGAAAAATCGCCCTCAAGAGGCGCTTCAAGCGGTTGCGGACGACCGCCTTACCAACCTTCCTGCTTATCGAAAATCCTACGCGGACCCGAGCTACCCGATTGTCGCAATAATACAACACGAGCCTTCCGCTCGCAAACGACTTGCCCTTCCGAAACACGCGCCGGAAATCCCGGCTGTCTTTTAAGCGATGCTGACTTTGCAAGGTCCGCCCTCCAGTTCCTCGATGCCCCCTGTATCAACCCACCCCTTCACAAAAAAAGGCCACTTCCGTGGCCCTTCTCACGCGGACAGTACCTTCCGGCCCTTGGCGCGACGGCGCGCCAGCACGCGGCGACCGCCTTTCGTCGCCATGCGCTTCCGGAAACCGTGGTTCTTCTTCCGCTTGCGAACGTTCGGTTGATAGGTCGGTTTCATCGAGACACCTCCCCCGTGCGGACACACGTAGCTACGATACAGAAAGATCCTGAGTGTGTCAATGTTCC
>NZ_BCSG01000050.1 GCF_001570745.1 Alicyclobacillus mali NBRC 102425
TCACATTTCAATTTGCGGTTACTACCACGATTTTGGTAAACGCGCTGAGTTTAATTATCGCCTTGGCATTAAATTCGAATATTTATTTAAAGAGACTATTCCGAACGATATTCTTTCTACCATACGTCCTTAGCACCCTCATTGTGTCATTTATATTTAACTTCCTGTTTTCTGATCTTGTTCCATCCATCGCCCAGGCCCTACACCTCACATTCCTTGCTCAAAACATCCTAGGCACTCGTTGGGCTTGGCTAGGCATTGTCATCGTTTCGGTTTGGCAAGGGGCTTCGTTCAACACCATTCTTTACATCGCGGGCCTTCAGACGGTGCCACAAGAAGTCTACGAAGCATCGCATATCGATGGAGCAGGGCCATGGGCATCATTTTGGAGAATTACATTTCCACTTATAATGCCCTTTGTGACAATCAATATGGTTCTTTCTGCCAAGGGGTACTTGCAGGTATTTGATCAAATAGTAGGATTAACGAATGGTGGTCCGGGAACTTCTACTCAATCCAACACATTCCTGATCTATACGAATGGATTCGGTGGGGGCGAGTTAGCCTACCAGTCCGCCAACGCTGTGGTATTTTTGATCATCTTAGTGCTCGTGGCGATACTCCAAGTACGGTTGACCAAGAATAAGGAGGTACAGTTCTAGCCATGGGCTCACACCGCCGTTTTGTAAATATGCCTGCCATGGTTGTTGCCTTCGTCGGCGCTTGTGTGATTCTCTTCCCGATGTACATGGCAGTGGTCGTTTCTTTTAAAAATCCTCAAGAGTTGGCTCAATCCGTGCTCGCTTGGCCCAGCCTTCCCGTTTGGTCTAACTATCCGACCGCGATGAGAGTCACACACTACTTCCACAGCCTATGGAATAGCTTTGCCATCACATCAACATCCGTAGTTCTCACAGTCCTATTGCATTCAATGGCAGGGTACGCTCTCGCAAGGAATATGCACAAGCGGTTTTTCCGGTACCTTTACTATTACTTTTTCGCAGCCATGTTTGTTCCCTTTCCCATCCTTATGCTTCCGCTAGTCAGACAGATGAGCCATCTCGGGCTGGCCGATCGCGCTGGTTTAATTATTCTGTATGTAGTTTATGGCATCTCCCAAAACGTGTTTCTGTACGTGGGATATCTGAAATCTATACCTATAGAGCTTGAAGAGGCAGCCCTTGTAGACGGGGCAAGTAGATTCAGGATATTTTGGACAATCATGTTCCCGCTGATGGGTCCAATGAACGCCACTGTAGCCATTCTCACGGCGTTATGGGCGTGGAATGACTTTCTTTTGCCGTTGGTTATGTTGTCCAACCCCAATTGGTATACGCTTCCTTTGGTGCAATATGCATTTCAGTCTCAATATAGCACGAACTACTCGTTAGCATTCGCATCATATATTTTGGCATTACTTCCTATGGTATTATTCTACTTGATATGTCAAAGATGGATTGTTAGCAATGTAACAAAGGGCGCTATTAGGTAGGTACGCTATACAAGGAGTGACACCCATGAAGTTCACCGACGGCAACTGGCTTGTCCGCGAAGGCGTCTCCATTCACCCCGGCCTCGCCGTGCAGGAATGGCGACAAGAGGAAGACGGCGTTCTGTTCTTCGTCGCGTGCCGCCCCGTGGCGCACCGCGGCCACATGCTCGATGGCCCCATGCTCACCTGCCGCATCTCCTTTCCCCGCCCTGGCATGGTGCGGGTGGAGCAGCACCACTTTCTCGGACGGATGCATCGCGGGCCCCATTTCCCGCTGGAACTCAAACCTCAGCCGTTTGACGCAGTGGAGACGGAGGACTCCGTCGTCCTTCGCGCTGGCGAGATGGAGGTCCGCGTGCGGCTCACCCCGTGGTCCATCGCGTTTTACGAGAACGGCCGCTTTCTCACCGAGAGCGGCCCTCGTTCTACCGCGTACGTCGTCGATCACGGCCGACCTTACATGCGCGGCCAACTCCATTTGTCCGTCGGCGAAAACGTGTATGGCCTTGGCGAGCGGTTCACGGCGTTCGTCAAGAACGGCCAGTCTCTCGACATCTGGAACCGAGACGGCGGGACGGGATCGGACCAGGCGTACAAGAACGTGCCGTTCTATCTCACGAACCGCGGCTACGGCGTGTTCGTGAACCATCCCGAGCGCGTGTGGTTTGAAATCGGGACGGAGTTCGTGTCCAAGGTCCAGTTCAGCGTCGAGGGGGAGGCGCTCGATTACGTGGTCATCGGGGGCGGCCATCCGAAGGGCGTGATCGAGCGATACACGGCGCTCACCGGGCGGCCGGCGCTGCCGCCGATGTGGTCATTGGGGCTGTGGCTGTCGACGTCGTTCACCACCGACTACGACGAGGAGACGGTCAGCCAGTTCGTCGATGGCATGGCGTCGCGCGGCATTCCGCTGAGCGTGTTCCACTTCGACTGTTTCTGGATGAAGCCGTTTGAGTGGTGCAACTTCGCGTGGGACACCGCCTGCTTCCACGATCCGGCGGGCATGCTCGCGCGCCTCAAATCGCGCGGTTTGCGCATCTGCGTCTGGATCAACCCCTACATCGCGCAGAAATCGCCGCTTTTCCGCGAGGCGATGGAGCGCGGCTACCTGCTCAAACGTCCGAACGGCGACGTGTGGCAATGGGACCTGTGGCAGCCGGGCATGGGCATCGTCGATTTCACCAACCCCGACGCCCGCCGCTGGTACCAGTCCCACCTGCGCCGGCTGCTCGACATGGGCGTCGATGCGTTCAAGACGGATTTCGGCGAGCGGATCCCGACCGATGTGGCGTACCACGACGGGTCCGACCCGCAAAAAATGCACAACTTCTACAGCTACCTGTACAACGAGGCCGTGTGGGAAGTCCTCCGCGAGCGACGCGGCGATGACGCCGTGGTCTTTGCGCGATCCGCCACCGCCGGGGGTCAGCGCTTCCCGGTGCACTGGGGCGGCGACTGCCGGGCCACGTACGAATCCATGGCGGAGACGCTTCGCGGCGGCCTGAGCCTCGCCTTGTGCGGCTTCGGGTTCTGGAGCCACGACATCGGCGGGTTTGAGGACACAGCCCCTGCCCACCTGTACAAGCGCTGGATTGCCTTTGGGCTCTTCTCGAGCCACAGCCGCCTGCACGGAAGCGGATCGTACCGCGTGCCGTGGCTGTTCGACGAGGAGTCGGTGGACGTCTTGCGCCACTTCACGCGCTGGAAGCTTCGGCTCATGCCGTATCTCTGGTCGTGCGCCGTCGAGGCGCACCGCACGGGCGTGCCCATGCTGCGCCCCATGATCCTCGAATTTCCGGACGATCCGACCTGCGACACCTTGGACCGCCAATACATGCTCGGCCCGTCGCTTCTCGTCGCGCCGGTGTTCTCGGAGATAGGAGAGGTCTCGTACTATCTCCCGGAGGGACGCTGGACGCACCTGTTCACCGGAGAGACGAGGCAAGGCGGCAGATGGTACCGCGAGCGATACGATTTCATGAGCCTGCCTGTGTTGGTGCGCGAAGAGAGCATCCTGGCCATGGGCGAGAAAAGCGACCAGTCTGACCAGCCGTACCATCGCGAGGTGACCATCCACGTCTATCCCATCCGGCCGGATCGCCGCAGTTCATGCACCCTGTTTGACGACCAAGGCAACGAGGTCGGCACATGGCATGCGTTCTGGGACGGAGACGACCTGGTGCTCGCCCCACAAGGCCGGAGCGAGGCATGGTGCGCCATCTTGCACGGTATCGACGATCCGGCATATCTCGCGGCGCAGGGCGCGGATTGCCGCGTCTCTCCGGAGGGCGTCGTGATCATCCCGCGCCATCCGCAGGAGGCGGTGCGGGTGGCAGGCTGCCGAGAGCGATGGTGGCCGGACTGAGGCGGGTGCAGGTTGGCACTCCGCCCGCCCGCGCCAAGCGCGAGGCCGAGTGCGGCTTCTCCTCATCGGATGGCGCCCCTCACACGACGAGCCCATGCTGCGGGCCATTTCAAGGTCCCCGCGGCATGGGCTCGTTCCCTTTCTGCTCGCTTCACCGCACCACCAAGACCGCCTGCTTCGCCCGGTGCAGCACGGCCGTGCTCACGCTGCCCATGAGCAGCCGGTCCACGGCGCTTTTCCCGTGGCTGCCTAGAACGATGAGGTCAGCCCCCAGCTCGTCTGCGGCGTGCACAATGCGCTCAGCGGGCGCGCCGTGTTCGACGCGGAACGCCACTCGCGGGCCAAACGCTGCGAATCGCCGCTCGATCTCGCCGCGCAACTCGCCGGCCAGCTTCTCCGCCTCCCGCTCCATCTGCACCGCGTACTCCGCGGTCCACTCCGACGTCGGCACCGCAGGCACGTGCACAAACACAGCGGTCAGCCGGGCTTCTGGCCACTTGTCCAAACACTCAGCCGCCATGTCACCCGCCCGCCACGCACAATCCGATCCGTCCACTGCCCACACGATATGTTTCACGGCCGCGCCTCCCCTCGGACGAGGCGCCAAGCGCCCTCGGCGCCTCACGCCTTCACCCTCAGTCTACCACTTCTTCTCCGGCACGGCCGATTCAATCGGGGTCAGCGCACGGACAAGTACTGCATTTGATAGAATCCGCCCCAGGATCACGGGTTCCTGGCAGCGCTTTCACCGACGCCGCGGGACTCGCGGGTCGGCAGGATCTGCCTGTGCACCGTATTGTAGTCGCGCTGCACAGACGCGAATGAGAAGATCGTGACTGAAAATCGAACAATTTTGACATTCGCTCTCCTCTTCGATCTCGCCGCCGTCTTGACAGATCTCGTTGCGTGACGCATGCTGACACTGGAGTGCAAGATTCGGGTGCCAACACGCTCCTCTGAAATCGCTTGCATGCGAGGGACTTCGGGTGGAAGCCGTACATCTCCTTGAACACCGGCAGCACGGCGACGCGAGCTTTCACATCCAGGCCTATCACGTCGTTCTGACGCCCGGGCCATACCAGCAGACGGTCAACCTGCACTGGCACAGCGAGGCCGAGTTCATCGTCGTCACGCGCGGCAGCCTGTGTCTGCAGGTGGGCAGCCAGCGCCACATTCTCGGCGATGGCGGCGTCGCGCTTCTCAGCGGCGGGGAACTTCACAGCATGGCCGCCCCCGGGAAAGGTCCGTCCGAGTGCAAGGCCATGGTGTTCGGACTCGACTTCCTGGAGAGCCCTTCGGGCGATCGCGTCCAGCAGTCCTACCTCTCGCCGCTCGCATCGGGAAAGCTGCGGTTGCCCGGCGTCGTTGACTATGAGCACCCGGTTCGGCCACATCTTGCGGCGAGGCTTTGCGAGATCGCCGAAGCCCTGGAAGAACAACCTGTCGGCTACGAGCTCACGGTCAAGGGTTGTCTGTACGACGTGCTCGCGCAACTGTTTCGAGCCAAGCTGCTGGTTGAAGACAGCCCCAGGCGGGAGCTGGACGACCGCCGCGCGGACACGCTCAAAGCCGTCCTCACGTACATTGACGCGCATCTCAGCGACAAACTCCGCCTGTCTGATCTGGCGCGCGTCGCCAACATGAGCGAAGGCCACTTTTGCCGATTTTTCAAGGAGATGACCCACCGTAAGCCCATGCAATACGTGAACGAGCGGCGCGTGGCTCGGGCGGCAGACCTGCTGAAGGACCCGAATCGAAGCATCACGGCCATCGGTATGGACCTCGGGTTTCACGACGTGAGCTATTTCATTAAGGTGTTTCGAAGCTACAAGCACTGCACTCCCCTCGCCTACCGCAAGGCGCTGCTGAAAAAGCCGCTGAGAAGTTGAGCGCGTCTACAGAGGCTTGCGGCTTGTGCATGGACTCGAGTCCACTGCGAATTCAACGCGGAAGGGAAGGTTGACCTGTGGCGAAGCACGCACCCATTTTCCCGAACGTTCAAGGTTTTTTGCACGGAGGCGATTACAACCCGGATCAATGGCTGGCGTATCCGGATGTCCTCGAGCAGGATGTCCAGCTGATGCGCGAAGCGAAGTGGAACGTCGTCTCCCTCGGCATTTTCTCCTGGGTGAGCCTGGAGCCCGAAGAGGGTGTGTTCACGTTTGACTGGCTGGATGAGACCATTGAGCGGCTGACGAGTGCGGGCGTGCGCATCCTGCTCGCCACGCCGAGCGGCGCGCGGCCGGCCTGGCTGTCCGCCAAATACCCGGAGGTGCTTCGCGTCAGCCCAGACGGGCGGCGCAACCGGCACGGCGGCCGCCACAACCATTGCTACACGTCGCCCATCTACCGCGAAAAGGTGCGGATCATCAACCGGAAGCTGGCGGAGCGGTACGCCCATCACCCGGGCGTGATCGGCTGGCACGTGTCGAATGAATACGGCGGCGAATGCCACTGCCCGCTGTGCCAGGAGGCGTTTCGCGACTGGCTGAAGCGGAAGTACAAGACGCTCGATGCGCTCAACCACGCGTGGTGGACGCCGTTTTGGAGCCACACGTACACGGATTGGTCCCAGATTGAGTCGCCCATGCCGCACGGCGAGATGTCGATACACGGACTCAACCTGGACTGGAAGCGGTTTGTGACGGATCAGACGGTCGACTTCTGCCGCCATGAAATCATGCCGCTCAAGGAAGTCAATCCGAACCTTCCAGTCACCACCAACTTCATGGGCACATATCCGGGCCTCAACTACTGGCGCTTCCGCGGCGTGCTCGACGTCATCTCGTGGGACAGCTACCCCCGCTGGCACACGCACGAGACGCTCGTCCCAGAGGCCGTTCACACCGCCATGGTGCACGATCTCAACCGCGCCATCCTCAAGAAGCCGTTTCTGCTCATGGAGTCCACGCCGAGCGTCACCAACTGGCAGGCGGTGAGCAAGCAGAAGCGGCCTGGCGTGCACGTGCTCGTCTCGCTCCAGGCCATCGCGCACGGCGCCGATTCGGTGCAGTACTTCCAGTGGCGCAAGAGCCGCGGTTCCTGCGAGAAGTTTCACGGCGCTGTGGTCGATCACGTCGGCCACGCCAACACCCGCGTCTTCCGCGATGTTCAGGCCGTCGGCGAGATGCTGGAGCGACTTGCGCCGATGGCCAGCGCGGAGGTGAAGGCGGACGCGGCCGTCATCTTCGACTGGGAGAACCGCTGGGCGCTCGAGGACGCCAAGGGCCCGCGGAACATCGGCATGCACTACGAGGAGACGGTCGTAAACCACTACGCGGCGCTTTGGCGGATGGGCGTGCCGATGGACGTGATCGACGAGGAACAACCGCTCGACGGGTACAAACTGGTCGTCGCGCCGATGCTCTACATGGTGCGTCCAGGCGTGGCCGAGCGCATGAAGGCGTTCGTGGAGCGGGGCGGATCGCTCGTCCTCACGTACTGGTCCGGCATCGTGGACGAGAACGATCTCACCATTTTGGGCGGATTCCCGGGCCCGTTGCGCGAACTGGCGGGCGTGTGGGCGGAGGAGATCGACGCCTTGTACGACGGCGAGCGCGTGCCAATTCGGGCCGTCGACGGCAACCCGCTTCGCCTCGCGGGCCACTACCAGGCGCGCGAACTGTGCGAGGTAATCCACCTCGAAGGCGCGGAGCCCATCGCGGTGTACGACGGCGAGTACTACGCGGGCATGCCAGCGGCGACGGTTCGCCGCGTGGGACAGGGCAAGGTCTACTACATCGCCGCGCGGCTCGACGACGCATTTCTGCGGGAGTTCTTCGCACGGCTCGCTGCCGACGCCGGCGTGGCGCGGGCCATTGAGCGAGAGATGCCAGAAGGCGTGAGCGCCATGGTGCGTGCGGGGGATGGCGTGGAGTACGTCATGCTCATGAACTTCACGCCCGAGGCGCGCGAGGTGGCGCTCGATGAAACGGAGTATAGGCCACTCTATGGCGAGTCGCCGACAGACGGCGCGGTGCGTCTGCCCGCCTACGGCGTGAGTGTGCTCGAGCGCCCGGCGCGAAATCGGTGAACGCCGGCGCGGCTTGGCCGTGAGGTCCCGAAGCGACGGAAGGCGATCCGGCTGTAACGGCCGGATCGCCAGCGTCGGTTGAGGAGATGCGCGACTTCAAAGGTCGGTGAATCGCTCGAGCTCGTTGTACGCAGGAATGCCGTGGGCGACGACGTCGATGCCCTCCTCCTCCGTCTCGGCGGACACGCGCAGGCCAAGGACGCGATTCAGCACCCACCCTATGACAATCGATGTGAGGAATCCCCACAGTGGGTAGACGACACAGGCCAAGAGCTGGACCAGCGCCAGATGCACATGGCCCGTGGTGAAAAGGCCGCGCGTCGTGTCGAACAGGCCCACCGCGAACGTGCCCCATACGCCCCCTGCGCCGTGGACCGCGAAGGCGCCGACGGGATCGTCCACCTTCCAGGCGTCGAGCCAGCCGGTGGCGAAGACCACCAAGATGCCTGCCACCAGGCCGATGACAATGGCCGCCCAATGGGAGACGAACGCGCACCCGGCCGTGATGGCCACCAGCCCTGAGAGCACGCCGTTCATCATCATGCTGGGATCCGCCACTTTGAAGCGCATCATCGTGACCATCACCGCGGCGGCGCCGCCAGCCGCGGCCGCGATGACCGTGTTGAGCGCGACGCTCGACAGGCGCGGGTCATAGGCGTTGAGCGTGCTGCCCGCGTTGAAGCCGATCCAGCCGAACGCGAGGATGAACGCCCCCGCCGAAGCGAGCGGGATGTTGCTCGGCGCAAACACGTTCACGCTCCCGTCGGCGTTGAACCGCTGCGCGCGCGGGCCGACGCTCTTCGCGAAGCCGAGCGCCATGAATCCGCCCATCGCGTGGATGACGGCCGATCCGGCGAAGTCCTCCATGCCGAGATTGCCGAGCCACCCATTTGGCCCCCACGCCCAGTGCGCGCCGAGCGGATAGACCAAGGCACAGACCAGGATGACGATGATGACATACGCGGAAAACTTCATGCGCTCCGCCACGGCCCCCGAAATGATGGACGCCGCCGCAATGGCAAACCCGATTTGAAAGAGAACGAAGGCGGCCTGCGGCACGTTCGCCGGGGCGACGGCAGGCCCGAACCCCCACAGGTGCGCGACGTCCGGTCCAAACGCCAGGTGCACGCCCACGAGGTAGAACGCCAGTACCCCGAAGGTGAGATCCACAAATACCTTCATCGTGACGTTCACCGCGTTTTTCGTGCGCACGAGCCCTGCTTCCAACAGGCTGAACCCGCCTTCCATGAACAGGACGAGGGCGGCCGCGAGGACCACCCAGACGGCGTTCAGCGCGGTCTGCGAAGACATGAACTAGGTGTCCTCCCTTTGCTGGTTCAACTCGTCGATGGTCTCGTCGATCTCGCCGGTGCGAATGTTGTACGCCTCGAGGATGTCGTACACAAAGATTTTCCCATCGCCCATCTTGCCCGTCTGCGCGGCCCCGATGATGGCTTTGACCGTCGCGGGTACGTAGTTGTCCGAGACCACAATCTCCAGCTTGATCTTCGGATGCAGGTTGATGTCGTATGCGTGCCCGCGATACACGCCGATGGCGTCCTTCTGCTGGCCGCGCCCCTGCACCGGAATGACCGTGAATCCCGTGACACCCACCTGCCGCAGGGCCTTGATGGTGGTCTGGAGCTTCTCTGGACGAATGATGGCATCGATGCGTTTCACAAAACGTCCTCCCCGGGGCCTCGGCCCTTCGGCCGAGGGCTAGATTCAGTGTAAATCTTGCACACCGCCGTTGTCTACGCAATATGTAAATTAAGTTTACGCAAGCGCATACAAACCTGACATGAAAATTCGAGTTCCCTGCACTGACACCGTCAGGATTGGATGGTGTAAACGACGTCTCCACACAGAACAAACCTCCTTCGCGTTCTTTCAATTCCATGGAACCTATTGACCTGGAAGATGCATACGGATATGATGAACCAAAAATACTATGTTATGGTTGCGTTTCGCTCAGACGTGGCGTATCCCGCTGTGTTCGTCATGGTTCACATGTGTACTGGTCGAGGTGAGACTCGATTTGTCGAATACGGTGAGACTCTCTGCCCGTTGTTTGTGGGACCGAGAAAGGCAATCCATTGTGCGCTCGGGAAAAGAAATTCTCTTGTCGGATATGGAGTTTCGATTGTTACAGGAATTATTCAGAAAACGAAATCAGATCGTCCCAACATCCGATCTTATTTACGCTTTGTGGAATACTGCTCCTACAGCATGTAGAGCCAATCTGGCCAATCTTATCTATCGTCTCCGAAATCATCTGGGGGACCGCAGCCTCATCATGAGCGTGCACGGAGTGGGCTACATGCTGCGAGTATCTCAAGATTATCTTGAAAAGAATTGTTAATAAGATGGTAACCATGGTTGTCACTTAAGATGAGAGACATCGGCAGATCACGACCGTGAGCTACAGACTCTACGAGGAGGGCGAAATGCATGCGCACACGGAATTTGCTTTGGACAGGCGCTAGCGTCGTCTTTGGTGTATTCGCAAGAGGTGCGGTTGCGCTGGCAGCTGCAGTTCCACAAACGACCGTCTCGGGCAATGCAGGATATTCGTATTGTAACCTCGGCTGGGACTATGGAACAGTTGGAACAGCTGAGGTTGGTGCTCATTCGACCCAAGGTAACATCGTGGGAGGTGCTTTCACAATCACATACAGTGATGGAGGTTCCCATTCGGGTCCCGTCAACTTTTGGCCTTGGCAAAAGAACTCTCCGGATTGGTCGACGAGCAACACGCACACGTTCCCTCGTGCCGGTGTGTACACTGCGACGTTGACTGGATACGCCATCGTTCAGTTACAGAACGGCCAACAAACACAGGCAACCTTTCTCGCGCCCACAAGCGCCGCGTACATCAGAGGATGATGCTATGCATCCATTGAGACATGCCGATGCGCCGCTCAGTCTAGGGCGGCGCTTCGCGAGCGTTTGGGAGGGCCATACGAGTTGATTGAAATTTTGCACATGGACAAACGCGTTGGGCGGTCGTGGATTCTCCGAGACGTCAACACTGTCCTTCAACCCGGACTCACGGTGATTGTTGGCGCGAACGGATCTGGTAAATCAACCCTCATACGGTGCATTGCAGGGCAATGGCGACCTACGCGCGGGGAAATACGGCTGAACGGGAAGCCCGTCGGACGGTTAGGCCCGGAAGTGGGTGTGCTTCTGGATCCACCATCTTTCTATGAGCATTTGACGGCGAGTGAAATGCTCGCCTACTATGTTCATCTGGCCGGAAGAAAATGGACGCCTGAATACGACGAGCTTCTTCACCGCTTTGGTGTGCCCGAAGGCCGTATACGTGGCTTTTCACGGGGGCAGAAACAAAGGCTAGGTATTGTCTGTAGCGTCTGGAGCCAACCGAAAGTTTGGATACTCGACGAACCCTTCACAGGATTGGACGCCCGGGGAGTCGACACGCTATGGAAGGAGGTCGACAGGGCTCTCCGAACACATGCAGAGCACGTTGTGATGGTACTCCACGCGGCATACGGCTTTCCTCAAAAAATTCGTCAAGTGGTTCGAATCTCCAACCACACTGTGGATTTCCGCGGTTCCCGAGTCGAGTTTGCACAGCAAGTACTTGTGGAAAGAAACGGTAAACTTGATGCGAGATGGGCAGATGTACTTAAACGGAACCATGTGCCCTTTCAAGAGCGGGAAAATCCGACAGAAATCATTCTGTCCCCCGAAGCTGAAATGTTCACTTACGCAGTTGAATGTCTCCTGAACGCAGGTTTTCAACCACTCGCTGACGAAACAGCGCACCACGCAAGGAGTGACACATTTTGATTCAAGCTCTTCGCGCCGAGTGGATTCGCATTCGGCGTCACTGGGTGGCATGGCTTTCCCTCGCAACCGATGTTGCATACCTCATTTGGCAGTTGCATTCGGACATGGTTGCACGCGGACCGGTGAGTGTCACGTCGAGGGAATGGACAGGCTTCTACAGTTCGGAGTACGTCATTCCTTACGTTCTAACATGGCTATCAACTCCTTATTTATTTCGTGCTGGGATTTGGGCTGCGACAGGCGCTTTGTGGTCGTGGAACGACTGGCGGCCTTCTATGCCCTCGGAGCATCTGGTTCGATTCCGGCACGCGACGCGCACATGGGTTTTCACACGATTGATTTCCCTCCTAGCACTTTCATGTCTTACACAGGTCGCTGGCGTCATTGTCGCGATCTTCATTGGTGTGTTCCACGGATTTTGGCCGTCTGGGTCACACCTCCTCTTGTGCATTCGCGTCGCCACTTCGGGCATCTTATTCGCGTGGACCATGGGTGTCATGGGCCTCGCGTTCATGGCACTGTGGTCCAACTTCGCACTTGGTGCGCTGAGTGCCTGGACCGCATGGTGGCTACACTTCACGACGGAGCCCCGAATCTTGAACGCGATTACCCTATTCATATCTCCGACATTGTCGTGGATTCTCGCGGCTGCAAGTCCATTTGACAACCTGAGCGTTTTGACACAAACCATGTTTACATGGGGTACGAGCCTCGCTGCTCGCGGATGGCCAACCACTTATCCGTTTACGGATGCAAGTCATATTGGTGTCTATCTTGGAAGCAGCGCGAGCACTCATTGGATTCTCATGCGCTATCTGCCAACATCGTTCGCTGCTTGCGTCCTGCTCGGCGCCGAACTCGCTCTTTGCATCGCATTTGCCGCGTGGACTTTTGGAAAGGTTGGCAGAGCCGAACCGAAACACTTGGTGCGCCAAGACGTTCGTGCGGAGGTGGACGCGTGAATTCCGTTCGCAAATTCGTCATCACCGGGTTCTGTGTAGCCATCGGCGTGATGCTGTTCGCGTACTATGTTTTCATTCCGGCATGGACGCACCATTCAGATGCCGCGAGGCTTCGCTCCGCCGAGCAGATGTGGGCCGAGGCACATTCGAAGAGTCTCCGTATGCGAGACCTTGTCGTCGCGAAGATCGGTCCTTACAGCCTGACTAGCAGAGATGTATATTTTTTCTACATGAGTACTCGACAGTCACAGAGTGCGATGGAATCAGCTCTTCGCGCTCCTAATGCATCCTCGTTTGAAGACAGCTACTCAGGACTTGTGCAGTCGTTGGCGCTGATGGTTGGGGCATCGCAGAAGTTGCACATGTCTATCCCGCCCGACTTGTCAGGATACATTAGAGAGCAGCTATCGCCGTTCTCCGATGCCAGACCGTCCAATTGGTCAGTCGCCATGATGAAGGCTCGAGCGAACCATCTATCCTGGGAAAGTGAGGTTGACTGGATTCCAAGTTTCGTCGCAGCACAGTTGGCGAAGCGCTTTCCGCAAGTGCTGCAGAACATGAACAAAGATTTGCAGGCTTACCGCGCCCATGTAGAATGGATCATTCCCCCAAACAAAGCGCTGTCTCTCATTTCGTCAACGTGAGGAGGTGCTCGATTGTGGAAGACCGTTCGCCGCCCGCTTGTTTTGGGCGGCTCGCTTTGGTGGATAGGCAGCTTAGCTTACGCGTTAGCAGTATGCGCTACACAAAGCTCAGGATTGGGTTTTAATATTCATCTGCACCTTGTCGAGACCGTGGAAATCGCTCTCGCGTGGACGAATTCGCCTGTATCCACATTTCTGTTTGGCGTCTGGGTTTCGTTCATGTTTTGGGACGATATGCGCCAAGGCATGGATGGAGAATTCCGTGTTCGAGGCCTGACATTTCTCAATATGCTTTGGAGGCGCTCCGCTTGGCTGATGGCGGCCGTGACGCTGGGACTGTTGTTGTTTATCGCATTCCTCTCGGCGGGAATTCTCGCCTATACTCCACTGGACTCGCAATCTCCGCAATTCGTTCCGACTGCGTGGCTCCTTGCCACGATGATACTCAAGCTAACGTTCATCGCAGCTACAGCGGCTGCTGTAACCACCGTCAGCCACGCACTTGTCGCAGGAACGCTTTACAACTTGGCTTTGTGCATGTGGATGATCCGGGTTGAACGCCCAGGGTCCGGCGTACTTGTACCCCTCAGTCCTTGGAGCATTCTCGACGCGCAGGCCGTACGCGAGATTCCTGATTTGCGCAAAGCCGCCCCATGGATGTCGGATATGGCCGCGACGTCTCCCATCATCATGACTGTGAGTGTGCTTCTTCTCTTGGCGTGGACCGCGATGATCCTATTCTGGGCCACGAGGAACTATGGAAGCCGCGTCGAACGTGCTCATTTTTAAGGGGCGGGCCGCGTCAGACGCGGCCCACCTAGCGGCCTTTACACGGACAATTGAATCACGTTCCACGACAGCGCCGGCAGCTCGACCGAAAGACGCCCCGCGTCCACGGCGCCGATGGACCGCTTTTGGGGGACGACCTCGTCAGGGCGGTCTTTCGTATTGACTGCTTTCATATTCGGATGCGTGAGCACGATGTGCTCGTCGGACCGGGCGTTGGGGAATCCGCGCAGGTCCACGTCGAGCGCGATCGGCTCCTCGGCGCGGTTCACCGCCAGGAGGACCAGTTCGCCCGCCGCCTCGTTCCACACCGGCACCGCCTCCAGATACGGCACGTCCGTAAAGTCCTTGCTGTCGTATTTCGGCGACTCCACCGGCGCATGCAACACCACGCCGCGCGCGAGGTTGGAGGCGTGCGCAAACGGATAGAAGATGGTCTGACGCCAACTCGGGCCGCCGTTTTCCGTCATGATGGGCGCAATCACATTGACCAGCTGCGCGAGGCACGCAATCCGGACGCGATCGGCGTGCTTCAGCAGCGTGATGAGCATGCAACCCACTACGAGCGCGTCTTCCATCGTGTACACGTCTTCGAGAAGCGGCGGCCCCACCTGCCAAGGCTCGACCTGTTTGTCCGCCTCGTTCGAGTGGAACCACACGTTCCATTCGTCGAACGAGAGATAGATGGTTTTGTTCGAGCGCTTTTTCGCGCGAACGAAGTCGCATGTCGCCACGACGGTGCGGATGAACGCGTCCATGTCCAGCGAAGAGGCCAGGAAGTTGGCGAGATCGCCGTCGCGGTTGCCGTAGTACGTGTGCAGCGACAGGTAGTCTACCTCGTCGTAGGCGTGCTCGAGGACAATCCGCTCCCAATCGGGGAACGTGGCGATTTTGGAGCCGGAGCTTCCGCACGCGACGAGTTCAATGGACGGATCGACCCACTTCATGACCTTGGCGGCCTCCTGCGCGAGGCGGCCGTATTCGTCTGCGGTCTTGCGGCCGATCTGCCAAGGACCGTCCATCTCGTTGCCGAGGCACCACACGCGGATGCCGTGCGGCTGCTCGATACCGTGCTTGCGGCGAAGGTCGCTCCAGTAGCTTCCTCCGGGGTGATTGCAATATTCGACAATCTGCTTGGCCTCTTCAATGCCGCGAGTGCCGAGGTTGACGGCCATCATGACCTGGCTGTTCGCCTTCTTCGCCCAACGCGCGAATTCATTGAGGCCCACGCGATTCGGCTCCAGGCTGCGCCAGGCGAGATCCAGCTGGACGGGGCGCCGTTCCACGGGCCCCACGCCGTCTTCCCAACGGTAGCCCGAGACGAAATTGCCCCCCGGATACCGAACGATGGGAACGTTCAGCTCTTTGACGAGGTCGATCACGTCCTGGCGAAATCCGTCTTCGTCCGCGGTGGGATGGCCAGGATCGTAAATGCCGCCGTAGACGGCACGGCCGAGGTGTTCGATGAACGACCCGTAGATGCGTGGGTCGGTCTCCGCGAGGCGGTACGCCGGATCGATGGTCATGCGCGCTTTCAGGTTGGACATAGGGGATTCTCCTTATCCAAGAGGGATACATAGAACGGCGCGACAACGGAAAAGAGGATTGATGATGACATCAATTAATTTATATTTTATTAAACCAAAAGAGAACACCCCCAAGAAATCGCTTTACAGTTTTCAAAATAACTCGATATTCAGGGTTGGTCAATAGATATTTTCATTTGGTCTATATTATTTTAGATTTAATTAAATCAATCTCTCGCCCCACGCCCGTAGACCACGCGCACTTTGATGTCCTGATCGTAGTGCCCGAACCTCCGGCCGAAGATCGTCATCCCACCCACGTGGCGCGCGTGCTCCGGCACCGAGAATCGCAGCGGAATGGCATGCCCCCGAAACGGCTGCAGATCCTCAATGGTCACGTCTGAGATTTTGCACCCGTCGATGAAGGTGCCTTCGTGGTTCACGCGGACGAGTTTCAGATGTCCGTACTGGTTGAGGTGCGGCGGCCACCAGCTCGGATTCTGCCGGCCGCGCTCGTCTCCGAAATCGCCCGGGCTGGTCCAGTAGCCGATGTCCACGCCGTTCATGGAGAAGTGAATGTCGGAGGGATAGTCGTTGTTGTACGACGGCGCCTCGGAGGCCAATTCCGCGATAATCTGAATTTCCTCCACCGGCCTGTCCGTGCGAATGAAGTTCGGGATCCAGTACTCCAGATATCCTTTTGTGAGCCACACAATCTCGGCGTCGATGTGCTGCGGGTCGGCGAAGTAGCGCGGATCGTCAAACGTGCCGATGATGGTCTCGGCCGTGGCCAGGCCACAGGTGGGCCACACCTCAAACGAGACATAGTGGCCCACCCGGATGTCCACCTCGTACACGTCCTGGTCTTTCGTCTCCGGGGCGAGTTCCACGAGGATCTTCTGTTCGTTGACGTAGCAAAACTTCTGCAGGCCGTGACGCGCCCCTGCGGTCTCTGTGACCACGAGTCCGCATTCCTCGAGCTTGCGCACGTGCTGGGTCACCGCGCCGTTCGTGATCCCAAGCCGCTTGGCGATCTCGTCCATGTTCAGCCGCCCGTGCTCGAGCAAGAGCTCGAGCAGTGCGACGCGGACGTCCGATCCCAGCGCCTTGAACAGCGGCAAGCCCGACCGCAACTCCTTGATGTGAATCACCCTATCACCCACCCCGGCCATTATCTTCACATGAGTGAGCCCTTT
>NZ_BCSG01000051.1 GCF_001570745.1 Alicyclobacillus mali NBRC 102425
TCAACGCGTCTCTTCTGTTCCTGTCTCGTCAATTTGCTTGGAACACAAGTGATAGTAGAGGAGGTATTAGATGAAACGGTTGTTTGCGAGCATCATGATAAGGATGGTCACCTGCGCAATCGCGTTCCCTCCAATTGTCGTGTCGGATCCGACATATCCCTAGGACACACGTTCGGTCTGTCTAATCGGTCATCGTAGAACGCAAATATGAAGTCTGTTGGGAATCTGGAGTCTCAGGTTATTCCGATAATACCACATCCATGGTCCACCCACGCTCGATTTTGACGATCAGATTTCCATTCACAGCATCTCGCCTAGCACCTGATATGGAGGCCCGAATGAGTAGGGGGCCTCCCAATCTGGATGCCGCGTGAGAACTCACGATACTTGAGGGGGTTACCATGTAATTTTCACGAAAAGGAACTTGGGCCCTAAAGGAATGAATGTTTCCTTTCTTGTAATGTAGTATTTTACCGAATTCGAGCCTTGTGAGGCAAGGGGGCTTCGAAACAAAGGGGTTTCGAAACTATTTAATGGAATGGATGGAATGAGAAGAGGCGACGGAGAGATGGATTTCGAAGGCACGCTTCGCTGCACGATGGGGATACCGATGGCGTATTGCAGCACGGAAGGCGAAACGCTTAAATTTCCATGCCCCCTGCCAACGAAACCGATGGATTCGCCGTTTGCCATGCGACCTGTTCTGCGTCGAACGATGGTATGGTCGCCATTCTACTCTTGCCATCTATACTCGCGATGCACCGAACGAATTGAGTCAATCGGCCAATGAACTGGTTAAATATATTTTAATTAGGCAATTATAGTATTCTTGAAGATTGCGTTCCGAATGATGCGGAGCACCTTCCCGGCATTGGTTCGGAGAAGGTGTGGGATGTGACGCACCAACTTGGCACGGAAGGGCATATAAGCATGGGCACAAGCAAGCTGGCTAGGCGGTTTATCGTGCATCCAGACGTGGTCAAGCGCGCAGAGGTTAGACAAGCCATGATCATTCGCAGAATGTGTGAACTTCGAGTGCACTTGGTACACACGGAAAAGTGAAAGGGGAACGTATTGTGCGATACCTTTGGCTCGCGTTGAACCTGGTGGTCAATTACATATTGATCGACGCAGTGTGTAGTCTCTTTCTCCCGCTGCCCGACCTGTGGGCAGCAATCATTGCGCTCGCCATCATCGC
Source organism: Alicyclobacillus mali NBRC 102425 (assembly GCF_001570745.1). Taxonomy (GTDB): domain Bacteria; phylum Bacillota; class Bacilli; order Alicyclobacillales; family Alicyclobacillaceae; genus Alicyclobacillus; species Alicyclobacillus mali. The sequence continues at coordinate 1,199 of NZ_BCSG01000051.1, forward strand.
CTTGTCGCTCTCTCCCTTGGCTGAATCCATCAATCGCATGATTTACGGATGCAGGCCTGCAACCCGAGAGGAAATGGAGAAAATGCGGACAGCTTGGGAAGCCGTTACCCAAGCAGCAGCGGCCAAGTTGCCGGAGACAAAGCGGCATAAATACAACCCGCAACTGTTTGTTAGCGACGAGGAGTTTCCCAACGCTTTTGCGCTTGGAACTCGGACTGTCTGTGTCACACGAGGAATGCTATACGGTGCAAATGAAGATGAACTGGCAGGCACCATGGCCCATGAACTTGGCCATCTATGGTACGGAGATACCAAAATCCGCTCGGTGGCAGTTACAATGAATATGGCGGGAAACATCTGCGCGTGGATACTCACGCTCGTGTTCATCGTTTTTGACGTCATCATGCGTGTATTCCAGGGCGTTGGAACGGTCTCAGGTGGTGCCGGTGTGGGTCTAGGTATAAGCGTTGTCCGAGTCTTTCTATGGCTCTTCGCAATGTTGGCCAAGGCGATTCTTTGGGTTTTGAACCGACTCATTAGCCTTGGCATGTTAGCGGTGGGCCGAAAAGAGGAATTCCGAGCGGATGCGTTTGCTCGTGAAATCGGCTTTGGCGGAGGACTTGTGTCGGTTCTCCACAAAATGGAGGGGGTTGATCCGCCAACTCGCGGTGCATGGGCTGCTCTTGAGAGGAGTCATCCACCTATCCCCTTGCGCATCGAGCGGCTTACGGACGCAGCACGGGGGAACGCGACACCAGGAACGACCCTTGAAATGTAGTGCAGGCCCACATCATGAGTACCTGAGGGGATGCCAAGCTCACAGAGTGGCTGCCCCTGTTTCCGCAAGCCAAGAGTGCAGAGAAAAGCTGCGGATTTGGCCATAGGCAGGCTAGTAACCATCCGTCATTCATTCTGATATCACTGATGAATCAATGAATGTCGCGACGAATTGAGGTGCGTGTGTGAAAAGAGTGTTAGGCCTAGCTCCTATCCTGTGCACGGGACTTCTCACCGCCTGTGGGGCGCCGCCGCAGGCTCATGTGGTCTTGCCGCGCCAACAGGTGTCGCTTCGCATGGCCGTGATCCAAGATGTCCCCCCCAGTCCTGACGCGAATCCGTTGCTGGACATTCTGCACTCCGTTCAATGGCAACTCTCCGATGGTTCCAAGAGTTATTCGGAGCCTCGCGACGTCGTTCGTCAGATTCGAATGCAGAACATTGAGATTTTGCAAATCCAAATTCCTCGTATTGCAACGACAGAAGGTGTTTTGGTCGCGGGACAGAAAAACGGCACGTGGAAAACGGACGCACTGTTTCTCTTACCTTCGCCCAAGAGTCAGAATCGTGCGCTGGACGGTGGTTCGCTCTCGAAAGCAGAGACGACCGGTGCGGCGTCTGTCCCCAATGTCGGTGACGTGAACATCTTCGCGAGCGCGGATGAGATGGTTTGCTTCCTGATGTCCAATCAGGCGCTTTCTCTCGCGAATTCGTCGAGCAAGAAAAGCGTTCGACTGGCGTCCGGCGTTCAGGCGAAGCTTTCGAGCGCCGCGGGCGTGAACAGCTTGTCGTATCCATATGGTTCCCGCACGTTCTTCGTAGTGGGAAACGTGGCGTCAAGTCAGCTCGTGTCCGTTGCCAACAACTACACACCCAATCGAGTCTTCTTCTCCCTCGAAGGTCATCAGGGCGACGGACATGTGAGCGTTGGGACTTGACTCAGGCCGTTCTTGACGCAGAACGCTGGCGGGGAGGAGCACTGGAGGAAGATCAGCTTGATTTGGCGGGGCGAATTCCTGGAGGCCGGGGTTCGCCCTCCTTTTCCCGAATTGACGCCCTTTGTCGAAACCGATAGAATGGGTGCGTAATCCGAGACTCGTATAATGCCGGGAATATGGCCCGGCAGTCTCTACGAGGCGACCGTAAATCGCCTTGCTACGAGGTCGGGCAGGAACGTCGCATACACGCAGCCGGGTACGCACGCGCTCCGCGCCGGAGGCGCCGTGCCTCGCGTCGTCGTGTGCTTCTTCCGGCTTGGACGGGCCGATCCTCGTGGACGTGCGGGATCGGCCCGTTGTCGTAGCCGTTCCTCGCGACCTTTCCCGCAAAGGAGTGCCAGTCGATGCATGAACTTGTGGCCGTCCTCGACTTCGGAGGCCAGTACAACCAGCTGATTGCACGGCGCATCCGTGAGCTCGGCGTGTACTCCGAGCTTCTGCCCCACACCATCTCCGCCGAAGCGCTGAGAAAGCGCCCGCTCAAGGGCATCGTCTTCTCCGGCGGCCCGAAGAGCGTGTTTGCGGAAGGCGCGCCGGACGTCGATCCTGCCGTGTTCGATCTCGGCGTCCCCATTCTCGGCATCTGCTACGGCATGCAGCTTCTGGCCAAGCGATTCGAGGCGGACGTGGCCCGCGGCGCCGTGCGCGAGTACGGGCGGGCGTCCATTGAGGTCAAGCCAGGCGCCGAGCTGTTTCGCGACCTGCCGGATCGCCAGGGCGTGTGGATGAGCCACAGCGACGTGGTCACCAAGGTGCCCGAGGGCTTTCGCCTCGACGCCGTCACCGACAATGGCGCCATCGCGGCCATGTCGAAGCCAGATGCGCAGCTCTACGCCGTCCAGTTTCACCCCGAGGTCCATCACAGCGATCACGGCGCGGACCTTCTTCGCAACTTCCTGTTCGACGTCTGCGGCTGCCGCGGGGACTGGACGATGACCAACTTCATCGACGAGTCCATCCAGGGCATCCGCGAGCGCGTGGGCGACAGGCGCGTGCTCGTCGCCATCTCGGGTGGGGTCGATTCGTCGGTGGCGGCGGCGCTGGTGCATCGCGCCATCAGCCACCAACTGACGGCCATGTTCGTCGATCACGGCCTCCTGCGCAAGGGCGAGAGCGACAGCGTGATGCAGAGCCTGCGGGACAAGCTCGGCATCGACGTGGTGCGCGTGGACGCGAAGGAGCGATTTCTCGGCCGCCTCGAGGGCGTGACGGATCCTGAGCGGAAGCGGAAGATCATCGGCGAGGAGTTCATCCGCGTATTCGAGGAGGAGTCGGAGCGGCTCGGCCCGTTCGACTACCTCGTGCAGGGCACGCTTTACACCGACATCATCGAGAGCGGGACGCACACGGCGGCCACCATCAAGTCGCACCACAACGTGGGGGGTCTCCCGGAAGACATCCGTTTTGAGATCATCGAGCCGCTTCGCGACTTGTTCAAGGACGAAGTGCGCCGCCTCGGCGAAGCGCTGGGCCTGGCGCCCGAGATTGTCTGGCGGCAGCCATTCCCGGGTCCAGGGCTTGCCATCCGCATCATCGGCGATGTGACGGAAGAGAAGCTGCATCTCGTGCGCGAGTCGGACGCCATTTTGCGCGAGGAAATCGCGAAGGCGGGGCTGGAGCGCGAGATCTGGCAGTATTTCACCGTGCTGACCGGCAACCGCACCGTGGGCGTGATGGGCGACGAGCGGACGTACGCCTATACGCTCGCCGTCCGCGCCGTGCATTCGCAGGAGGGCATGACAGCGGATTTCGCGCGCATTTCCTGGGACGTCCTGGCGGCCATTTCGACGCGCATTGTCAACGAGGTCCCGGGCATCAATCGCGTCGTGTATGACATCACGTCGAAGCCGCCCGCGACCATCGAGTGGGAGTGACTCGCCTCGGGCGAGTCTGTACCCGCGCGAGCGAACGTTCGGTTCAATTTCACAATGAATGTTCGGATCGAGGCGGGATTCGTGTTACCATGGGAAGCGACGGGAACGCTCGTGTAGACAAATGCGCGCCGTGCACGCGGGCGCAGCGAGAGCCCGCGGAGAACGGGCGACATTCGGTTCCTACGAGGAGGATGTGGCGTGATCGACCGGTACAGCCGGCCTGAGATGGCGAGCCTGTGGACGCTGGAAGAGAGGATGCGCTGGTGGCTGGAAGTCGAGATTCTCGCGGTGGAGGCGTGGGCCGAACTCGGCGTCATCCCGAAGGAGGACGCGCGGCTCATCCGCGAGCGAGCGCGCTTCGACGTGGACCGCGTGCTGGAAATCGAGCAGGAGACGCGCCACGACGTGGTGGCGTTCACGCGGGCGGTCTCCGAGTCGCTCGGCCCGGAGCGGAAGTGGGTTCACTACGGGCTGACGTCGACGGACGTGGTCGACACCGCGCTCATGGCGCAGTTGCGCCGCCCCATCCAGATCATCCGCGAGGACGTGGAGCAACTCCTCTCGACGCTTGAAGCGCTCGCGAAAAAGCACAAGTACACCGTCATGATGGGCCGCACGCACGGCGTGCACGCGGAACCCACCACGTTTGGGCTCAAGTGCCTGCTCTGGTACGCCGAATTGGAGCGCGATCTCGAGCGCTTTGACGCGGCGAGCGAGCGCATGCGCTACGGGAAGATCTCCGGCGCCGTGGGCACGTACGCGAACGTGGATCCACAGGTGGAGGAATACGTCTGCTCACGGCTCGGACTCAAGCCCGCGCCTATCAGCACGCAGACGCTGCAGCGGGATCGGCACGCGGAATTTATCTTCACGTTGGCGCTGATCGGCACCACGCTCGACAAGATTGCGACCGAGATCCGGGCGCTGCAGAAGTCCGAGGTGCGCGAGGTGGAGGAGCCGTTCTACAAGGGGCAGAAGGGTTCTTCCGCCATGCCGCACAAGCGAAACCCGGTGTCGTGCGAACAGATCTCCGGGCTCTCGCGCGTGCTGCGCGGCTACGTCGTGCCCGCCCTCGAAGACGTGCCGCTCTGGCACGAGCGAGACATCAGCCACTCGTCCGTGGAGCGCATCGTGCTCCCGGACGCGACCATTCTTATCGACTACATGCTGAACCGCATGAACCGCATCTTGACCGATCTGCACGTCTACCCCGAGAACATGCGCCGGAACATGGATCGGACGCACGGGCTCGTCTTCTCGCAGCGCGTCATGACCGCGCTCGTGGACAAGGGCCTGTCGCGCGAGGCGGCGTACGACACCGTCCAGCCGCTCGCGATGCAGGCGTGGGAAGAGGGGAGATCGTTCAAGGATCTCGTCCTCGCGTCCGAGCGCGTCCGGGATCACCTCACGCCGGAGGAGATCGACGCCCTGTTCGATCCGTCCTGGCATCTGAAGCACGTCGATACCATCTTCCACCGCTTTGGCATGTGAGCCGCTCTCACGAAAGGATGGGCGAAATGGCCGAGGAAACGCTGCTGTACGAAGGCAAGGCGAAAAAGGTGTTTGCGACGCCCGATCCAGCCGTGGTCCGCGTCCTGTACAAGGACGACGCCACCGCGTTCAACGGCGAGAAGCGCGGGACCATCGCCGGCAAGGGCGCCATCAACAACCAGATGAGCAACCTTCTGTTCCGCTACCTCGAGGAGCACGGCGTACCAACCCACTTTGTAGAAGAGGTCTCCGAGCGGGAGACGCTCGTGCGCAAGGTGGAGATCATTCCCCTCGAGGTGGTCGTCCGCAACATCGCGGCCGGGAGTTTCTCCAAGCGGTTCGGGATCGAAGAGGGCACGCCGCTCGAGCGGCCTTTGGTCGAGTTCTACTACAAGAACGACGCGCTCGGTGACCCGCTCGTGACGGACGATCACGCCCTCATTCTGCACCTGGCCACGGCGGACGACCTCGCGGAACTTCGGCGCCTCGCGCTCGCCGTGAACCATGTCCTCATCCGGCGCTTCCGCGAGGCCGGGCTCATCCTCGTCGATTTCAAGCTGGAGTTCGGGCGGCTTCCGTCCGGCGAGATCGTCCTGGCGGACGAAATCTCCCCGGACACATGCCGGCTTTGGGATGAACGCACGAGGGAGAAAATGGATAAAGACAGGTTCCGGCGCGATCTCGGCGGCGTCGAACAGGCGTACCAAGAGGTGTGGGCGCGGCTCAAAGGAGGCGTGGCGCGTTGAAGCAGTTTGAGGTCGAGGTCAAGGTGTGGTTGAAGCCGTCCGTCTTCGATCCGCAGGGGCACGCGGTGCACGGCGCCCTCGTGTCGCTCGGCTTTGAAGGCGCGGGTGAGGTGCGCATCGGCAAGTTCATTCAGATGACGCTCGAGGCGGAGGACGAACAGGCGGCGGCGCGCCAGGTGGACGAGATGTGCCAGAAGGTGCTCGCCAATCCGGTCATGGAGACGTACGCGTTCGAGATCAGGGAGCGAGGCCAATGAGGTGGGCGGTCGTCGTATTCCCGGGTTCCAACTGCGATCGCGACGCCGAGCAGGCCATCCGCCTGGTGACGGGGGATGCGGTCGATCTCGTCTGGCACGACGCGGAGGATCTCAGCGCCTACGACGCGATTGTTCTGCCGGGCGGGTTCTCCTACGGGGATTATCTCCGCGCGGGCGCCATCGCGCGGTTCTCGCCCGTGGTGCGCGCGGTGGCGCGCGAGGCCGAGCGCGGCAAGCCGGTCATTGGCATCTGCAACGGGTTTCAGATCTTGACGGAGGCGGGGCTATTGCCGGGGGCGCTCCTCGCCAACCATCATCTTCAGTTTCGCTGCGAGATCGCGAAACTTCGCGTGGAGACGAACGATTCTCCGTTCACGCGCCTGTATCAGCCCGGGGAGGTCATTCGCATTCCCATCGCGCACGGCGAAGGCCGCTATCACGCGGAGCCCGAGGTCTTGGACGAGCTTCGCCGCGACGGCCGCGTGGCGTTCCGCTACGTCGAGAATCCGAACGGATCCGTGGACGACATCGCGGGCATCCTGAACGCCAGGCGGAACGTGCTTGGCCTCATGCCGCACCCCGAGCGGGCCGTGATCGACTGGATGGGTTCGGAGGACGGCATTCGCATGTTTCAATCGATTCGCGCGCACGTCGAGGAGGGCCAAACGCATGCGTGAGCCAACGCCAGAAGAGATCCGGGATGGCGCCATCTACCGAAGCCTGGGGCTCTCGGATAGCGAGTACGAGCGGGTGGTGGAAAAGCTCGGGCGGCTGCCGAACTACGTCGAGGCGGGCATCTTCGGCGTGCTCTGGTCGGAGCACTGCAGCTACAAGAGTTCCAAGGTGCACCTGCGCAGGTTCCCGACGACGGGCCCGCAGGTGCTTCAGGGCCCCGGGGAAAATGCGGGCGTGGTGGATATCGGCGACGGTTGGGCCGTCGCGTTCAAGATGGAGAGCCACAATCACCCCTCCGCCGTCGAGCCGTACCAGGGCGCGGCGACGGGCGTCGGCGGCATCCTGCGCGACATCTTCACCATGGGCGCGCGGCCCATCGCGTTTCTCGACAGCCTGCGCTTCGGGCCGCTGGACGACGCGCGCACGCGGTACCTGTTCGCGCAGGTGGTGGCCGGGATCGGCGGATACGGGAACTGCGTCGGCATCCCTACGGTGGGGGGCGAGGTGCAGTTTTCGCCTACGTATCGCCAGAACCCGCTGGTGAACGCGATGTGCGTCGGCATCCTGCCTGCACATGGCATCGTCCGTGGGGAAGCGAAAGGTGTCGGCAACCCGGTCTTCGTCGTCGGCGCGCGCACGGGCCGCGACGGCATCCACGGCGCCACGTTCGCATCGGCGGAGGACCCGGAGGAAAAGGAGCGCTCGGCGGTGCAGGTGGGCGATCCCTTCCTCGGCAAGCTCCTGATGGAGGCGTGCCTCGAGCTCATCGCCACCGGTGCCGTGGTCGGCATCCAGGACATGGGCGCGGCCGGACTGACCTCGTCGTCCGCGGAGATGGCGAGCCGAGCGGGCGGCGGCATCGAGCTCGTGCTCGATCGCGTCCCGGTGCGGGAGACGGGCATGACCCCGTACGAGATGATGCTGTCCGAGTCGCAGGAGCGCATGCTCGTCGTGCTCGAGCGCGGCAAGGAGGAGGTGGCGTTCGCCATCTTCCGCCGCTATGGGCTTGAGGTGGCCGACGTGGGCCGCGTCACGGACGACGGCATGCTGCGCCTCTTGTGGCACGGAGAGGTGGTGGCGGAAATCCCGGTCCGCGCGCTCGTCGATGAAGCGCCGGTATACGAGCGGCCGGTTGGCCCGCCCGTGTCGTCCAAGCGGGCGTCCATTCCCGAGCCGAGTCATCTCGCCGAAGCCTGGCTCTCCCTCATGCGCCACCCGAACATCGCCGACAAGTCGTGGGTCTACCGCCAGTACGACACGATGGTGCGCGCGCAGACCGCGTTGGGCCCGGGCATGGACGCTGCGCTCGTCAAGGTGCCGGATCTCGACAAGGCCGTGGCCATGGCGACCGATGGCAACGCGCGCTACGTCCGGCTGAATCCGAGAAAGGGCGGCGCCATCGCGGTGGCGGAAGCGGCTCGCAACGTCGCCGCGGTGGGTGCCAGGCCGCTCGCCATCACCAATTGCCTCAACTTCGGCAATCCCGAAAAGCCCGCGGTCATGCGCCAGCTGTCGGACGCCATCGACGGCATGGCCGAGGCGTGCCGCGCGCTCGACACGCCCGTGGTCAGCGGCAACGTGTCGCTCTACAACGAGTCGCGCGGCCAGGACATCGATCCCACGCCCATCGTCGGCTGCGTCGGCGTGCTGGACGGCATTTTCCGCCGCATGCCGTCTGCGCCGCGCGAGGCGCGTGGGCTGAAACTCGTGATCCTCGGGCGCGAGGACGACGATCTCGACGGATCGCTCTTCGCCGAACTGGCGTGTGGCGAGCCAGTGGGCGACGCACCGTACCTCGATCTCGCCGCGGAGCGGCGCTTGCATGAACTTCTGCAGCGCATCGCCGCTGAGCGCGCCGCCGTGGCCGTGCACGACGTGTCCGAGGGCGGCCTAGCCGTCGCCATCGCGGAGATGGCCATCGGAGCGGGGTGCGGCGCGTCGCTCGCGGCACCCGACGGCGTGCGGCCAGCCGGCTGGCTGTTTTCCGAGGCCCAGGGGCGCGCCATCGCCGCCGTTTCCCCGGATGCGCTCGATGCGCTCCTCCATCTCGCCCGCGCGCTCGACGTTCCGGCGCGCGTCGCAGGGGAATTCACCGATGCGCCGTGTCTCGAAGTCTCGTTTGCGGGCGATCTCGTCCGCGTTTCGCTCGCCGATTTGGAGGAGGCCTATCGCACTGCCATTCCAAGCCTCCTTCGCCAGGATGCTGTCGACTCGCGCGCAACGCTTTGACCAAAAAGGAGAGACCAGGCGTGGATAGCGTGGAAAAGCAGGCGGCTTACGGCGATAAGCCGCGCGAAGAGTGTGGCGTCTTTGGCATCTTTGGTCACCCGCGGGCGGCCGCGCTGACGTACTACGGGCTCGTCGCGCTTCAGCACCGCGGACAAGAGGCGGCTGGCATCACTTCCACCGACGGATCGCGCATGTACAGCCACAAGGGCCTTGGGCTTTTGACCGACGTGTTTCGCGCGGGCGAGCTCGAGGGACTTCACGGTCACGCCGCCATCGGCCACGTGCGCTACTCGACGGCCGGATCGAACACCATTCAGAACGCGCAGCCCATTGCGCTCGCGACGCATGCGCGCAACTTCGCCATCGCGCACAACGGCAACCTCGTCAACGCGCGCTTTCTGCGCATTCAGTTGGAGGAACAGGGGAGCCTGTTTCAGACGACGTCGGACACCGAGGTCATCGCGCACCTTATCGCGAAGGAGGGCGCCGGCGATTTGGCCGATCTCGTCGCCCGCGCGGTGCAGAAGATCGAGGGCGGCTTCGCTTTGGTCATTCTGAGCGATGACGAGCTCATCGCCGTGCGCGATCCGTTCGGCCTGCGCCCGATGGTGCTCGGGCGGCTCGGGGATGCACACGTGGTGGCGTCCGAATCCTGCGCCTTCGAGACGGTGGGCGCCACGCTCGTGCGCGACGTGGAGCCGGGCGAGCTGCTGCACATCACTCGCCACGGCGTGCGATCCGTCCGCTTCGCTCCCCGCCGCGCGAGGCGCATGTGCACGTTCGAGCACGTGTACTTCGCGCGGCCGGATAGCGACGTCGACGGCTGGAACGTGCACAGCGTGCGCAAACAGCTCGGGCGCATCCTGGCCGAGCGGCATCCCGCGCCGGGCGACATCGTGATTGGCGTGCCGGATTCGAGCGTGTCGGCGGCGGCGGGATACGCCGAGCAGAGCGGGCTTCCGCTCGAGACGGGGCTCATCAAGAACAAGTACATCGCCCGCACGTTCATCCAGCCTTCGCAGGAGCTGCGCGATCTCGGCGTGCGGCTGAAGCTGAACGCCGTGCGCTCGGTGGTCGAAGGCAAGCGCGTCGTCCTCATCGACGATTCCATCGTCCGGGGCACCACGTCGCGGCGCATTGTGCGGCTGCTGCGCGGCGCGGGGGCGCTCGAAGTGCACGTCCGCATCTCGAGCCCGCCGTACGTGAGCCCGTGCCACTACGGGATCGACACGGCGAAGGAGGACGAACTCATCGCGGCGCGCCATTCCATCGACGAGATCCGGCGCGCCATTGAGGCGGATTCGCTGGAGTTTCTCACGGTGGATGAACTCATGCAGGCGTTCGGCTTTCCGCCGGGATCGCCCGTGCCGTTCTGCAACGCGTGCTTCACGCGCCGCTATCCGACGAGTTTGATCGATCAGACGCTGAACGAGGGCATGGAGCCCATCCGCATAGGAGGGTGAACGTTGGATCTATACAAGCAAGCGGGCGTCGACATCGACGCTGGAAACGAGGCGGCGAAGCGGTACGCGGGACTGGCCAAGGCGACCCTTCGGCGCGAGGTGCTCGCGGCCATCGGCGGCTTTGCCAGCGGCTTTGCGCTCGATCTCGCCCGCTTTCCTGAGCCCGTCCTGGTTTCCGGCACCGACGGCGTCGGCACCAAGCTGAAAATTGCCTTCGCCGCCGGGCGGCACGACACCGTCGGCATCGACTGCGTGGCGATGTGCGTGAACGACATCCTCACGGTGGGCGCAGAGCCGCTCTTCTTCCTCGATTATCTGGCCGTCGGCAAGCTCGACGTGGGCGTGGCCGAGGCCGTGGTGTCGGGCGTGGCGGAGGGCTGCCGCCAGGCGGGCGCGGCGCTTGTGGGCGGCGAGACGGCCGAGATGCCCGGCATGTACGGCGATGGGGAGTACGATCTCGCCGGCTTCGCTGTGGGCTGCGTCAATCGCGGCGAGATGGTGGACGGATCGGCTGTGCGGGAGGGCGACGTGCTTCTCGGGCTCGCGTCAAACGGCGTGCACTCGAACGGCTACTCCCTCGTGCGCAAGCTGGTGGCCGAGCACGGCCTTCGGCTGACGGATCCGTTCCCCGGCGAGGACGCGGATGTGGCCGAGGTGCTTTTGCGCCCCACGCGGATCTACGTCAAGAGCGTGCTCAAGCTCCTGCGCGAAGGCGTGCGGGTGTCCGCGATGGCGCACATCACGGGCGGCGGGATCGTCGACAACCTGCCGCGCGTGCTGCCGGAGGGATGCGAGGCGCAGGTGCGGCGCGGATCGTGGCCGATGCAGCCGGTGTTTCAGTGGCTGCTTGAGGCGAGCGGCCTTTCGCTCGAGGAGGCGTCGCGCATCTGGAATCTCGGCATCGGCTACGTCATCGCCCTGCCGGAGGCGGAGGCCGCGCGCGCCGCGGAGCTTCTTCAGGCGGAGGGCGAGGCGGTGTACGACATCGGGCGCGTCGCGCGCGGTACGCAGGGCGTGAGGTTCATTGAGTAGAGAGCGGGGCAACCGCACAAAGGAGTGGGAACGTGGCGAAACTGGCGCTCGTGAGCGTGTATGACAAGGACGGGATTGTCCCCTTCTGCGAGGCGCTCAGGGATCTCGGCTTCGATATCCTTTCGACCGGCGGCACTGCGAAATTGCTGGAGCAGTCGGGCATTCCGGTCACGCCCATCGACGAGCACACCGGCTTTCCTGAAATTCTGGACGGCCGCGTGAAGACGCTCCACCCCAGGGTGCACGGCGGCCTGCTCGCGCGCCGCGATGTGCCCGAGCACGTCCGGCAGATCGAGGAGCACGGCATCCGCGCCATCGATCTCGTCGTCGTGAATTTGTACCCTTTCGCGAAGACCATCGAGCGCGAGGGCGTGGCGGACGAAGAGGCCATCGAGATGATCGACATCGGCGGCCCGGCCATGTTGAGAAGCGCCGCCAAAAATCACGAATTCGTGCTGCCCGTCATCGACCCCGCGGATTACGATCGCGTCCTTCAAGCGCTGCGCCAAGGGGAGGTGCCGCGCGCGCTGCGCCGTGAGTTCGCCGCGAAGGTGTTCCGGACGATTTCGCGCTACGACGCGCTTATCGCCGACTACCTGGCGGGGCATCTCGATGTAAGCGCCGAGGTGGCGGGCGACTGGCCGCAGGTGTTCCACGTGACGGGCGTCGCGAAGCAGGACCTGCGCTACGGGGAAAATCCACACCAGCGCGCCCAGTTTTACATGGAGCCGAACGCCACCAAAGCCACCATCGCGCGCGCGGATCAGCTTCAGGGCAAGGAACTCTCCTATAACAACATTCAGGACGCCGACAGCGCGCTTCAGATCCTGCGCGCGTTCGACGACTTCGAGCAGCCCGTCGCGGTGGCGGTGAAGCACATGAATCCGTGCGGAATTGGCCGCGGCGAGACCCTTGAGCAGGCGTTCGAGCGGGCGTACGAGGCGGATCCCGTCTCTATCTTCGGCGGCATTGTCGCGCTGAACCGCGAGGTGGACCGCAGGCTGGCGGAACGGCTCGCCGGCATCTTCCTCGAGATTGTCATCGCGCCGTCGTTCAGCGAGGGGGCGCGCGAAGTCCTCGCCAAGAAGAAGAACCTGCGCCTGCTGACGGTCGACATGTCGCAGCCCTTGTGGCGCCCCGGCGACGTGACGTTGCGGCGCGTGACGGGCGGCTTCCTGGCGCAGACGGTCGATCTCGCCACGCCCATCGACCCGCGCAGTTGGCGCGTCGTGACGAAGCGGGAGCCCACGGACGCCGAGTACGAGGCGCTTCGTTTCGCGTGGCGCGCGGTGCAGTTCGTCAAGTCGAACGCCATCGTCGTGGCAGAGCGGGATAAGACGCTCGGCATCGGCGCGGGGCAGATGAACCGCGTCGGCGCGGCCGAGATCGCCCTCAAGCAGGCGGGCGCGCGGGCGAAGGGCGCGGTGTTGGCGTCGGACGCGTTCTTCCCGATGCGAGACACCGTCGACGCCGCGGCGCGCGCGGGGATTGCCGCCATCGTCCAGCCGGGGGGTTCCATCCGCGACGAGGACAGCATCGCCGCCGCAGATGAGGCCGGGATCGCGATGGTGTTCACCGGCGAACGGCATTTCTTGCACTGAAACCTGCGCTGAATCAAGGGGGAGAATCCATGGCAAACGAAGTGCGGCGCCCGCGCGTGCTCGTCGTCGGCCAGGGCGCTCGCGAGCACGCCATTGTATGGAAGCTGGCGCAGAGCGCGAACCGGCCCGAGCTGTACGCGGCGCCAGGGAACCCAGGCATGGCGGCGTTGGCTGAGCTTGTGCCCGTCGCCGCGTCCGATCACGGCGCGTTGATCCGATTTTGCCAGGACACGGGCATCGATCTCGTCGTGGTGGGCCCCGAGCAGCCGCTGGCCGAAGGCTTGGCGGACGCGCTTGCGGAGGCGGGCATCCCGGTGTTTGGCCCGAGCCGCGAGGCGGCGCAGCTCGAGGCGTCCAAGGCGTTTTCCAAGCGCGTCATGGAGGAGGCGGGCGTGCCGACCGCGCGCCACCGGACGTTTTCGGACGCGGAGGAAGCGCGCGCGTACGTCCGCGCGCAGGGCGCGCCCATCGTCGTCAAGGTGGACGGGCTCGCGGCGGGTAAGGGCGTCGTGGTGGCAGAAACCGTGGCAGAAGCGGAGGCGGCGCTCGAGGAGATGCTCGTCGGCGGGCGCTTCGGCGCGTCCGGCCGGCGCGTCGTGATCGAGGAGTTCATGCAGGGCGTGGAGCTATCGCTCATGTACTTCGTGGACGCGCACAACGCCGTGCCGATGCTCCCAGCGCGCGACTTCAAGCGCCTGTTGGACGGCGATCGCGGCCCGAACACGGGTGGCATGGGCGCATTCTCGCCCGTGCCCCGCGTGACCGAGGACGTGATCGACCGCGTGACCCGAGAGATTGTGCGGCCGACGCTCGCGCGCCTCCGCGAGATGGGCGTGGTGTACCGCGGCGTGCTGTACGCCGGGCTCATGCTGACCGATGGGGGGCCGAAGGTGGTGGAATTCAACTGCCGCTTCGGCGATCCGGAGACCGAGGTGGTCCTGCCGCTTTTCGCGGGCGATCTGTTCGAGGTCATGTGGGCGGTAGCGCACGATCGCCTCGATCCCGCCATGGTTTCGTGGCGCCCGGACGCGGCGGTGTGCGTAGTGATGGCGAGCGCGGGGTATCCCGCTTCGTCGGAGACGGGGGTGCCCATCGAGCTGCCGGGCGAGATCCCGGAGGGCGTGACGGTGTTTCATGCGGGGACGCGCTTCGGCGACGGCGGGCGCCTCGAGACCTCAGGCGGCCGCGTGCTCACCGTCACCGCCATCGCTGAGGATGTCCCATGCGCCATCGACCGCGCCTACACGGCGGTCTCATCGATTCACTTTAGCGGAGCGCAGTATCGCCGCGACATCGCACATAATTGGCAATCCTAGAAATGTGCGCTATCCTTATCTGCGGAGCGGCGGTCGGCGCCCTGCCGGCCGCCTTTCTGCGGAGGAGGGATCGCGTTGTACGCCATCATGATGCTCTGCGCGGCGGCGATGTACGGCCTCGTCTCGCCCGTGCTGCGCATCGCGTACGCGGCTGGGCTCGATCCCGCCACGGCCACCGACGCCCAATACGCCATCGCGGCGGTGTGCCTTTGGCTCGTCGCGATGGTCCGGCACCGGGGTAAGCGGATCGACCGCCGCCAGTGGATGCTCATCTTGCTCATCGGCCTCATGAATGCGCTGTTTTGCTACACCTATTACCGCGCGCTCGCCGTGCTTCCCGCTTCCCTCGCCATCGTGTTCATGTTCCAGTTCGTGTGGATGGCGACGCTCATCGACGCAGTCTGGCACCGCCGCTGGCCGGGTCCTGCGAAGTGGCTCGGACTCCTGTTCATCCTCGGCGGCACCGTGCTCGCGGTGGGCGCGACCGGCGCAGCGTGGAAGGACGTGCCCGTGGGCGCCGCCCTGCTCGGGCTCGGCGCCGCGCTCGCCTATGCCATTAATCTGACCGTCTCCGCGCAGAACGATCCCGCCGTCTCTCCCGAGCTTCGTTCCGCACTAGTCATCACGGTCGCCGGCATCGCCGTGCTCTCTGTGTTCCCGCCCGGCGCGTTCGTGCATCACCTCGCTGCGCGGCCTCCCATCACTCTCTTCTGGGGCTTTTGGATCGCGCTCTTGAGCCAGGTGCTTCCGACGCTCTTCGCTCTCATCGCCATCCCACGCATCGGCGGGCGCATGGCGGCCGTGCTCGGCACCCTGGAGTTGCCCGTGGCAGTCGTCGGCGCATGGCTTATGAATGGCGATCACGTCTCGCCCCTTCGCTGGCTCGGCGTGCTCCTCATCCTCGCCGGCATGGTGATCAGCGAGGCGATGAGTAGGGAAAAAGGGCCGGCGGCCGAAGCGGCGAGCCCGCTGCAAACGCGCATGCGCTGGCGGCGCAAAAGAGCCGTTCGGTGGAGAGAAGTGCCCAGGCGCTGACGATGTGGAGCGGTTGACTAGACGTTAAAATTTTCATGTGGAGAGCGTATAAAGTTTTGCTCTTGGGGGGTT
>NZ_BCSG01000052.1 GCF_001570745.1 Alicyclobacillus mali NBRC 102425
TCAACTCCACAAACGTAGATTCCCATATTGACAGAATTCATAAACTGACGATACCCTAGCTACAAAGAGGTAGGTATCTCCAATCATTCTAATCACGACGGAAACAACAGCTTTCAGGAATGACCACCATGAGGGAGGAATGTGTTCAATGTTTATCCTGCCGGAGCCGAACCAGCACCCAATCGAGAATGTGCCCGTCCATGCCGAGGGAGACGCGCCGCGCATGGCCGAGATTGCACGCCGGATTACCGCATTTGTGCCTGTGTACTGTCAGGGGAATCGGACGCTCGTCTTGTTGTCCGATGGCCGCATGTTCTACGAACCCCACCGCGCGCAATGGGTGCGGGAAAGCCTGCTCCGGCACTTTGCCATCTCGCAGCGGGACCTGCGCAGAGCCTGCGAGGAAGACCTGAATCGGAGTCTTTTCGCTCCCGTCGTCATCGCGGCAGAAGGGCTCGCATATGCTCAACTTCGGGTGCGAACGCCTATCGGGCGAAACGATGGTTCACAGGGGTTCTTCCGCATCGATGCCATTCAAGGCATCCGCGCCATCAATCCGGAGGAGACCGCGGTGCGGATGGCCGACGGCATAGAGTTCATGGTGCAAATGCCTAGGCCGCGGGTGGTGGAGCGCATCTTAGCCGCGCGATCCGCCCTGATCCTTCAGCTCGCACGGGGCGTCGCGTATCCGCGCTTCTGAGGCTGTCATTCTGGCACGTTTTCGCGGAGCCACACGTTGCGGACAAGTTCGCCGGCATCCGTTACGCCTACATAGGCGGGCGGGGACACTCGGCATGTCGCCTGCCCGGACGTCGCATCCGTCACAAGCGCGACGGTGCGCGGCACATCTGTTTCGCGCACCACGAGGCGAAAACGCACGGCTTCTGTGAATTCCGCGTCGTACAGTCGGAGACCTGTCTGTTCGAGCAGATGCATGAGTTTGCCGTAGTGCTCGTACGCGCAGCTGACGAGGATGTCGCACATCTGAGCGCACAGAAGCTTGGGGGCCTCCTCCAGGACAGCTGCTGCGGCCTCGGTATAGGCACGGACCAAACCGCTCGCGCCAAGCAGGATGCCGCCGAAGTAGCGCGTCACGACCACCAACACGTTGGTGAGGCCTTTGCGGCGAATGACCTCAAGCACAGGTCGGCCAGCGGTGCCACTCGGTTCGCCATCGTCCGAAAACCGCTCGCTCGGCACCTGAATACCTATCCGATACGCGTATACATGGTGCCGAGCGTCCGGGTGGTCTTCTCGAACCCCGTCCAACGCGGTGAACGCCTCCGCCTCGCTCCGAATAGGGAAGGCTGAGGCGATAAATCTGGACTTCTTCTCGATGGTCTCGGCTGTCCAAGCATACGCCAGAGTTACAAAAGACATCATCAACGTACCCCCTGACTACGACATGAGCAATGGAGATCATCCTAACAAATTGACTTAAGGAGGCACAATTGGGTAGAAACCGTTCAAGGAATTTGAAAAATGACGGGCGAATTCAATTGTGGACCCTCACAAATAAAGACCACGAGTCGAAGGATGTAGATAGTCTCGGTATAGAGCCCTGCATGCGTAACCGGGTGTGCTTCAAAGCTGAAAATATGCCGAGAACTATGCCTTTCTTCCTCACGAGACCTTTACTTGCAAGGGTAGAAAGCGTATAATGCAGCATTGAGGCTACTGTATTAGGATACATAACTTGTTAGAGTGGCTTACGTTGTCGAGAACAACCCTCGTGTTGTCGAATCCTGGCGGCTAAAGCCAGAAGAGGGAAGGCTGCAGGTAGCCACTGAAGGGAGGGATGCCTCCCTGCGTGCCGGATACAAGAGAATTCAAACGTGATCAGGTTGGTGTGTAAACGGCTGTTTGAAGCTCTTGGAAGATCGCCGGGCGCGGGGGCAGTGACGAATGGCCAATGCGGGGTGACCTTCGTCACCGAACTTCAGGCTGTTGATTCTACAGGAGTCATAAGGAGGAGAAGGGGACTTGAAACGCACACTGAGTGGCATTGCTTCAGCTGCGATTGTCCTGGGTGCGATTAGCCCAATGACGTTTGCGGCAACGTCCAGCTCCAGTGGTCTCACACCGGCTGGTCAGTTGCCCATCGTGGTCAATGGCCAGGTCCTGTCGAACCCCTATGAGATGGTGGGGTACGATTCGGGCAACAAGACGGGATTCTTCCCGATCTATTACTTCAGCCAGGCGCTCGCGAAGATTGGGATCCAGGCGACTTGGAATGGCGTAACCCACACGTGGGCGCTGACGGATTCGAACGTGAATGCAGCGAATGTCCAAGTCGCGGGCGGTATTGGTACGGGCAACACGACCGTGACGGTGAACGGTACGGTCGTCAAGAAATTCAATACACAGGTCGCACGCGATCCGGCGGCTGGGCCCAAGGGACCCATCACGACCTACCTGCCGATTTACTACATTAACAACATCTTGAAGGCGTTGAACGTCAACGGCACCTTCAGCGGTCAGGCTGGGCTCAACATCCAGACCCAAACGACGGTGAACACCTCCACGGAGACGCTGTCGCCGATCCAGGTCTCCGGGCAGACGGTCGGTACCGGAGCGGATAACGCCCCGGCTGTGGCTGCGGTGGGCAATGCCATTACCTTCTCCACGACGGTGACCGATGGAGATGGGAATCCGGTGCCGAATCAGGTTGTGGAGTTCTTGGTCTCCACGACGGATAACCTGACGGTGACCGATGCGAGCGGGAACACGCTGAACTATGCGAAGCTGTCTGCGCCGATCGTGATCGGCAATAAGACGTATGATGATTACTATCAGGTGACGACCAACAGCCAGGGCGTCGCCACCATGAAGGTGACGTCGAGCGCAAGCACGACGACGGAGCCTCTGTACGTCATTGCGCAGCTTCCGATTCAGTCGAATGGTCAGTACATCCGCTCGTCGGCGGTCACGGCGCAGTGGGGCCTGCCTGGCACGTTGGTTCTGGCGCCGCTGTGGGGCAACCAGTCGAATCCGGATAACCTGACGTTCTCATCATCGCAAGATCCGACGAAGGGTCTCATTGCGATGGTTGCCACCATGCTGCCTGGGAGTGGCCAGAGCGCGTCCTCGGTGGCGGGTCAGGCTGTGAAATTCTATGTCTCCGCTGCGAACGTTGCGACGATTGGGAATCCGACAATCAACATTACGGATTCGCAGGGCAACGTGCTGAGCGGTGGCGTGGTCCAAGTGGGCGCGAACGGCCAATTTGGCACGCAGACCATCTACACGACCACCACGAACAGCCAGGGTCAGGCGATCATGTACCTGAATGCGAACGTCCCGACCCAGAACGGCACGCCGCTCACGGGTGCTGTGGCCATGGCGCAAGTGAGCGCGCAATTGGTCAATGGCGGCTCCAGCCAGGGCAACAGCTATCTGCAGTGGTCGTTCCAAGACCAACCTGCGAAGATTGCGAACGTCTCGCCTGCGAATGTGCTGAACTCGCCTGCGTTGACGGACCAAAACCGCGAGAATCCGACGTCGGGATCCAACCTGACCATTACGGGTACGGCGGAGGATGCCGCGGGCAACCCCGTGCCGAACGCGCAGTTGGTCATTGTGGACGCGCCGATTGGCAGCGGACAGATTGGCGCCGATGGCACGGACAGCTACGTGGTGAACGGGCAGAAGTACAAGTTCAGCGGCTCGTCGTTTGACCTTGTGACGACGGACGCAAACGGAAACTTCTCGTTCACGGTGTCCGATACGGTCAATGCGCAGGAGCAGCAGCAGGTGGATGACTACTACATCTACTATGCGCCGCCGACCTCGGGCGTGGTGGAAGGTCAGCAGCTGCCTTCTGACCTGACGCTCTTGCCGGTGCTCGGTAGCTCGAACGGCGCGATGCAGGTCTCTTGGGAGCCTGGGCAGAGTGTGGGTGCGCTCGGATTGTCGAATCATGCCTTGCAGGCGAGCTACGCCGATGTCTCGCAGATTCCGAACAATCCTCAGGGTCTCGAGGAGACTGCAAGCTCGTCCGAAACGATGTACTTCGGTGCGTACACGGAGAGCGGCCAGGAGATTCTGCCTGCGCAGTTCCCGGATGATCAGCTGAGCTTCAACCTGAATGTACCGCAGGGCTTCACGATGAATTCGGCGTTCGGGTTCCAACTGGATCCGGCAGGTAGCGGTAATTCAACAGTTTACAACGCGATTGTGAAGCAGCTGCAAAGCAATTACAGCTACAAGACTGACGGTACCCAGACGTTTGACATCACCAACCTGTCCGTGTACGTCGACTACAAGACGAATCAGGTCTACGTCGACAGCGTGCAGGGGTACCTGTACTCGAACCTGCAGTCGGCGACGGGGACGCCGTTTACGATCACCTTTGGTCAGGGTGAGAACACCAGCGTGCCGGCGGCGCCGCTCAACACCAACTACACGGTGGCTGTCAACTCGTCGAACGATCCGAATTCGAGCATCAATATCAACGGTGGCACCGCAACGTTGAATATCAATGTTCAGGTGAACAATCCGGACGCCAATCCGGTGGGTCAAGGCGGTGCGTCGGCTTCGGCGAACATCCAGTTCCAGCCGGGTAGCGGCGTGAGCGCGCTGGGTGAGGCGACGACCATTGAAGGCATTGAAAACTATGGTCCGTTGATCAACACCAACAGCGGGACGCCGAACACGATCTCGTTGCAGGGCATTCCGTGGGGGAACAACCAGAGCCAGTACTTCCTGCAACCGTCGGGTGAGGTCACGTGGCTCGTGGCTCCGTTCAACAACTACGTCAACCTGGCGAGTATCCCGAACGGTGGCCTGAACTACACGATCGCGTCCGATGGAAAGAACCAGGACTCGATCAATTTCATCGATGGTCACGAGATCAGCAATTCGAAGTACAACTACTCGGCTCAGGTGGTCATTTCGAAGAGCGGTAAAACCACTGTCAATGGCCAGGTGATCTTTGACCCGTCGGCGTACGGCCTGCAGACGGTCGTGGCGTACACGCCGGATGGCAACTACATCTTGGGTCAAGATTCAAGCGGCAACTACGTGCTGTACGATACCCAGACGGGCAAGCAAGTGGCGGACTTTGGTCAAGTGCCGATGCCGGCAGACGCGCAAGGCGACCCGATGATCGAGGGTGGTCAGGTATCGACGACGAGCGGCGGTCCGGGGACATTGACACTCACGTGGATTTCGGGCAACGGTCAGTCGAAGGCTACTGGAACGGCTACCAATGCGACCGAGACCGTGAGCGACGAGTTGATCCCGATCCAAATCGTCGAGGTGGGAGCGTACGGCCGCTTCACAGGTACGTACACGTACACGGCAACAGAAAATGGCCAGACCGCAACGGCGCAGGTGACTTACACCAGCGCAAGCACGGGTTCGGTGCAGGCGGTGTACGCAACGCCACAAAACATTACAGGCTCGGCCGACCAGACGAATACTGTGACCTTAGAGGCGCAGGATGCGTTTGGAAACCCGGTGCCGAATGCGACGATTACAATCACGCCGCAGAATCTGCCGGGCGTGTGGATCACGGCGGTCAACGGCGTGGCATTGCAGCAGTCCGTGCCGCAAGGCAACACGTCGCAGACGGAGCCTACGCCGGTGCCGTTGTTCAATCCAGCCGACATCCTGCCGAGCGGTTGGCAGCTTGACTACAACTCGATCTCGGTGCCGGGTGCGTTGGCGGCGACGAACATTGGCAGCGGCCAGGTGCCGACGATTACGCTCACCACGAACAACAATGGCGAAGTGCAGCTGACGCTCGAGGATGGCGCGGTGACGTATGCGGCGGTGAACACCACGAACGGTACGGGTCAAAATGCGACGTACCAACTGATTACCGCACCGTCAGTCCAGGTGTCGGGTGGTGAGCTGAACGCGTACTCGGCTGGCGGCACCACGGCGATCGGCGAAGTGCCGATTACCTGGCAGGGTGGAGTTGACAATGTGGCGAAGGTGACGTTAGGGACCTTCTCCACGTCTAGTTCAACTTTGCCCTATGACTACTCGGGTACCGTGACGGTGACGGATCCGGATGGAAACCCGATTACCGGGCTAACGTATTCCAACTTCGCTGTCTCGGATAACAGCGGGGCAAGCGGTACAACGGTAAATTACACCGGCGTGGCGAGCAATAGCACTCCAAGCGCAGGCGACTTCACCGTGTCTGGTGGTTCGAATGGGGTGTACACGTTAAATGTGTATACATCGCAATCAATGACCAACGTGACGCTGACAGTGGCAGTGACCACGAATGGCGTTACGCAGACAGCGACCACTACTTATTGAGAGTTGTATGCATGAGCCGACAGCCCCTCGTTGGGCTGCCGGCTTTCTTTTTGCTCATCAGAACATCACTTGGAATTCCTTCAACTCGCCGTGCTCCACGTACAAGAACCGTCCCGGCTTGTCCGGCGGGAGTTTCTCCGCGCCTGGGACGCCGAGGATGGTCCTCGAGGCGATCTCGTCATCCACGCGCCCGCAGATGCGCCAAACCTGTTGGCGGATCTGGGAACCGAGGATTTCAGCTGTCGGATACTGCGCCGAGAGCAGAAGCGCAATGCCCGTCGCGCGCGAGGCCAAGGCGAACCGCTCGAGATACGCATGGGCGCGGGTACGCATCTCTTTCTCATCCTTGCCGCCTGTGCTCGACGTAAAAATCGAGAGCTCGTCCACGACGAGAAGGATCGGTTTCTCCTCGAGCAAGAAGCCGCGTTCCTGCGCTTCCCGAAGCGACGAGTAACCCGCTTCCTTGAGCTTGGTCAGACGCTCACGGTGGGTTGCCCAGAGCGCTTCGAGAAGCGGCAGCGCATCCTGCGGGAACTCCTTCATGGGCTCTGCGAGCATCGGAAGGAGTTCCAGATAGTCGACGCCGCCCTTGGGATCGACGAGGTAGACGAGCCAGCCGCCTTCGAGGGCCTGCGCCATGATCTGTCGAATAAGCGTCGACTTCCCGCTGCCGGTGCTTCCGGCGATCAGGAGATGCGGCCAAGTGGGAAGGTGCCAGAACACCTTCCCATCATGCCCATAGCCGAGGAGAAACGACATGCGAGCTACCGGATGCGCGTCCTCATCATCGCGATCGCGTTTGACCTTCGGTTTCGGAAGTCGGCGCGCGCCGGGTTCGCGACCTGCCGCTTTCACGACTTGATCCAGTGAACCGGAGGCGAGTACCAAATGTACGCGGTCGCGGCGCTTCGGGTCCTGCGTCACCGAGCGGAATCGCTCGACCCCAAAGGAAGCGCAGAAGGGATCGGCGATCTCGGGCTTCTGCCAGATCGAGACCGGGAGCCCGTGGACAATGAGCTCCACGTCGCCATTCGCGCGTTCTTTCACCCGCACGAGCGACGGGCGCTTGTAGCGCGGGTTGTCCCAAAGGTCCGCGCGCCGAAGCGCCTCCTCGAAGGAGAACGCGTCGACAATCAAGCGGTCTCGGTCGATCCAACCGGTCCAAGCGAGATACACCATGAACACGGCGGGAACGCCAAGGAACCACCCGAGCCATCGCCAGTGTTCTGGGCCATGGGGAACATGGATGTCCATCGGGAGGGCTTTGAGCCCATGCCACACCAGGATCGCCGCGGACACAACCGCAGCGGTGAAGAGCAGGGGGTGCCGACGCAGTTGTCGCCACGCCCAAGCCCCCAACTCACGAGCTTCGTTCCCATGCGGAGAAGGCGTCGTCGTGCTCATTCCAATCACCCTTTCATCATGAAGTGGTTTCAATTTCGGGGGGATTGCAGGGCAAATTCGCTTTCTGCAGGCTTGTCGTCGTCAGGCAGGCGTACCCCCAAACGCCCCGCCAGCTTGCGCATCTCTTTGTGTACCGACCACAGAAATTCCATGGACGACAGGTCCAAAGCTTCGGCGAGTTGAATCAGGTACGGTTCCGTCAAACACGCTTCCGGCGGGCAACGGGTGAGAAGCGCCCACTTGGCAAGCAGCGTGCGTTGTTGTCGTGCGAGGTTTTGCGCATCGAGCACCGGGGCGCGGAAGACGCGCGCAAAGGCGCTGGGCGCTTCACTCGCCGTTTCAATCACCCGTTGCCAGGTCTCATCCAACGGCCAGCGCGAGCGGTTCGTGTCGTCGGTGGGTTGCCGAAGCGACAGCCAAGACAACAGCCAATAGCGAAGCACCGTCGGAAATCGCGCCACGACCTCGTCCACGTCCATGTCGGCGTATGTGCGCGTGCCATCATGCATCTGGTGGAGCGCTTCTCGACGAATCTCGATCTCCACGCGCCAAACGGATCGCCCGACGTCCCAGCCATTGGCTTCCCATAAGCGGAAAAAGAACTTCGCTTTGGTGTCCTGCTGCGACAGCATGAGCTCTCGGTCTTTGTGGTAAATCCGAACGTGGACCGGGGTCTTGCCGAAGGAGAACCCGGTGAACCGTCGACACACCAGATGGGAGACCTCCGGGAGCTCCTGCATGTATTCGAGCCATTCTTCCTCGGTTTCGTAGAGATGGGTGATCCGTGTGCGCGACACAAACCGCGCCAAGTCTTCCGGGACAAACGTCCATTCGTCGCTGTCAATGGCCCAATCGAGTCGGCTCACGCGCGAACGCACGCGCCATTCGCCCTTCGAAGTGTAGAGGAGATGAGGCGCGTCGGCCACGTAGCGGAGAATGGAAGCAATGTGTTCCCACCAGAAGTCGAAGGGACGCGCCCACAAGGCGACGCTGCCGAAGTCGACCTCGATCGGCCACAGGTTCGACTTTGCCGGAGGCACGCGATCATACATCCGCCAGCGCAAGCCGAGACCTTCGTCCTCATCGATCCAGGTGCGAAAGGCAAGCCAATGTCCGGTTGTGGACGCAGGGTCATAGACAATTTGCGCGACTATTGTTCACATCAGAAAGAATCAGTGGCTCCCTTCGGAGGGGCGGATTGTTCTCACTTACTCACGCATGGTTATATTGCATAACAAGGCTTTATTCCCTCCTAATGTGTTCAGTTGACATGTTCTTCTGAGAAGCGATATGATTATGCGGGTGTCATGCTTGCTAAACAATTGGGCTGCGGAATCATTAAGCTTGGATACTGGCCGCGCGACGAACCGCAGCACAAGAGAGGTGACGAGTGGAGCGTATGAAACCAGCCGTGAAACGTTCGCTGCAACTGGGACTGGGCGTGGTCATCGTGGCTGCGATCGCAGGGGGAGGGTACTACTGGTACGAATCAAGTCAGTACTTGACCACCGATGACGCTTACGTGGATGGATTCCAGTATGTCATCGAAGCGCCTACGAGCGGGAAGGTGGTCAATTGGGAAGGGTATGTGGGCGCAACCCTGACGCCCGGTGCCGTCATCGGTGACATTGAAGAACAATCGGGGAATGCCATGTCGGATGTGCCTGTGGAGTCGCCGGGGAATGTCTCGATCGTTCAGCGTGATGTAGCGGATGGAGAACAGGTAGTAGCTGGAATGCCTATGGCGTACGCTTACGATCTACACAACCTATATGTCACTGCCAACGTAAAAGAGACCCTGATTCGCGAAGTCCACGTCGGTGAGAAAGTGAAAATCGACATTGACGCTTATCCTGGCCAAACCTTTGCAGGTATCGTGGAAAGAATCGGTCTTTCAACAGACAGCGCATTGTCGGAAATTCCATCGACCAGTGACAATGCGAACTTCACCAAAGTCACTCAAGTGATCCCAGTGACCATTGACTTTACTACATATCCTGTCGAACCCATCGTACCGGGGATGGATGTTACCGTGCACATTTTCAAGAACTCATGACGGGAGATGAAGGGATTGGATGCTGTGAGCTCGACCTCGACCCAACACCGGTCATCTCCATATCTTCAACTGTTCATTGTGCTCATGGGTACGTTCATGGCGGTACTCGACACGAGTGTCGTGAACGTGGCCATCCCGAAAATGGAAGTTGCACTCAACACCAATACGAGTGACATTCAATGGGTGCTGACCGGATACATGCTGGTCACCGGTGTCATTGTGCCAACCTCAGGTTGGCTCATTGATACGCTCGGCCCCAAGCGTCTTTTTCTCTTTGCGCTCGTGGTCTTCACAGGCGGTTCGGCTCTCTGTGGATTCGCGTGGAACTTGCCTTCGATCATTTTCTTTCGAATCCTCCAGGGCATTGGAGGTGGATTGCTTCAGCCAGTCGCACAGACGGTCATCTATCGTACCTTTCCACCCCAACGTATCGGGTCCATCATGGGTGTGTTTGGCATTACCATAATGGGCGCGCCTGCGTTCGGCCCCCTCATCAGTGGGTACTTCGTGGAGTATTCGTCGTGGCGCTGGATCTTCTTCGTCAACGTACCGATTGGGATTGTTGCGCTTCTCTTAGCGATTCCTTTCATGGACGATTTGCCGACCTCCTCATCCTTCAAACTCGATGTGTGGGGGGTTACGTTTTCTACCATTGGTTTCTTTAGTTTGCTTTATGGCTTCAACAATGTTCCAGATCACGGGTGGGGATCGACACAGGTTCGGGTGGCATTGATCATCGGAGTGTTGTCGCTACTCCTGTTCGTGATCACGGAGCTTCGGGCAGAACGGCCCTTGCTTCAACTGCGCTTGCTCAGGACGTACACGTACACTGTGAGTTTGATTGTGGTCTCGATTCTGAGCGTAGCGCTGTTCGTCGGTATCTTTCTCATGCCGCTCTACCTGCAGAATATTCGTGGGTACAGTGCGTTGCGGACAGGGCTCTTTGTGACGCCTGGCGCCTTGGTCAGCGCGCTCGTGATGCCAATCAGTGGTCGGTTGTTCGATAAGATTGGCGCACGACCGCTCGGGCTCCTTGGCATCGCTATTCTTGCCGTTTCAACCTATGCGTTCACGTTCTTAACCACAGACTCTACGGGTGCGCACATTCAGTTACTCTACATCGTGCGGAGCCTTGCCATGGGTATCGCTATGATGCCCATTATGACGGCTGGCACCACGGCGGTTGTGTCGAAAAATCCCGTATTGGCTGGGCAAGCGGCTGCGCTGACCAACACCATCCGAAATGTGGCTTCAGGACTTGGGACAGCCATCATGACCGTGTACATGACCAAACGCGAAACCATTCGCGAGGCGCAGCTCGCTTCTCAATATGATCCAGGCAGTCCGCGTGCTTTGCAGTTGTCACAGGCGACTGCCCACTACTTGGCGCAAGGAATGTCGCAAGCGCAAGCTCATGCGCAGGCGATGCTTCAAGTCAACGACAACTTGCAGGCCAATGCGTTTGTCCTCGGAATGAATGACACGTTCATGGTCTCAACGCTGCTTGCCATTGCCGCTTGGGTTGCGGTGCTTTTCATCTATCCGATTGGGCGTTCGCCGCAACGTCAATCGTCACACCAGCGGGTATCGCCCGCGATGGACTAAGCAAAGCACTTGAACAGTAAGGGGGTTTCCAATGATGAGCACTCAACCGCCAATTCGAGAAGACATCTCGAGTGGAAGAAGACCCAACGCGAAGGTCGTGGCTGGTGTGGCCGCTGCGGTTGTCGTGGTTCTCGGAACCACGATTGGTGTTCTCAGTGCACGTGCCTCGCAGGCGGCAACCATGTTGCCCACGAATGATCTGTACACTCTCCATCCAGCGAGCGCTTCGCCTACACTCGTGGCGCAAGGGACGATTGAAAGCAAAACCGAGGTGCAGGCGAGCTTCCAGGGGCCAGGCGGGCGTGTGTCGCAAATCGACGTCCAGGTTGGACAACACGTCAAGGCCGGGCAAATCCTTGCGCAACTGGACGACTCCAGTACCAAGCTCGCCGTGGACCAAGCTCAGGCTACCTACGAACAGGCGGTCGCCGCTGTCGCCGAAGCTCGAGCATCCATGGTTGAAGCAGGTGGTGGTTTGCTCACGGCGGAGGGGAATGTGGGACAGGCTAAGGCGGGTGTGAATGCGGCGCAAGCTGGCATCACGCAATCGCAAGCGGGTGTCAATGAAGCCGAAGGTCAATTGAACCAAGCCAAAGCTGGTCTCACCAAAGTGACCGAGGGCCCGACAGCGGCGGAAAAAGCAGTCGCAGAGCAAAATGTCCAGGCTGCCGAGGTTGCGGTGGAAAGTGCGCAAAAGGAATATGATGACGCACTTGCGGCGTACGATGATCGCACCGAGGCTTATCAGCAACTCGTCGCGGCGCAAAACGCGTACAATCAAGCTAAAGTTGCTCTCCAGACCGCCCAGCAAAACCAGCAAGCAAACGTTGCTGCTGCGCAGCAGGCGGAACAGACGGCCGAGCAGAATCTGCAGATTGCGCAGACTCAACTGAACAACGCGGAGCAGAAGGATGGCTCTATCACCGAACAACAGGTGCAGCAAGCCTACCAGAACTATCAAAATGCATTAGCGGATTATAACACATACCAACAACAATTTGGTACAGCCAATAACCCGTACGCACAGGAAGTCCAGACTTACGAAGCCATCTATCAGGGGCTTGAGCAGGGATACGAAGAGTTGCAAAGCGCGAAACAGACATACAGCGCGGCACAAGCTCAAGTAACCCAGGCTCAGTCTCAACTTCAAACGGCGCAAACGGCGGTCGCCAATGCCCAAGCGCAATACCAGGCCGCACAGAGTGCTCTTCAAGCGGCCGAGCAGGCATACAACGACCGGACGGCAGAGCAAACCGCGGTGGATCAGGCGCTTGCACAGTTGAATGCGGCGAAAGCGAATTTGGCGACAGCGAAAGCGCAGTATCAAGAAGTGGTGCAGCCGCCTGACCAAGGTTCGTTGCAATCGGCTCAAGCCGGGATTCAGACCGCCAATGCGGGTGTGCAAAACGCGCAGGCGGGTGTCCAGGCCGCCAATTCGAAGCTCCAAGCGGAGATTGCCGGGTTGCAATCAGCTCAAGGTGGATTCCAAGAAGCGTTAGGATCCCAAGACGCGGCGCAGGCTCAGTTGCAGGCGGCTTCGGCGCAGGAGCAAGCGGCCCAAGCGCAGTTGCAGCAGGCCGAGCTCAATGAGAGCTACATGACCCTTCGCGCGCCTGTCAGCGGCGTGATTGCGGCCAAGGACATCGAGGTCGGCGACACGGTGCAACCCGGGCAGACGGCGTTTGTCATCGACACCCAGGTGTATGAGGTGGTTTTCCCCGTCAATGTAAATCAATTGAGCGAAGTGCACGCAGGGCAGCAGGTCAGCATGACCGTTTCAGGGCTTTCGTCCACGCTTCAGGCCACAATCTTTCGTGTGGACCCCACGCCTATTCAAAACAACGGGGACAGCTACGAAGTGGAGGCCATTGTCAATCAGCCGCCCGCGAATCTGAAAAATGGCATGACTGGGCAAGTGACAGTCAATCTGGGACAGGTGAAATCCCAGTTTATCATTCCGAGCATTGCCATCCAGTCGTGGAATGGCGAAGAAGGCGTCTTCGTGTACGAACCGCATGCAAAAAGTTCGGCTCAAGCCGGATTGCCGCCACATGTCGCATTTGTCCCGGTTTCGTATACGCCTGTGAGCGGCTATCAGGACGTGGTGAGCGGGAACCTGCACTCTGGGGACCAGATCGTTCTTGGCGAAGGGGCATTCATCGTTGGGCGAAATGGGCAAGAAGATGAGAACTGAATCGGGGCAGATTCCGAAGTTTGATCGGGAGCATGAGGAGGGGGTCACCGAACCGCTCGCACGTACGCTGGCGGTGACTACGTATCTTCTCGTGCACTCCGCCTTTTTGCAGTCCTTTTGTTCGCTCACGCCAGGGCAATATGTGCTCATGGACCTGGTTCGGTGCAACATCGCGACGCGAACCATGGACCTTGCCGAGCATCTGGGCGTCACGCCGAGCGCCGTGACCATTATGCTGTCGCGGCTTGAGAAGAGAGGCTGGATCCAGCGGAGCGAAAGTAAGAGCGACCGGCGCGTTGTGCATGTTACCATCACTGAGGAAGGCCAAGCGGAAATGAGGCGCGTGGAGGGAGCGCTGACGTCCATTGTTCAACAATGTACACAAGATGCATCGGAGTACGCATCGTTGGAGCGTATCTTGAGGAGTGTACAAAAAACACTCGTGCTCCACTTACGTACTTCGTGTCCGGCTTCCGCCGCCTGGATACCGAAAGACGAAGGAGAGCTATAGAGGGAAGCGGTCTCGCGGCTCGTTCCGCTGAGGCCGCTTTTGTGTCATTTGATGCGAGTTCACTCATGTCCTCGTTTTACCATGCTCCACTACTATTAAAAATTGCTGCGCCAGTCCCGCTGAGGATGGGCCTGGATGTGACGTCGTCATCTACGCGTCCAAGCCAGCTGGCGGATTTGGGACTGAGAATGTCCGCTTTACAACCTTGGGAGGCAAAGTGGTGTGTGGTGATCCTTGCGTCCATTCAGGAAGTTGACAGATACGCACATATACCCCGGGAGCGTTTTATATCCCACTATATCGACGACGCCGATGCTGAAGGTGCCGGCGACAGAATGTTCATTGCTGGCCCCGGAATTTCAATATGCCTTCAATCCAATCGCCCTACATTATGTTTCGAGAGCCAGAGGAGCGGCGCATTTGCCGCATGCCGGTGAGACGGGTGTGGGGTGAAGTCGTAATGACCATCGAGCCTGATTTAAATCCAAAAGTTCGAGTCCATCCCAATGGAAGGTCACGGAGGAAGTGGATCTTGACTGGTGCCGCTGTCGTGGTCGTTTTGGGCGTCGGGATCCCTGTCGGGCTGAGCCTGACGAAGTCAGGAAGTACGGTGTATGCCGGCACCGAGTACACAGTGGGCTACCGTAACATTACAGAGACGGTGAGCACGTCCGGTACAGTCGCGTCGCCTTCGACGTACAATCTCGGTTTCCTGTTATCCAATGCCCCGGTCAGTGCCATCTATGTGAAAGTTGGACAGCGCGTGAAGGCTGGACAGGTGCTTGCCAAATTGGACGATTCATCGGAGCAAGTTCAGTTACAGCAGGCCGAAGCGGGTGTGACGGAAGCAAAAGCACAGTTGATGTCCGCAGAGGCGAAACTCGCTCAGGATAAGTCCGGGGCTACTCCACAAACGATTGCGCTCGATAAGAACGCCATAGCCGATGATGGAACCGCCGTCCAACAGGCAAAACAGGCGTATCAGCTGGCGCTGCAGGCGTATAACGATCGCTCCTCGCAAGAACAGGCCGTTCAACAGGCCGAACTAAACCTGACGGAGGCCAAACAACAAGAAACCGCCGCGTCCGACGCAGTACAGTTGGACGAGCAGCAAATTGCAGCCGATCAGGCTGCAATCAAAAATGCCGAACAGCAGTTGCAGAGCGATCAACAATCTGCGTCAAATTCACAGACGCTCGCCCAACAGGCACTCCAATCGGACGAAGACACACTCCAGGCTGATCAACAACAACTGCAACAAGATGAGCAACAGCTCCAGAAGGACGAGAATAACCTGCAGGTTGTGGAACAGGAGAATCCGAACGTCACACAACAGCAGGTAGAGCAGGCGTACCAGCAGTATCAGCAGGAACTGAGCTTTTACGACAGTTGGGCGCAGGGCGGTTATGCGGGATCGAATCCCTATCAAACTGCGGTCAATAACGCTCAACAGATTTACGACAATCTGAACAACGCGTATCAGTCCATACAAAGCGCGCAGAATCAAGTGACCCAAGATCAGGAGAAGGTGAATCAGGACGAGGATTCCATCCAACAGGTTCAACTCAACATCTCAAAGGATCAGGCAGAATTGCAGCAAACACAACTGAGCCTTTT
>NZ_BCSG01000053.1 GCF_001570745.1 Alicyclobacillus mali NBRC 102425
AAAGGGCTCGATCATCTCCTTCCTGCGGCCACGGAAGACGAGGTATCCGTCCTCATCCATGAACCCAATGTCGCCAGTTCGCAGCCATCCGTTCTGAATCGCCTCGCGCGTCGCGTCGTCCCGGTGCAGGTATCCCTTCATGACGCCTGGACTCTGAATCCAAATCTCGCCCTCCTCGCCAGGGCCCAGTGCCCCCGCGGGATCGTCCAAAGGCGCAATGCGAATCCGCGTGCCCGGAATCGGCTTGCCGTGCGTGCCGTACCGGATGGCGCCAAGTGGCATCTGCGTATCCGCCGTGTGCGTCTCGGTCAGGCCATATGCAGCCTCGTACAGCGGCGCCCCCGTAAGCGCTTTCCATTCGGCCGCAACCCTCTCCGTCACCGGGACGCCAAAGCTTGTGCACGGATTCAGCCGCAGGCTTGAGAAATCGGCCGCGCCGGATCGCGGATGTTCCATCATCGCGAGATTCATCGGCGTGACCGTGTACATCACCGTGACGCGGTGGCGTTCAATGGCGTCGATGGCCATCTCCGGATCGAACTTGGGAAGAAGAACGAGCGTCGCACCGGCCCGAACTGCTGCACACGCGCTCATGAGAAGACCGGCGATGTGGCAGAGCGGCATCACGCCGAGCACGACGTCGGCCTCAGTCAACTTGGACGCCGCAACCACCGCCTCAGCTTTGTAAGCCGCATTGGCGTACGTCAGCATCGCGCCCTTCGGCATCCCTGTCGATCCCGACGTGTACATGATGAGGCAGGTGTCGTCCCCGTTCACGGGCGTCTCCGCAGACCGCCCCAGCCGATCGCGCAGCTGACGCACCAGCGAGCGGCCATTGCCCGTGGACTTCCGCGCAACTTCGGCGAAGGAATCGACCGAAAAGTCCGACATCGAGGCCGAAAACAGATGCCCGATGCCGAGCCGCTCACACACCGCGCTGGCCACGTCCAGCCGGTCATCGTCACAGATGACCACTTTCGCCCCCAGGTCCTGCAACTGATACTCCAGTTCCCACTCCTTTGCGAGTGGACTCACGGGCGATACGGGGATGCCCAGTCGCTCTGCTCCGAGCTTCGCGATGAGAAAGTGCGGCATATTCGGCAAATAGAGCGCGATCGGATCTCCCCGACGAAGTCCTAGATCCGCGAGCAGCGCCGCCATCGCCGAGGCATAGGCGTCAAGCTCCCCGTATGAAAGGGTCGTCCCCAAGAAACGCACCGCGGGATGGGACGGGCGCGCGAGCGCATGAAGGCGCAGCCACTCGTGCAGATACGGCATGGATATCCACCCTCATTCCATGATGTGGAGGCGAGCATCTGCGGAATGCGAGCCTCTCCTATCCACGATGTATTCCACCCTGTTTCACGCCATCCCTGCTTCCCGCCGAAACCAATGGGCGCGGCCCAGTGGGCCGCGCCAATCTTCAATCCTTCGTCTTCCGCACGCGGAGATGAAGCACCTCGAGCTGCGCCTCCGACACCTCGCTCGGCGCGCCCACCATAAGGTCCGTTCCGCTCGCCGTCTTCGGGAACGCGATGACGTCGCGCAGCGACTTGGCCCCGGTGAGCAACATGATGATGCGATCCAGCCCAAACGCGATGCCGCCGTGCGGCGGCGTGCCATACTCGAACGCGTTCAAGAGAAAGCCGAACTTCTCCTGCGCCTCTTCCGGCGAAAAGCCGAGCGCCGCAAACATTTTCTCCTGCACGTCGCGGCGATAGATGCGCATCGACCCGCCGCCGATTTCATAGCCGTTCAGCACCATGTCGTACGCCTGCGCGCGCACCCGGCCGGGATCGGTCTCGAGCAGCGGAATATCTTCCTCCTGCGGCATGGTGAACGGATGGTGTTCCGCCACCCAGCGCTTTTCCTCCTCGTCCCACGAGAGGAGCGGGAAATCCGTCACCCACAGGAACCGGTACTGCGAATCGTCGACGAGGCCCAGCTCCTGTCCGAGGTGCAGCCGGAGCGCGCCCATGGCCGGCAGCACCGTATCTCGCGGCCCGGCGCCGATGAGCACCAGATCGCCCACTTTGGCGCCAGCGCGCTCGGCGATTCGGCGGAAGTCGTCGTCCGTGAAGAATTTCGCAATGGACGATTTGAACCCGTCCTCCTGGACCGCGACGTACGCGAGGCCGCCCAGCCCGTACGGCTTGACGAACGCGACGAGATCGTCCGTCTGCTTGCGGCTATAGGAGGCGCAGCCGGGCGCCACGAGGGCTTTGATGACCCCGCCTTTCTCCAGGACGTCGGCGAAGACGCGGAAGCTCGTGCCCGCGAAGACATCGGCGAGATCGGCCATCTCCATGCCGAAGCGGAGATCCGGCTTGTCCGACCCGTACTTGTCCATGGCCTCATGGTACGGCAGGCGCAGAAACGGCCTCGGCACCTCGATGTCCGCCACTTCCTTGAAGACGGAGGCCACCATCTCCTCCATCATCGACATGAGCTCGTCCTTCGGGAGAAACGACGTCTCAATGTCGAGCTGCGTGAACTCCGGTTGGCGATCCGCCCGCAGGTCCTCGTCGCGGAAGCAGCGCGCCACCTGATAGTACCGCTCAAAGCCCGCGACCATGAGCAGCTGCTTGAAGATCTGCGGCGACTGCGGCAGGGCGTAGAACTCCCCGGGCTGCAGGCGGCTCGGAACGAGATAGTCGCGCGCGCCTTCCGGCGTGGACTTGGTCAACATGGGCGTCTCGATCTCGAGAAAGCCGCGATCGTCGAGATACCGGCGGAACGCCCGGATGGCCTGGTGGCGAAGCGCGAAGATGCGCTGCATCTCCGGGCGGCGCAGATCGAGGTATCGGTGACGGAGCCGCACCGGTTCCTCGACCTGGATGCCGTCCTCGATGTAAAACGGCGGCGTCTTGGCCGCGCTCTCGATGCGCGCACCTTTCACCACGACCTCAATCTCGCCCGTCTCAATCTTTGGATTGACAGTATCGGGATCGCGCTTCTCCACGGTGCCATCCACGACGATCACGTACTCGCTTCGCAGCCTGTCCGCGACCTCCATCGCCGCCTCGGACGTGCCGCGGCCGCGATCGAAGACGAGCTGCACGATGCCGGTGCGGTCGCGCAGATCGACGAATACGACGCTGCCGAGATCGCGCCGGCGCTGCACCCAGCCGGCGAGGCGCACCTCAGATTTGGGTTCCTGTCGCACTGTGTCGGCCACCCAGTGGGTCCGCCAGCGCGATGCCACCACGACTTGCTTCTCCTCCACCACTTACGCCCATCCTCCTTCGCGAATCCGATCCGCCAATTGCCCAAACGCGACATCGCGCTGCTCACCGGTCGCAAGGTGCTTGACGGTGGCAGCTCCCTTGGCGAGCTCGCTCTCGCCGATCACGACGGCGAACTTCGCCCCGAGGCGATCCGCCTGCTTGAACTGCGACTTGAGGCTGCGCCCTTGGTAGTCGCGATCGCAGCGAACGCCGAACCGCCTGAGTGACGTGAGCACCGCCATGGCGGTGTGCTCAGCCGTCCCGTCCGCCACGCAGATGAACGCGTCGAGCGGCGGTCTCTCGCCGAGCGACACGCCCTGCGCCTCGAGCACGGCAAGGACGCGGTCCATCCCCGCAGCAAAGCCGATGCCTGGTTCCTCAGGTCCGCCGAGCTCCGCGACCAGCCGGTTGTAGCGCCCGCCGCCAAGCACGGTTGAAAAATTGGGAACGGTGATTTCCCACGCCGTCCGCGTGTAGTAGTCCAGGCCGCGGACGAGCGATTTCTCGAGTCGATAGGGCACATCCATCGCCCGGAGGTACCCTTCCACCGCGTCGAGGTGATTGCGACAATCGTCACACAGTTCGTCGACGATGGATGGCACGTTCGCTTCGCGCAAGACCTGTTGGCACGACTCGTTCTTGCAGTCGAACAGGCGAAGCGGGTTTTTCTCGAGGCGGACCTGACAGTCCGCGCAGAGTTCCTCCTTGTGCGGCAACAGCCGCTCGATCATCTTTTCGCGGTGACGTGGCCGGCAGACGCTGCAGCCCACGGAATTCAGTTCCACGGTCATGTCGCGCATACCGAGCCGCTTCAGAAGCGAGTACCCGAGTTCGATGACCTCTGCGTCGATGGCCGGCAATTCGGAACCGAGCACCTCCACGCCAACCTGGTGCAGCTGGCGCAGCCGGCCTCGCTGCGGCTTTTCGTAGCGGAACATCGGCCCGAGGTAGTACACCTTGGTCAGGCCGCCCTGGCCGTACAACTTGTTTTCAACGTAAGCTCGAACGACGCCGGCCGTTCCTTCCGGGCGCAGGGTCACGCTCCGCCCCCCGCGGTCCAGAAACGTGTACATCTCCTTGGACACAATGTCCGTCGTCTCCCCCACGCCGCGCTCGAATAACTCCGTGTGTTCGAAGATGGGTGTGCGGATCTCCTCGTAGTTCGCTCGCTCGAACACCTCTCGCGCGACTGCTTCAAACGTCTGCCACGCCTCCACGGCGCCCGGCAAAATGTCCTGCGTGCCTCTCGGCCGCCGAATCTCCATGCGCGCTCCCTCCTTCTCTTCTCCGCCGCACCAAGGGGAACCGCGAGCGCGGCCCCGCCTGTCTGCGCGAAAAAGCGCCCTTTCGTCGATGCCGATCCACATCGGCAGGGACGAAAGAGCGCTTCCGCGGTGCCACCCTGCTTGAACCTTGTGCGGTTCCCCTCTTCGGCGTAACGCGCCGTCCACGCGCGCCCACCGGGTGAAACGGCAAGCGCGATATCCGAAGCCGTCTTTCCAAACGCAGGCTGGAGTCGCTTGCAGCCACGGCGCACTCTCTCTGGAACAGCCCAAACCGCTTGTACTCTGCTTCTTCATCTACGATGGCGATATCCAACATGTCGTATCGTGCTATCGCGAATTATAAGGAAGGCGCAAAGCCCGTGTCAAATGATACGGTCTCGGCCAATCGCATCCTCTATCTGTGATATGGCTTGGTGAATGAAGGCTTTTCTGTGGGCATCTCACGCGCCCAACCGAACGTTTGTACCTCCTTCGCGCCGCAGTGCGCCAGGTGCAGCTGCTGTGCCCATCTCCTCGCCATCTCCATAGGTGGCATCCGCATTCTCCATCCTCCTCCGCACGCCTTTTCCCCTACGGTGCCCTGCGAATGCGCGGATGATGCCACCATGATCTCGCTTGACGGCCCCCGGCGCAGTTGAAACAATGGTGCGCGGAGGAGGAGCATGGCATGAAGCGAACGCAATCCGAAGTCTGGTTCGAACGAGCTCAACAGGTCATCCTGGGAGGCGTGAACAGCCCGTCGCGATCGTATAAATCGGTCGGCGGAGGCACGCCCGTGGTCATGGTCCGCGGCGAAGGTCCTTACCTGTACGACGTGGACGGAAACCGGTACATCGACTACCTCGCTGGCTACGGCCCATCCATCCTGGGCCACGCACATCCGGCCATCACGAGCGCGATTCAGGCGGCGGCGGAGGAAGGGGTGCTCTACGGCACGCCGACGCCGTACGAGGTGGAGTTTGCCCAGATGCTGCGCGCCGCCATCCCGGACCTCGAGCGAATTCGATTTGTCAACTCAGGGACGGAGGCAGTCATGACCACCATCCGGGTGGCACGCGCCTACACAGGGCGCACGAAAGTGCTGAAGTTCGCCGGGTGTTACCACGGCCACTCGGACGCGATGCTGGTTGCAGCTGGAAGCGGCCCTTCGTCCATCGGCGTGCCGGACAGCGCCGGCGTCACGCGCAATGTCGCAAGCGAGATTGTCACCGTTCCCTTCAATCATCGCGACGCGTTGAAGGAGGCGCTCGCCGCGCACGGACCGGAGCTCGCGGCCGTGTTGGTCGAGCCCATCGTGGGCAATTTTGGCATCGTGCCGCCCATGGACGATCGGTACTTGGCCGACGTGATCGATCTCGCCCATGAAGTCGGGGCGCTCGTCATCTTCGACGAGGTGATCACGGCGTTTCGCTTTCACTACGGGAGCGCGGCGCAGCTGTACGGGGTGCATCCAGACCTGTACGCGCTCGGCAAGATCATCGGCGGAGGATTGCCCATCGGCGCCTACGGCGGGCGGCAAGACATCATGGAGCAGGTGGCGCCGCTCGGACCAGCGTATCAGGCTGGCACGATGGCCGGCAACCCGCTCTCGATGCGCACGGGCATGGCATGTCTGCGCGCGCTGTCCAATCCTGGTTTGTACGATGAGATGGCGCGCCGCGCGGTGTCTCTCGTGGACGCAGCCGAGTCCGCGGCCCGCGCAAACGGGGTGGACATCGTCGTCAACCGCGTCGGCGGCGCGTTCACCATCTATTTCGGCCGCGAACCCGTGCGCGATTACGACGCGGCCACGAGAACGGACAGCCAGCGCTTCGCCCGCTTCTTTCACCTGCTGTCCGATCGCGGCATCCTCATCGCGCCGTCCAAGTACGAGGCCTGGTTCGTCTCGGCGGTGCACAGCGATGCGGACATCGAGGAGACGGCGGAAGCGCTCGAGGCGGTGTTTCGCGATCTCGCGCGGGAAGCGTAGGAGCTAGCGGCGAAGAGACGGGGTGCGCCGCCACACGAGCAGAGAGGCGCCGAGCGCCGCTGCGGCCGACATGGCCGCCCAAAGCGCCAAACGCGCGGACGGGGGCAGCGCGCCCGGGTGAGAAGCGGCGAGGGGCAGCGCGAAGTACGCGACGGAGGCGAAGACCAGCGTCCACGCCTCGATGCGGGGCGTGCGGAGACCTGAAAGGAGCAAAAACGCGGTTGCCGCAAGCGTGAGTCCGGCGGTCCACCAGGCGGCGCGTGTGAAGGTCCAGTCTGTGAACAGCATGCCGATGGCTGGAACGAGCGTCCCCTGAAACACCATGGCGCCCGTCACGTTGCCGACCGCAAGGCCGTCCTTCCGATCGCGCATCCAGACGACGCTGTTCAGGGTCTCAGGCAGTTCTGTCGCGACCGGAATGACGAGCGCCGACAGCAAAAACGTGGGCATTTGGGTGCGCGCGGCGATGGACGCAACGCCGTCAGTGAGAAGATGCGCGCCGCCGAGCACGAGAGCGAGCGCAAACGCGAGTTGCAGAAGCACGACGGCCCCTGCCGGATCGCCCTGGCGCAGGTTGAGATAAAGCGGGCGAAGGTCGCCGGCCGATCCGGCCTTCACGCCCTCGCGCACGTGCGCACGGATGAACGCCGCGTACAAGCCGACAAGCAGGCACGCGACCATCACCTTCAGCGCGGGTGCGGGCCACGCCGCGGGCACGAGGGACAGCGAAAAGCCCACGAAGAAAAAGGCGAGATCGCGCCGAAAGGCACCGCTGCTGACCGCGATGTCGCGCGGCGAGCGCCCCCTGCGAAACACCATGGCTGCGATTGCGAGGACGAGGCCGCCCAGCGTGACCAGGAGAAACGGCGCACCGAGGATACCCCCGATGCCGACCTGCTCCGCCTCGTGGCCGCCGCCCAACACAATCGCCGTCATCGGCACCGCCGTCTCGGGCAGCGCCGTGCCGAGCGCCGCGAGCACGCTTCCGACGGCGCTCTCGCCGAGACCGAGCTTCATCCCGAGCCACTCCACGGCGTTTGTCAGGAGCTCCGCGCCAAACAGGACCATGCAGAGCCCGAACAGCATCTGGACGGCGATCACCTCGTCCACCTCCGCGCGCACAGGTCTTTACACCTGTACGCGCCGTTTGCGCCCGCTATGACAAGCTTCGGCGCCAAACCGGGCGCTCACTGATATTGCTTCTCGGTGCCGCTCACAAAGGGAAGCCAAGAAAACCACTGCGGCCGAAGCCGCCACAGGCTCGGGATCAACAGGATGGCGATCACGGCGGCGTAAAACTCCACAAACGCCATCCACACGTGCGGCCCGGCGGACACCACGCCCAAAAAGGCCGCCTCGACGTAGAGGGGATCCAATGCGTAGAAAAAGTGAGACCACACAAGCGCGGAGTAGTCGATGGGGTTCTGTTCGTACAGCGACTTCAGCCCGTAGCCTATGGCGCCGAAGATGACCGTCATCAGCCCGACGCTGCCGTACGCGAACACCGTGCTCCACGTGGAACGCAGCGCGACGGTCGAAAAAAGCACGCAGACCGTCGAAATCACGACAATGGTCACCAACTGAAAGCCGAGTACCGACGCGACCTGCGCCGGCACGGCCCCGCCATACAAAAAGACCAGGCTGTACACGGGCAACGTCAAAACCACGAGCAGGACCAACAGCGCGCTCGACGAAACCACCTTGCCGAACAAGATGCCAAACGGACCGACCGGAGTGGTCAACAGGACGGCCAGCGTCTTTCTCTCCCGCTCTCCGCTCACGGCTCCCGAGGCGAAGGCCGGCGTCAAAAATGCCACCACCACCATCTGCAAGAGGCTGACGAGCGCGAACACCTGCTGGCTCTTCGTGGGCTGGACCAGATACAGCTGGCCCTGCACGTTTTCGTACAGAAGAAACACGGTGAGCACGCTCATGCCAAACAGGTACGCGGTGATGACAAGCGGCGCTCGAACCGTGCGCATGCGCTGGCGGAATTCCTTGAGGAGCAAGGGGTTCAGGTTCAGCTTCACGTCACCACCCCCTCCTGTATCGCGGCGAGGCGCAGGAACAACTGCTCGATGTCCGTCGGCTGTTCGCGGAACTGCGTGATGGCAAACCCTTCTGAGACGAGCCGGCTCAACAGTTCGGCCTGCTGCGCGAGCGTGCCCGCATATAATATCTCCCATCCAGGCGCCAGCGGGCGAGCCTCGGCCACGTGCGGATCGCCCATGAGCGCCTTCATGAAGCGATCGCCGAGATCGCGCCCGTCGATGACAATCGTCCGGTACGCGCTCGAATGCTGCACCATCACCTGAACCGCGGCCACGGCCACCAGTTCACCCCGCAGCAGGATGCCAACCTCGTCGGCAACTTCGGCGAGTTCGTTGAGAATGTGCGTGCTGACGATCACGGTCTTGCCCAAATCGCGCAGTCCCGCAAGCACCGATCGCATCTCGAGCCTCGACTTCGGATCGAGTCCGCTCGAGGGCTCGTCCAAAATGAGGACGTCTGGATCGTGCATCAGGCAGCGCGCAACCTCGAGGCGCTGCTGCATGCCGCGCGACAGGTGGTTGACGTAATCTTCGCGCTTGTCCGCGAGGCGAACGCGCTCCAGGAGCTCCTCCGCTCGGCGCGAGATGACCCGACGCTCCACGCCGTAGCATTGAGCGAAGAAGCGCAGATATTCGATGACGGTCAGATCGTCGTACACGCCGAACGAGTCCGGCATGTACCCGATGGATCGCCGGACCGCCTGCGGTTCCCTGGTCACCTCGTGGCCGCAGACGTACGCGCGCCCGGAGGAAGGCAGCGTCAAGGTCGCGAGCATCGACAGAGCCGTGGTTTTTCCAGCCCCATTCTCGCCCACGAGCCCGAAGATGACTCCGCGTTCGATGTTGAGGTTCAGGTTGTTCACCGCCAACGTCTTTCCGTACCGCTTGGTGAGATTCTGCGTGAGAATCACGATCCCGCCTCCACCACCGGCATAACCGGTGCGTACGCTCGCACGAGCACCAGTGTCTTTTCGCTCGCCACGATCCTTTGGTTCGCCGGTGCGGCCAACTCGGGAAGGCCGCTGTTGGACGTGGCGAGGACGAGCGCAACCTCCGAGTTCGCGCGCGAACCGGCCGCGAGCCCCGACAAATACGCGCCAAGCGTTCGGCCGATGCCGTGCGTGAGTTGGCGATTGTAGACCCCATAGTCGGAGATCCACGACGAGGTCGGCACCTCCTGGCTCGCGTTGAGCGATCTCGTCTCGCCCGGCGCAAGGGTGCCCAATTTGACCAGCATTCCATCGTACACCACGGCCACGTCATTGAGCGCCATCCGCGTTTCGTTGGTGACCGTGCCGAACAAGAGCCCATACGCTTCCTTTAGATTGCACTGAATCCTGCCAGCGTCCTCGTCGAATCCCGAGGAAAACACGTAGCGTACGTGCCAGCGCGGCACGTTCGTCAGCGAAACCGTGGTGGCATCGTCCCCGTGTTGAATCACGGCGTTGGCCACGGGCTCATTGTCGCTCTGCAGCGTCAGGACATCATCTCCGGCAGGGAGATGAATGGTGTCACTCCCGCTTTCCGGCGACATGATGGCAACAGCCCCGTATTCGTATGCTTGTCCGTCTCCAACCAGGTCCATCACGCCGATGCCGTCCATCAAAAGGCCCGCAGGGCGAGTCGAACCGCCAAGCGCAAAGATACCGGCT
Organism: Alicyclobacillus mali NBRC 102425; assembly: GCF_001570745.1. Lineage (GTDB taxonomy): Bacteria > Bacillota > Bacilli > Alicyclobacillales > Alicyclobacillaceae > Alicyclobacillus > Alicyclobacillus mali. Next base: position 10,186 of record NZ_BCSG01000053.1, read on the forward strand.
GTGGTGAGGCCACTCAGCAAGGGAAGGACAGCCCAGGCGAGCGCCGCGCGGCGCAGGCGGCGAAGCACGTAAAACGTCACCGGCCCCGCCGCCACCAGGTACGCGAAAAGCACCAGACCAAACGTGGACAACCCTGGCATGCGAAGGGGCTCCAGCGCGTCACCCACGCTCGTGAGGCTGAGGGCGCCCGTCGGTCGAAGGACGTCCGACACGGCCGGATCTGCATCCTGCACCAACCCGGCGTCGTGAAACAGGGCTGTCCACATCTGCGCGTTCCCCTGCCACGCGAGCAAATCCGGGTCCAAGGGAGAAAACGAAGTCTGCCAAATTTGTCCTCGGCCGAACGACTCGCTGGCGACAAGCGGATTGGCATTCGATCCCGCCCAGAGCCGCGCCGAGGCCGCGACCTGACCCGCCGTGGACTCGATTTGCCCAGGCCCGCTGCCCGTGCTGGCGAAATTCGCGAGTGCATTCCCGTTCACCACTTGGAAGAAACCAGGAGAAATCGGGAGATGACCCAGCGCGGAAGGCACGATGCCGGTCCCGGTCACCACGAGCAACCCGCCCTGGTTCACCCAGGAGGCGATCGATCTCGCCTGCGCCCTGGAAAGCGCCTCGAGCTCGTCCACGCTGGCCACGAGCGCACTCAGATCACAGAGCGCCTGCGCAGACGTCGGCAGATCCTGCGGCCTGAGCGCGACAGGCAGGATGGGCGTGCCGTCCGAGCTCGTGCCGGCGAGGAACTGGGTGGCCTGGGATTTGTCGCTCACGACGCCGACGAGATCGACATGTGAGACGCTGTTGCCCCCGAGCCACGAGGTGGAGACCACGCGGCCGCCCAAGACGAGGCTGAGTTGTGCGCCCTGCGACAGCGCGAACCCCGGCACGTCGATAAATGTGGAGGCCGTCGCTCCCTTCGGGAGCCAGAGCGGCCACATGAACGCCCCCGCAACGTGGCGATCCCCGACGGACGGCCCACTCACGCGAAGCACGAGCTTCGCCATGTCGGCTGGGCCTTCATTGTGGACCGAGACGCGCACCGGCACCCATTCGTCCGCCACGTAGTATCCACCATAGCCCACTGCGGTCGCCATGGACACAGATGTGCCCGCGAACGTCTCGGGCGCGGGCAGGCTCCAAAACCCTAGACACGCCGCGGCGATGGTGGCGGACGCCACCATCAGCTTACAATCGAGTGCCCGAAGGCAGCGCGAGACGAGCCTCATGCCACCGTCCCTTTCGAACAGCTTTCCTGCACGCCTCGTGAGATAGCCATGCGGTTCCATTGTACCGCCAACCGAATCTCACTGCGAATATCGCATGCGCTGGCCTTGCGAGCGAGATCGTCGTATCCTCAAATTGTGACCTTTGCTTCGAGGAAGAGGGTTTGTCTCGTGCTTCCATCGCATTCACCTGGAGATAGCGGCTATATCTCGCGAGGCACGCCCGTCTATCGGCGCGTGAGCATCGCCTTTCTCGCCGCGGGGCTCGTGATCTTTGCCAACCTGTACGCAGTGCAACCGCTCATCCCCGCGTTCAGTTCGGCGTTCGGTCGGTCTCCGGCGACCGCGAGTCTCGCGCTCTCCGCCTCGACCTTTGCGCTCGCCCTGTCCCTGCCCGTCTTCGCGTCGTTGTCCGACTGGTTTGGCCGCAAGCCCGTGATGTTGATTTCGCTTTTTTCCTCGA
>NZ_BCSG01000054.1 GCF_001570745.1 Alicyclobacillus mali NBRC 102425
TCAAACGTGTCACAACCTCCGTTCAACAACAAATATCTGAGGCTGGCTGTGGATGCGGCCATCAATCGCTCGTTACTGGTGAACGTGGCGCTGAAAGGAGAGGCGACTCCTGCGTGGGGGCCGTTCAGCCCTGAATCTCCGGTGTTCAATCGCGCTTTGGACCTTCCGCCTGCACCGAACACTCAGCTCGTGGAAAAGTACTTGAAGGAAGCTGGGGATCCAAACGGTTTTAGCTTTACACTCCAAACGGCCAACAACCCAGTTTCGACTGAAATCGCACAAATCGTGCAAAGCATGCTGCAGCCATACCACATCCAGATGAATATCGAGCAGCTGGAGTTTGGAACATTGCTCGCGAATAACACCGACCACGACTTTCAGGCATCGGCCTTAGGATGGTCGGGACGTATTGATCCAGATAACAATGCCTATCAGTTCTGGCACACAGGCGGGGCGCAGAATGGTTCGAATTTTAGCGACCCTACAGCAGATAAGCTGCTCGATGAAGCCCGTGAGGCGTTGTCCATGACGCAGCGAAAAGTCTACTACGATTCATTTGTTCAAGAACTGCACCGTCAGGCTCCCTATATTTTTCTCTACTTTCCTAACAACACGTACGCCTTCTCAAAGCAATTACATGGATTTCAAGTATATCCAGATGGCGTCTTTCGCCTTTACTCCATGTGGATTTCCTAACACGTAACATCCTGATGGGCCTCTGCACAGACGGCGCAGAGGCCCAGTGAGAAGGTGAAACGAGTGCGATATGTCATTCAGCGGCTCATCACAACAATACCTGTGTTGTTTTTCCTGAGCATTATGGTTTTTAGTTTCATTCATCTCATTCCAGGCAACCCAGCGGAAATCCTCCTTGGGCAGGATGCAACGCCTCAGGCCGTCCACGCCTTGGATGCACAGATGGGTCTGAATAGACCTCTTCTCATGCAATATCTCGGGTGGTTGTCAAACCTATTGCGCGGCAATCTTGGTACCTCCCTCGTGGATCACGAGTCCGTGTCGCAGCTCATCCTTCAGCGTCTGCCTGTAACCGTAGAGCTGGCGGTAGGCACGATGGTCGTCGCAATTCTCATCGCATTCCCTCTGGGTATCGCGGCGGCGGTCATGCGGGGGCGTGTTTCAGAATTTGTGGCAATGTTTGCGGCGACCATTGGCATCTCAGTGCCTCCTTTCTGGCTTGGCATCTTATTTTTGTTATTGTTTACGGTGAAATTTCATTTGGTGACGAACTCTCTCTACGTTCCGATCTGGCAAAGCCCGTTGAAGAATCTGGAATGCATGCTTCTCCCATGTATTGCGACGGGCATCAGAGAGGCCGCGGTGCTCTTGCGCATGCTGCGTTCCAGCCTGACGGACGCACTTGGGGAGGACTTTGTGAGGACAGCTTGGGCAAAAGGACTCAGGGGGAGTGCGGTAACTTTGAGACATGCGCTTCCCAACGCGCTCGTTCCCGTGTTAACTGCCAGCGGACTGCAAATTGCAGGACTGTTGGGGGGATTAGTCATCACGGAGCAGGTATTCTCCTTGCCGGGGTTCGGGCAACTTTTGGTTCAAAGTGTCTTCAGTCGAGATTACACTACTGTGCAAGGCACAGCGCTGGTCGCTGCACTCATTGTCATCATTGTGAACTTGCTCATCGATCTCATGTACAGTCGGATCGATCCGCGCATTCGTACGGACGGGGGGATGGAAGCATGAGTCTCGTACCCGAGCCCCATTTGTCGCCCGTGGAGCAAACGTCCGCACCGGCGCGGAATCTGCCGCCAAGGAGGCTTCGGCTCGCGAACCCATCGCTCGTGATTGGCAGTATCCTGGTGTTTTTCATTCTTGGTGTTACGTTGTTGGCTCCCTATATTTCTCCGTATGGTCCAAATCAAGTTAATTACAGCGCGGTTCTTCAGGCGCCATCGGCGCATCATTGGTTTGGAACTGATCAACTCGGGCGAGATCAATTGGCCCGAATTCTCTTCGGGGCCCGCACGTCCATGGAAGTCAGCGTGGGATCGCTCGTGGTGGGTGCAGGGATTGGCGTGCCAGTCGGACTGATTGCAGGGTATTACAGAGGATTTCTTGATACTTGGATTATCATGCGTATCATTGACGCGATTCAGGCCTTTCCCTTTCTCATCCTGGCGCTTGTGCTCGCTGCGATGCTCGGCCCAGGATCTCGGAATGCCATGATTGCAATAGGAATCGGTCTCGTGCCCACATTTGCACGGACCGCGCGAGCACAAATGCTTCAAGAACTCGGGAAGGATTATATCGACGCGGCACGAGTCGCCGGATGCACCCATGCGCGAATTATCTTTCGCCATATTCTTCCTAATGCGCTGACGCCCATCATTGTTCAGGCTACGCTCGCCATGGCCTCAAGCATTGTGGCTGAAGCAAGCCTTGAGTATTTGGGGTTAGGGGTCCAACCTCCCACCGCGAGCTGGGGCTCAATGTTGCAATCTGCCCAGGGTTATCTCCAATTGGCGCCTTGGCTTGTGGTATTTCCGGGTCTGGCACTTGTGCTAAGTGTGGTCTCCTTCAATCTCCTCGGCGATGGTATCCAGCGCTGGCTCAACCGTAAGATATCCTGAGCCTGTTGCAAGGCATGCGCACACGTCCCCATACGCGCATTTCTGTAGTCATATTCCGCGTCCCTCTCGCCTATGATGTATTAACTTGGACAAGGGAGGGACCGGAGCGTGACGCCAACGGACCCCAAATCGTCCCCGCAGACCTCCACGGCACACACGATTTTGCCTTGGACGCGAAAGCGATCCGGCGCTTCTGTGTTGCCTGACGTAGCTCGCCATGCATCAGCCGAACAGCACCCGCTTGATCAGCAGGCCATGGACAGGCAGCGGTTTCTTCGCGAAGTCCTGAAGAGTTGGCGCGAGTTGGAGATCGCCAGGCGCCAGTTTGAGAGCGTCTCAGATCCGCTTCTCATCGATCACGTCGTGTTTCGCATGAGCGCCGCCGAGCGCCAACTCAATTACCTCTTTCGACTCGCGCGAGAGTGTGGAATCTCGTTCGACGGCCCCGAATTTGACTGGACCTCCGACGAGTGGCGCGTCGAATGACGCCGAGGAGGGTCGTCCATGCATGTCTCGTCCGTATGGCTGTGGTGCGGCGCCGTCGTACTTGGCGCTTTGATTCTGAGCCAGTTTTTCCAAAAGCCAAGTCGGGCGCTCCTCTGGATGCTGCGCAGCCTGTTAGTGGGTTGTGTGCTGCTCGCCGCCTTCGACATCATCGGCCGTTCCTTCGACTTGCACTTGCCCATTAACCCCATCACCGTGCTTGCGTCCGGCTTTCTTGGACTGCCGGGGCTCGCCGCGCTCGTCGTGCTTCACTTATGGGTACTTGCGTAGCCGCTCCGTGCCAGGCCGCCGGGGCGGCTTTCGCAATCTGCGCGCCATCTTGCCCAGATATTTGCCAACGCCCGGCACGCTGCGGAATTCTTCCTCGGTCATCGCGCCGGATCGCGCCACGAGCAGCAGGTAGACGAGCGCACCGACGCCCCCCGCCACCAACAGTTCGATCACGGCAGCCAATCGTCCCTCGACGCTGTGCCCTGCGTGCATCACGCGGCTGAGTCCGTAGTCCACGCCGAACATCGCGACGGCTGCCACGAGCGCCGAACGGAAAAAGGGCCGCATGAGGCGGCGCAGCGAGAAGCGCACCTGGCCGTACTTGCGCACAGCGGCCACGTTGAGAAGGGAGGAGACGATGTATCCGAAGGTCGTGGCAAGGGCTGCGCCAAGCGCGTTGTGCAAGCTCAAAATCAGGGCGAAGTTGAGGACGGTTTTGATGCCGAGGCCGAGGAACATATTCCGCACCGGGCGGTACATCTTCCCGAGACCCTGCAGCACGTAGGTGGAAATGAGCTCCATGCTCGCGAAGATGCTCATGAACGAAACCGTCGAGATGATGTCCGATCCGGCCGTCGTCCCGAACAAAGCCAGGTTGATGGGGCGGCTCAGGACGAGAAGGGCGGCCGACGTGGGAAAGCTCATGAGGAACATCGTTCGCAGGGTGAACGTGATATTCATCTGCAGGTCCGCCTGGCTTCGCTTCTCCTTGGCCGCCGAGACGCTCGGCAACACCGATACGCCGATGGCGTATGCGAATGACATCGGCAACATGACGAGGTACATCGCTTGGCGTGTCAGGATGCCGTAGTTGGCGACGGCTTGGGCATAGCTCTCGCCGCTCGCCTGGAGAAGATTCGTCACTGTCCACGAATCCACCAGGTTGGCAATGGGAACGACCAGCCCTCCCAGGCTGACGGGCAGCGCGATGCGATACACCATGCGCAAAATCTGTCCGCTTCGAAACGGGCTCTCGTCGTAGCCCAGCGGGCGTTCCTGCCTGCGAATTGGAATGGCGAAAGCCACGAGCAAAACGAGACCCGCGAGACCGCCCACAAATCCTCCGAAGGTCGCCGCAGCAGCGCCGTATACCGCGCGGTTGCGGTGCCACACGTCCACCACGAGATAAGCACCCACAACCATGGCGATGACGCGGAACAACTGCTCAAAGGTCTGCGAATACGCAGGCCCTTCGAGGCGCTGAAAGCCCTGCAGATAGCCTCGCAGCCCGCTCATCGCGGGGATGACAATCAACATGAGGGAAACAGCTCGTAAACTTGGCACGTTCTGTTCGACGGATGCCGCGCTGTCTTTGAGCGATACCATGTGAGCAAACGCCGGCGCTCCAAGCCACATGATGGCGAAAGCGCAGACGCTGAAGATCGTGAGGGAGCGCATGGTCACCCGGTATATGTGTTCCACAACCGCGCGTTCTCCGCGCGCTCTGCGTTCAGCGATGAGCTTCCCCATGGCGAGCGGGAAGCCCGCCGTCGCGAGTTGCTGAAGGATATTGTAAACGGCATATGCATTTCCGTAGATGCCGTTGCCTGTCGGTCCGATGATTGCGGTCACGGGAATGACCCAGACCAGCCCCAACACTTTTGCCAGGGCCACGCAGATCACATAGAGAGAGGTTCCGCGAGCCAGCTTGGCCGTACCCGATGCGGGCGAGTTCACCTCTCCACCTCCATTTCGAAGAGATTATAGCACGGACCTACACCGGAAGCCCGATCTGCATGGTCCTCGACACCGCGCGAGTCGCGCGACATACGTTGGGAGTGACCCGTGTCAAACGCGTGGAACAGCCATGGCGTATGCGAAGGCGTATTTCGTGCAAGAATGGACATGTGCCGGGCGACAACATGGCCTCTCTGAGAAGGTGATGGTGCGATGAGAGAGATGGCATATCTTGAAGAACTTTGGGGCGCGGCTTGTCCGTCGGACAGTTGCATGATCTGCGGCCGCACTGGACAAGAGGGCATGCGAGTGTGCGGGCAACTCATCTGTCACGCGTGTGAGCGCGAGATCGTTCAGACGGATGTCGAGGACGAGGCCTACCGCCGCTATGTGGAGCGGATGAAGCTGATTTGGCTCTCGGCTTTGTCGCTGTAGACGTGAGTTTTTGCCTCTGGGGAGGCGAGGGCGCATCGCCATAGCGGTGCGCCCTTCTCGTCGTGCGCCCGGCGTCTCGAAGTCTGGAGCGTTTCGCGGTCGGCCGGGGAGCCGTGGTACAATGAAGTCAACATCCTTCATGCATGGGCACGAAAAGGAGCGTTGAAACGGGTTGAACAAATTGATGTGGCCGCTCTTCGGCGTGTTGTATACCCTCGTCAGCGCGATGGCACTCGGTTGGCTTGTTCGGCACGAGGTTCGCAGGAGAGCCGACCTGTTTCGCCGCGGAGGTTCAGGCGAGTGACAATCATGAGCGAACGGGGTGCCGTTGAGACGCCCATCCTGGATCGCCTGATGCATCACGCGGCGCGAGAGCGAGCCTCCTTTCACGTGCCGGGACATCACGGCAGGTACCTGCCTCAGCCTCTGTCCGCGTGGCTGGGGCAGGCTATGAAGCTCGACCTGACGGAGCTGCCGGGGCTCGACAACTTCCACAGCGCAAGCGACTGCATCGCCGCATCCGAGGACCTTTGCGCGCGTCACTACGGCGCATATCGAACGTATTACTCCGTGAACGGCGCCACGGCATGTGTCATGGCTGCGCTCAAGGGCGCGTGCTCCGCGCCTGGGGGCCGGGTCATCCTGCTCGGCCCTTGCCACATGAGCGTCTGGCGGGGGCTCGTGTACGCCGACGCTGCGCCCGTCTTTGTGCCGAGTCCGTGGAATGCGGCGCGTCAGGCGTTCGATCCGCCCTCGCCCGCTTTGCTCGAGTCGGTGCTCCGCCGGTGTGCAGACGTGCGGGCGGTGTTCGTGACAAGTCCCACCTATCCAGGCTTTGTGGCGGACGTGCCCGGCCTTGCCGAAGTGGCGCATCGCCACGGGGCGCTCCTTCTTGTGGACGAGGCGCACGGGGCGCATTTCGGGCTTGATGGGCGCCTGCCTCCTCACAGCGTGGCGCAGGGAGCGGACGTGGTCATCCAGAGCCCGCACAAGACGCTGCCCTGCCTGACGCAGGCGGCGTGGGTGCACGTTTCGCGCCCGGAGCTCGCGGACGCGGTTCACGAGGCGCTCCTGTTTCTCCACACCACCAGTCCGTCCTACCTGCTCCTGGCCGCTCTCGATGCCGCCCAGGCTTTTCTGCGATCCGGCCGAGACCTGGTCCGGGAGACGCTGGACCGGCTGCAGGCGTACCGCGTCTTTGAACCCGACGCCGATCCGATGCGGCTCTGGATTCCGACGGCATCCAAGGCGCGGAGCGCTCAACTGGCGGCGCGGCTGGAAGCTGAGGGCATGTTCCTCGAATCATGGGACGCCTCGGGCGCGCTGGCCGTGTTCGGCTTTGGGCAGACGGATCGAGACGTGGCACGCTTCTTCGAGGCGTATCGGGCATGGCGTGAAGAGGTGGGCGAGATGGAGCGCGAAAATGGCTGGCTCGGCGCTCGCCTGTACGAGGCGCCTGCGGAAATGGCGGTTCGGCCCAGCGATATCGACCGGGTGCCCGGGCGGCGCGTGCCGCTGATCGAGGCCGTGGGGCGCATCGCCAAGCGGCCCATCTCGCCCTACCCACCGGGCGTACCCGCCATCTGGCCAGGACAAGTCATCTCCGAACATCAGGCAGAGCTTCTCGCCCGCCTGTGGCAGGATGGTCACGACGTCGTCGGGATGGGCGCAGACGGGACAATCGAGGTGTGCGATGCATAAGGGGCTCCTCATCACGTTTGAAGGCATCGACGGCGCGGGCAAGACCACGCAACTTCTCCGGCTCGCATCCTGGCTTGAGGCGCAAGGACTTCCCGTGGTGGTGACCCGGGAGCCGGGTGGTACGCGCATTGGCGACGCTGTCCGCGCCATTCTGCTCGATCCGCGCCATCAGGAGATGGAGCCGCGCACCGAAGCGCTCCTCTACGCCGCGTCGCGGGCGCAGCACGTGGAGGAGCTTATCAGGCCCGCCCTGGCGCGGGGCGAAATTGTCCTTTGCGACAGGTTCGTGGACGCCTCCATCGCCTATCAGGGCGCGGGACTTGGCCTGGGCGAGGCGTGGGTCGAGGCGCTGAACGAGTACGCCCTCGGCGGCCTGCGCCCCGACTTGACGCTCTGGTTCGATCTCGACTGGTCCAGCGCGCGATCGCGTCTTCGGACGCGCGCGGAGGGTGGTGGACTCGACCGAATTGAGCGGCGGGGTGAGGCGTTTTTCGAGCGCGTCATGGACGCGTTCGAGCGTCTGTGGCGCGCGGCGCCGGAGGTGCGCAAGCGGATCGACGCGGCGAGATCGCCCGAGGACATCGAGCAGGAGATCCGGGCGCTGGTATGGAATCTCATCCAACAACACTTGTAGAGGTGGGTGAGCCCACATGAAGCTCGTGATCGCCGTGGTTCAGGATAAAGACAGCAACAAGCTGGCGCAGAACCTCGTCAAGGAGGATATCCGCGCGACGAAGCTGGCGTCGACAGGCGGCTTTTTGCACGCGGGCAACACGACGTTTCTCATCGGCGTGGAAGACCATCTGGTGGACCGCGTGATGCAGATCATCCAGCGGTCCTGCAAGGCGCGCGAGCAGGTGGTGGCCCCGATGTCGCCGATGGGGGCGAGTATGGAGTCGTACATTCCCTATCCGGTGAACGTGCAGGTGGGTGGCGCGACGGTATTCGTGCTCGACATCGAGCGGTTCGAGCAGTTCTAAAGTTTGGAAAGGCGGTCGACGGCTTGGAAGCGTCTAAAGCGAATGGCCGCCTGGATGAGGCGGTTGGGCTGCCGGATGCCCTCCTGAAAAGGCTCCGTGCGGGCGAACTCTGGCACGCGGTGCTGTTGGTGGGCGAGTCGAGCCAGGTCGAGAGGGCGTCGAGGTGGCTCGCCCAAGCGCTGCTCTGCGAGGCGCCGCGAGCGGATGCGCCGTGCGGGCGATGCCGAAGTTGTGCGCAGTTTTCGGCCGGATCGCACCCGGACTTCTGGGCGTCGGGAGACGAAGGGCTCAAGGCGGGCGACGTGGAGGCGCTGCAGGCGTGGCTTGCGACGAAAGGCCATGGGACGCGCAAGGTGTACGTGCTCCGCGGCGCCGACGAGATGACCCCCGTCGCGGCCAACCGCATGCTCAAGACCCTCGAGGAGCCCGCGCCGGAGACGTACGCGATTTTGACCGCGCAGAGCCGTCAGAAAGTGCTTTCCACGCTCCGATCCCGCTCGTTCACCTGTCTCCTTTCCGCCTCGCCTCCTTTTCTATCCACGGACCCGACGTCCATCGCCGTGGTGACGCGCGCCACAAGCGCGGAAGATCCTTCGTTTGCCGGGCTCATGGAGCGGGTGATAGAATGGACGCAGACGTGGCAGAGCGGTGGCGCAACGCCATGGGAGCTGGCCGCGTCTTGGCAGTCGATTGCAAAGGATGTCCCCGCGGAAGACGGCCTTCTGCTCCTCGCCGAGTGGCTCCGCGAGCTCATGCGAGTGCGCGCGGGCGGCCAAGCGGAGCGCTTTGGGGCGTGGGAAGAGGCCGTGAGGCGCATTGCTCCCATTCTCGAGGTGGAGCAGTATGCGGCGTGTGTTCAGGCGGTGATGGAGGCGAGATTGCGCCTTCAGTCGCACGTCGCTTGGCTGCTCAACCTTGAGCAGATGTGCGTCCGTTTGCGGGAGGTTACAACCTCATGGTGACGATAGTCGGCGTGCGCTTCAAACCGGCCGGGAAGATTTATTATTTCGATCCCGGCGATCTTCCGATAGAAAAAGGCGCGGACGTGATCGTCGAGACCACGCGCGGAATTGAGTGCGGGCGCGTGGTGGTGGGGCCGAAACAGGTGGCGGAGGATGACGTCGTCCTGCCCCTTAAAGAGGTCATGCGGATCGCCACGGACGCGGACCGGGCGGTGGTGGAGGAGAATCGCCGGCGCGCCAAGCAGGCGATGGGGGTGTTTCGCGAGAAGGTGGCGAAGCACGGCCTGGAGATGAAGCTCGTGGACGCGGAGTACACGTTCGACCGGAACAAGCTCATCTTCTACTTCACCGCCGACGGGCGCGTGGATTTTCGCGAACTGGTGAAAGATTTGGCCAGCGTGTTCCGCGTGCGGATCGAGCTCCGGCAGATTGGCGTGCGGGACGAGGCGAAGATCCTCGGCGGAATTGGCCCGTGCGGGCGCCTGTTGTGTTGTTCCACCTGGATGGGCGAGTTCGATCCCGTCTCCATCCGGATGGCGAAGGATCAGAGCCTGTCGCTCAATCCGTCCAAAATCTCGGGCCTGTGCGGCCGCCTGATGTGTTGCTTGAAGTTCGAGAACGACGCATACCACGACCAGGACGCGATGGCGTAAAGAGGTTGGTGTCCAGACATGGACAAACAATCGCTGTTTGTGCAGGTTGCGAATTTGGAGGCGCGCATCGGCGAGCTGTACGAAGAGCTCGGATCGCTCAAACACCAGATTCAGGAGCTCATCGAGGAGAATCAGCGACTGCGGCGAGAAAACGAACATTATCAGGCGCTGACGATGGGAAAGGGCCTTGCGGAGTCGGGCTCGGCGCAGGAGAACCTGCGCCGCATTTATCGAGAAGGATTTCACATCTGCAACGTCAAATATGGGAGCCTGCGCACAGACGGGGAATGTCTGTTTTGTCTGGCGTTCATCGAACGCGCTTGACGGCAAGGGCCCGTTCGGCGCGCCTGCGGGCGCGATCGAGCGGGCTTTTTTCGCAGGATGCAGCATGGAGGAGAAAAGGCGTTGGGAGAACAGGTGAAACCCGAGGGCGGATGTCTGTACGTCTGCAGCACGCCCATCGGCAACTTGCGCGACGTCTCGCTGCGGCTGTTGGACGTGCTCCGCGAGGTGGACATCATCCTGTGCGAGGACACGCGGCAGACCCGGAAGCTCCTCAGCCGCTACGAGATCCCGGGTGGCGACAGGCTTGTGAGCTTTCACGAACACAATGAGGGGGCGCGGGCCGAGTGGCTGGGAGAGCGGCTGCGAGAGGGGCGGCGCGTGGCGCTCGTCAGCGACGCAGGCACGCCGCTCATCTCGGATCCTGGCGATTCGGCCGTCGCCGCCGCACTCGAGGCCGGCGTGCCCATTGTGCCGGTGCCCGGCCCGAGCGCCTTCCTGGCCGCGCTGATGGCGAGCGGGCTGCCCGCCACGCCGTTTGTGTACCTTGGCTTTCCCCCGCGATCGCGCTCGGAGTTCGCGCGCTTTCTGGCGCCGTATCGCCAGCTTCCGGCCACCCTCGTGATGTACGAGGCGCCGCACCGCGTGGCGAACCTGCTTCACTGGCTCGTCGAGGAACTCGGGGATCGGCCGGCGGTGCTGGCGAAGGAAATCACGAAGTTGCACGAGTCGTTCTGGCGCGGCACGCTTCAGGAGCTCGAGCGCCGGTTGGCGGCGGAGGGGGCGCGCGGAGAGTACGTGGTCGTGATCGACAACCGCGGCGCGCAGGACGACGCTGGCGCGCATGAGAGCGAGGAGGCGCGCTTAGCGGAAGCGGTGCGCGAAGTGGAACGGCTGATGGAAGAAGGCCACTCACACAAGGAAGCGGTCAAGCGGGCGAGCGAAGCGCATGGCGTCAAGCGGCGGGAGCTGTACAACCGCACGCTCGGCGGATGAGCCGCCGAGAAACGAAACAAGCCGCAGCGCAAATCTCTTTGCCGCTGCGGCCTCACCTTATCGACGATTTACGCGTGCTGCATCTCGGCGATGCAGGACGGGCAGATGTTCTTGCCCTTGAAGTGGATGATCTCGTCCGCCTGACCGCAGAAGATGCAGGCCGGCTCGTACTTCTTGAGAATGATGCGATCTCCATCGACGTAGATTTCGAGCGCATCCTTCTCGCCGATGCCGAGCGTGCGGCGCAACTCGATGGGAATGACGACGCGACCGAGTTCGTCCACCTTGCGGACAATACCTGTAGACTTCACTGTACCATCCCCGTTTCTTAAAATGA
>NZ_BCSG01000055.1 GCF_001570745.1 Alicyclobacillus mali NBRC 102425
TCGAGATCTGTCCCGATGTTGCCCGACCCCACAATGGCCGCCGCCAATTTTTTCATCCTGCGCATCCTTCCTTTCGTCGTATCCTGCCGCTATCCCCACTGTAATTCCGCGAGGCTGGTCGCATTTTCACATCGCATCTGCCAACATCTTCGTCCTTTTGCCACAAGTCACACATGCGACGCCCAGACCAAGAACTCAGCGAAGGCCACCCAACCAACAGCCAACAGGCTCCAAGGCACGAGGCGTCGCAAATACTGCTCTTCTTTCCCCTGCTCGTTCACGAAACTCGTTGCAAACGCAATGCGCGATGGGGCGATGTATGCCGTCTGAGCCGATGCTACATTCTGCCCGACGGCGAGCATCGTGATTGGTAGATGACTCCCATGTGCCATCTGAACCTGGAGCGGTGCCAACATGGCGTTCGAAGCGGTGCTCGTACCAACCATAAATCCTCCAAGAGCAGCCAGAAGAGGAGATGTCAACAGCACCGCGACGGCGCCTAGTCGTGCAAGGTCGGATCCGAGCACGTGGAACATGCCGCTATCGGCCATCCAGGATGAAGTTGCCATGAATGCGACGGTGGCCAAAATGGGTCTCCATATCTGACGATACGTGTTGCGCACGGACTGGACGCACAGACTCCATCGATGACCGCCACGCCCCAGAAGTGCAACAGCCAAAAGGCAAGCCAGAAACAACGCAAGTCCGGGGTTCAGGAAAAACGATACGTGTACGCCATGATTCCGCATGGACCATGTCATCCACTTCGCCAAGCGCTGATGCAAGCCCGGAATGCCGTCCACGGTAGCGAGATAAAACACCACGAACGCGTAGGGCAAGACGACGCGCCACATGCTCAATTCCGGTTCACAGGCCTCATCCTTGTTCCTTTTATCCGACGGATACGCTCGCGTAAAGCACCAGAGCATCGCTCCCAGGCAAACCGCTGCACATCCGCCAGCAATGGACGGCTCGATCCATCGACTCACCACCCATGTAACGGTTCCCATGACCGCGGCACTCAACAAGACAATCGTCCTACGCCCCCGAATGCCCTTCCATCCACTCGCGATCACGGCGATGAGACACAAGTACAGGAACGCAAGTGGCCATGACACAAGCGCACTATCGCTTGCGAGCACGCCCAAAGGAAGGCCGGTGAGCTCGCTCGTGGCCATGGAGCTTGCCCCATAGGCGCCCCACGGAATCCAAAATTGCGTGAGTAGAGAAAGCTGCACGATTTGCGCAGACGACCACCCAAGGCGTCGATAAAGAGGAGCTACCATCACGATTCCTAAGCCAAAGCCGCTCGCCCATTCGAACCCCGTGCCAAGCGCTCCTGAGATGAAGAGAGCGCTCAACACCTTGTCTGTAAACGATGAGGATACTCTTCGCGCTAAAACATCAATTGCGCCCGTGCAGGAAAGCACCTGATAAAGCAGTGCTCCGAACGCAAGTACGGTCACAATGGGCAGCGCGGATATGAAAGCATATGACATGGCATCCGCACACTGGCTCCAGACCATATGAAACGGCGTCGGCAACATGCACAGTGCCCCGACTAGAGCCCAAACAGCGACGGAAACCATGTGGCTTGGCATCCGCAATGCCAGGAGCAGAAGAACGCTCGTCAAGATAGGCACCAGTGAGATGACAGTGGACATCGTTTCCACACCCACGCCCCCAGCTTTATGGCGTCGATCCGTCGAGCGTCCGATACACCGCTTCGTAAACCTCTTTCACCGAAACCCCGTTCTCCTCCGCCGCCCGGCGCGCCTCTTCATATTCCGGTGCTCGGTTGACGATCACGCCGTTGTCGTACGCCACCTTGACCCGAACGAGTCCGTATGGAGTCTTCACATTGACGAATTCACGAGTGAGTGCACGCTTCTGCACCTCGTGATACCTAAGGCCAATCGAGGTGGTCTCACGGAAGATCACCCGCTCTACCTCAGGCAATTGCTCCTTCGCGCACAACACCGTGAGCAAGAATCCGACGCGTCCCTTCTTCATGTGCACAGGTGTCAAATATGCATCATCGGCACCCACGTCCAGTAGGCGAGGAATGAGGTGCGTCATCCATTCGGGGTTCATGTCGTCGATGTTGGTCTGCACCACGTAATGAGAAGGTTGATTGATTCCCCCGGCCATCAAGCGGCACGAGGCGTCGGGTGAAAGCTCCCCCACAGATGTCCCGATGTACGTCGCCATTTGGAGACCCAACGCATCCTCGCCGAGTCTGATGTCGGAATACGTGAGGGCAGGCGGATCAAACGATGCCACGGACTTCAAAAGGGCCACAAGGTCACGTTTGACTGGCACGTTTGGGCGAAGCACAATGGGTACACCGGCGAACAATCCTCCCGGCTTGAACATGGGTCCGTCCTCGCTGTCGACCCATCGGTTCCACTCCGGGGAGCCAACCAGGCGTACGCAGTACACCGCGGTGTCCGCGCGCAAGGCGAACCAAGCAGCGCAAGCTACGAGCCAAGCAGCGCTCCAACCGTGCACCTGGTCATCGCTTGAAATATCCAGATGTTGAAACGTCTTTGACAGAATGCCTGCCGCTTGGCGAATCTCATCGCCGGCCGCGGAAAGCCTGGTTACGATGTCGCCGGCGCGAACCCACTCGGGTATTTCGCCTCTCCACCCCCGCGCCAGCATCGACTCGGACTTCGGCACGCCACGCATACCCAGGCTTACGCGCGCACCCAATGCAGTGCTCGCCGCGTCACTCGCAATCCACGAATCGTGCTCGCCATAGAGACAAGCGCACAGCGCTGCTGAGCTTGCGCCTCGATAGCCGTCCACCACTAACGAAAGCTTATCCACGCCCGCGTCCTCCTCAACCGCTCGGCGCCGCGTCATGTCCGTGCTCTTTCAGATGTCCATCAGGGTGCCCCCACTTGTCTCTCAGCGTATGGGCCATCGCTGCAGCGATCATCGGTGGAGATGCGTCGAGCAGTGTGCGAATCGCCTCAAAACAGCTCACCACTTCGTCGTGAGGACCCGGAAGGTTCACAATCGTGGTGATCCCGATCCGGCCGCAGCCAACGCGAATGCCAGGCTTCTGATGGCGATGACTGGGCCGTTCGAAGCGCACAACGTAAGGTGCAGCCACTTGGTCACAGACCGCCTCCATCGCCTCGACATTCACATCCTTGGCTTCAGCCCCGACGCCCCCTGTGGTCATTACAAGCCCATACCCTTCCTCAATGGCACGGTTGAACGCCCCAATGACCGCGTCGACATCGTCAGGAAGAATGGGGCCCCGCTTTACGCGATACCCCATGCGTTCGAGCTCGTCGGCAAGATAGGGTGTGTTGGTGTCTTCGATCATCCCCTTCATCACTTCGGACCCCGTTGGGAACAGGATGACTCTCTGCCTCACGCGCTGTGTGATGTCTTGCCCCATTCGCCCCGACTTCTCGAGTAGCTCGCTTCTCATTTCTTGCGGAAGGGCGATGAGCCCCAGAACACCGTCCGCGCTAACCCGCGCATCCCGCGCCAGCGTCACGCCTTTCACAGCTCCGAGTGCGGACAGTAGTTGCGATTCCCGGCCCACCACTGCTTCGGCAGGAAGCTCGTGAAGCAGGACATCAAGCGCCACCTCATCTTCTCGCACGTCGATGACGATTACCCGTTCCTCTGGCAACTGCAGGCACGAAGCCACGGTTCGGGCAAGATCTCCGAGATGACAGTCCATTAAGCGAATGCCTTGTACGCGGATTTCCGTTTTGCGGAGCAAATTATATTCCATATGGCATCAGCTCCCGGCTGGATGTCGTCTCTCCACATCAAGGCGCAGATCGAGAAGCGGAGCATCCAAAATCGCGCCACCAATGTCCACTGCATACACCTCAAATCTGGACGCCAGAACCATCAAGGTTGCGGGCGTCACACCCCCGGCAAAAGCGACACGCGCTCGCGCCTCTGGGCGTGATCGAACAATTCGACAGACGACGTCGAGGTGAGCAAGCGACCCTGTATCGACCATGAGGATATCCGCGCCGTGCTCCAGCGCTTCTTTCGTCTCCGCACCGATGTCGCCCCATTCGCCCCGGAGCTGCACGACCTTCACCCGATCAGGAAAAATCGAAGCAGCGGTGAGTGCCTCGCGAATCCCGCCAAACATTCGTAGATAGTTTTTGTCAAGATAGACAAACGGCTCATCGACCATCCGCAATGCGACACCCGCGGACACCAGCGCCTTGTGAAGCAGCGGTTTGACCTCGTTAGGGACTTTCTTCCAACCTCCGCACACAAGCCGCATGTTCGGAGCTAAGTGCCGGAGTTCCGCAGCCCGCGTCGCCCAACCGGACGCCATCATGATGGGCCCCAAGATACGATCCTCGGCCAGGGCTATCGCTTTTGCCCCACCCTGAAGGGACAGGAGGATATCTCCCGAAGTGACCCAGTCCCCATCTTGTACTTCCGCTGATATTGCGACCCCTATAGCGTTGGCCGATGCGAGCGCTTCCCCGATGCCTGCCACGAGCCCCGGTCCCGTGGCCGTGACCCTCGCGCCAAAAACCCTATCGCTTATTGGAAGAAAGAGCGGATCGCGGATGTCGAACGTTTCCGCCACGCGTCACGCCTCCTGAGCCAGCGCCGACAACCCGCGCTGTTTGAGCCATTTCGGAAGCAGGATGGTATCGACTTCGCGGCTCGCCTTCGGCGCCAATCGGCATAAGTCCTCGGCCAGAGATACGCTGACATTGATGCCGCCCACAGCTCCATCAAAGGCTATCACCTTATCGGTTCCCGTCGTGCGGTACGCGAACGCCATCGCCTCGTCGAGATTGGACGCGATGAGCGCGTACTTCATGTACTCCAAGTTCTGCGGGTCATGCTCGAAAATCTCCGCCTGTTTCGTGCCCACAACGATGGTGGGGAGATGTTCTGCAAAAAACGCGCTTGGATATCCGATCCACGCGTAGTTGTGCACCACCATTTTGATGGCAGGGTTGACTGGCGGCACATCTGGCACGAGCGGCCTGCCGTCCTTTCCGTACAGCGCTTCGGTGTACCAAGTGTACGGGGGCAGCTTGACACTCAGATCAAAGAGATCTACGTTTGCCCCGACGAAATTGCAATAGATTACACCTGCCGAGAAGACATATGGAACCGGGCAAGGAAAATCGAGGCCGACGATACATTCGTCGATCATGCCGAGCAAATGGAATACTTTTCCGTAGTATCGCAGACCATCATACATTACTGTGTCGTTGATCCGATACAGATCGTTGTCCGCTTCAATGCTCACGACACCACCTGGCGCCATGTTCATAAACACTGCACCAACGAACTTGCTCTGCACAAACTCAGATTCGAAGATGGCGCGCGCGGTAAAATTGGCAGCCCGAGGCCCAAGATTTTGATGATAGGTGGAACGGGTTTCTATGCGCGCGTACGACATTCCGAACGGCTTCACGGCGCGGTCAACCTGTCGGTGAAAGTGGACTTCCCGCACGTCGCTGTTGTGGACATGGATGATCCAGTCAGCGTCGTAAGCGCGCTTCAATCCGTATAACGTCCCAATCTCTGTCTCTATAGCAATCCCCTCATCAATTGGAGCCATGCCTAGGGCTCGATCGAAGTATTTCTTCAGTTCAAATCTTTGAATGTACTCTTCCGTCTCCCTGAATCGAAGTCCTACACCCGCACGCAAACGAACCTCCTTGGCTCCCGTGCGCGATTTTACAACGTCGTACACCGTACGGAGCATTTCTGCGTATGGCTCTCCACCCAGCAATGTGAATCCGTGGTGAGACGCGAGCACGTTCACGGTGTCACCAGGTTGGATCATCGACAGGTCCATGTGTTCCATCGCCGACTCGGTCGCCCGGCGGATGGCTTGAATGCCCTCTTCGCCCGGATACAGCACCTTTGGGCTATCTGGAAATAGATCCTCCAATAAGACGGATGTCATGTTCGGGAGGTCAGCCATCCTTCTCGTGACGAACTTCGGGTCAACACCGTAACGAGAGGGCCGCGGGGGTAAAGGACGAATGGGAGGGCGTACGTAGGTCATTTGATCTCCTCCTCCTGTTTTGGTTCAGTCATTTTCTTTTGAATACTCTGCAAAAATTCGATATCGTCATCGAAATAAAAGCCTCGAGATGCGTACTTCGCCTTTACCTCGTCTGGGATATCCCAAATGGTCGGCGTGGATCCGTACCATTGGTAAAATCCTTTCTGCGGGCTAGGTTCAATTCCAGCAGCCCGCAGGAGCCGCATAGCGGGCTGGAGACATTCCACAGTACAGCCCGTTCGCAGCCCAGTCGCGCGAGAAATGTCGTCCGGCGTCTTAGCCCCCTTGAGAATCGCGGCGGCCACCTCCTCCGCTCTCGTGCCTGTGCAATAGCACACTACCTGCTCGGGATGAAATCGAGCCTTCGCACACAATTCATGGACCGCATCTGGGTCCACCTCGTCCACATCCACACCGATCGTGTACGGTTCGTCCAAATACTCCATCTGAATGGCATCAAACGGGCAGCGTTGCTCGCACGCCGTGCAGCCGGTGCAGTACTCGGCGTCAAGGACAGCAAGCTTTTTGTATGGGTGCCCGTTCAACGGCTCCATGCGAATTGCGAGCGTCGGACACACCTGTGCACAAATCTTGCAACCGGTGCACTTGTCATCTATAATTTTCGCAATTGTGTTTACCAGCCTCATGTCACCAAACCCTCCTCCACGTGCAGGGGATAATGCTCAGAACGATTCTCGCTATGCTCATGCCAATCATGGTCGTGGTGGTGTACGTGGCCTCCGTGTGCTCTTGGGAGGCGGAGAGCGTGCGTATCGCTCGGCCCAACATCTGCCCACTCTCCAAGCGAAATGCGAAGCACATTCGCAACCGGGAGATCTTTCGTCCCAGCACCATAGCCAATGGACTCCACCCGCATGGACCTCAAAGGCATCGGTTTGGCGAGCACCCGGATGATAGCAGCGCCCGTCGGTGTCGTGGTTTCTCCCCACAGCCCGGAGGAATAAATGGGCATTCCTTTTAACAAAGCCAGCGCGGCCGGAGCCGGAACGGGAACTCGACCGTGTGCGCATAACGCGCTCCCGCCTCCAACTTCGATGGGCGAAACGTAACAGTCCGGTTCCCCCGCCAAATGCCATGCCCACATCGTCCCAACGATGTCCACGATAGCATCGATCGCCCCGACCTCATGGAAGTGGATGGATTCAGGCGACGTGCCATGAATGGAAGCCTCAGCGACGGCGAGTTGGAAGAATGCCTCTTTCGACTTTTGCCTGACCACACCTGGAAGATCTGTCCCATCAATAATTGACTCGACGTCTGCGAGATGCCGATGCACATGCCCCTCCTCGTGCCGAACCAAGACCCTCATGGCTGATATTTCCTGTTTGATGGTGCGGACGATTTCAATTTCGCCCTCGCCCGACATCAGCGGGCGGACACCTTTCAACCACACATCTTCTGAGATGCCCAAATCCAACCAGGCGCCAAGGAACATGTCACCGCTTGCCCCTGCAAAACAATCAATCTTCGCGATGCCCATGGACGCCCTCCCCAAGCTCGTTAATCATGTGTGCCAAGTAACCCGCGCCAAAGCCGTTATCGATGTTGACAACCGAGGACCCTGGTACGCACGAGGTCAACATGCTCAGCATGGGTGTGAGCCCTTGCAACTGCGCACCATAGCCCACACTTGTCGGCACGCCAATGACTGGTTTGTCGATCAAACCAGCAACGACACTCATCAGGGCTCCTTCCATCCCCGCCACGACGATCACGACCCTCGCCTGGCGAATGCGGTGGATCTCGCGGAGCAAGCGATGAAGACCTGCCACGCCGACATCGTACACGCGTTCTACGCGGCTTCCCATGACGCTCGCTGTGAGCGCGGCTTCCTCGGCAACTCGAAGGTCCGACGTTCCAGCTGCCAACACCATCACCGATCCAATCTGCCGTTCCGAACCTCGCCGCACCACAATAGCTCTAGGCACGGGATGGTATTCGGCGTCTGGCACCATGTGCCTCACGAGCTCAAACGTCTCTACGTCGGCCCGTGTTCCGAGCACATTTGACTCCCCGCGTGCCGCTAGGCGAGCTAGGATCTCGGCGGACTGCTCCGGTGTCTTACCTTCGCAATACACGACTTCCGCAAACCCGCGTCGGCGAACGCGATCGTGATCTATGCGAGCATAACCAAGGTCTTCAACCGCACTTCCACGCAACTGATTCAACGCATCTTCCGCAGACAGCAGTCCCGCTTGCACGCGCTCTAAAATTTCCCTGGTCGATGACATGACTTCCCTTATCCCACCTGTGATGTTGACTTATAAAGCCGAGTTCCCAACACTTCATTTCCACTGCCAGTTCGATAGCCTTCTAAATCAACACTCACATACGAATAACCAATCTCCTTCAACTTGGCCAGCACCAATTCTCTCACTCCAACCAATCCGGGGATGTCTTCCGGCGGCACCTCGATACGCACCATAGACTCACCGTGTTGGCGAGCGCGCACCTGGCGAAACCCGAGATCGCGAAGGAACGACTCCGCTTGATCGATTTTCTGAAGTTTCTCGCGCGTGATCCTCTCGCCATACGGGATCCTCGACGACAGGCACGCAAACGAGGGTTTATCCCATGTCGGCAAGCCCATCTCGTACGACAGCTGACGGATCTCCCGTTTGGTCAATCCACACTCCAGCAACGGGGCCCTCACCCCGAGTTTCTTTGCAGCCTGAAGCCCTGGACGATAATCGCCCAAGTCGTCCGCAATGGCCCCGAACACAACATGAGGGAATCCTCGCTTGGACGCGAGAGCCCAGAGGTGATCGAAAAGGTTTTTCTTACAAAAAAAGCAACTATTTGAAGGATTCTCAACATATCCAGGAATGTTAAGTTCACTCGTCTCCATGATTTCGTGCGGCGCTCCTAATTTCTGGGCAACCTGAATCGCCTCATTTCGTTCGCGCGCGGGATACGTCTCAGAGTCCGCCGTGACTGCGAGCACATGGTCGCGGCCGAGCGCGTCAAGCGCCGCCTTCAGGAGAAACGTGCTGTCGACTCCGCCGGAGAAGGCCACCACCACGCGGCCCATCTCGCGAATTGCAGCCAGCAGGTTCTCATATTTCTTACGAATGTCCTCCATGCCGCTCGCTCTCCTCTGCCTCGATGCTTTCACCCCGAGGAAACGCTTTCAGACTTCACCTTCATTGTATCGTCGGCCTGCACCGCACCTTTCGGGATTCATTCGCGCTCAGTTTTGTTTTCTTGAGCAGGTTCCGCGTCGGAACGCTCCTTGAGCGCACTCATCATGGCACGGTACTCACTCGGTGTTCGGCCCACGATCCGCTTGAAAGTGGTTGAGAAATAACTGGAATTTGAAAATCCCGTGTTATTCGCGATGATCTCGATAGGCAACGATGTCACGCGGAGTAACATCTTGGATTTTTGAATTCGATACTGGGTCAGATAATCGATAAATGTCGTGCCAACTTCAGACTTGAAGAGACGGCTGAAATAGGAAGGGCTGAGGTAGACGCGTTCCGCCACCTCCTGAAGGGAAATGGGCTCATGGAAGTGTTCCTCAATGTAGGCAATGGCGCTTTCAATAGGGTTACCGAGATCGGCCGGCGATTCCTGCCGCGCCACCAGAGCGCGCTTGGCACCTTGGTGAAGTGAGTGGCGCAGATCGTTCTGAATCAGCCGCCCGAAAATGTGATACAGATCCTCGCGAATGACGGGCTTGAGGAGATAGCCGTCGAAGCCGTGGTTGATAGCTTGGCACACCAGTTCGAACATTTTCAACTGACTATGGACCACTACGTGAATCAGTGGATCGTGCTCTTTGATTTTGCGGCCAAAGTCGAGACCGCTCGCATCAGTCACAGCCGGATCATACAGAACCAAAAAAGGGTGATGCTGCCGCACGATCGGGAGGGCGCGTGCGGTACTGTCGGCTTCGGTGACGCGAAGATACTGATATTCACCCGAAGACAAAAGCCCCCGCACATGCTGGCGTGCCGCCAAATCTTCGTCAACAATCAGCACGTCACACATCGCGCATCCCTCCTCGAATCGCTTTTCAAGGTCAGTCGCTCCATTCGACAAGAGCACGCCGGACTACTTTGCCGGACCCGTCCCTCGGAAGGCTGTCGACAAAGACGTATTTCCGCGGTCGCTCAAATTCCGACAGGCGACCGTCTTTTTGACAAAATCGGTCCAATTCAAAGGGAGTGACTTCTTTGCGGCGCGAGACGACGAACGCCGTCACGATGTGGCCCAGTTGGTCGTCCCGTTGCCCAACCACCGCGACTTCCTGCACATCCGGATGATGTTCCAACACGTGTTCAACTTTTCCAGGCCACACGCGATCCAGGCCCGAAACCACAACGTCGTCGGTCCGGCCGACGATATAGAGGTCGCCGTCGGGATCGCGCATGCCGAGATCTCCTGTGTAGTACCATCCATCGCGAATAGCCTGACGGGTTAAATCCGGCCGATTCCAGTAGCCCTTAAATGCTTCCGGAGATGCCATGTACGCGATCACCTGTCCGACATCGCCCGGCTCAACCTCGTCATCCGGGGAGGCTTCAGGGCGAAGCGTGACGACGCGAACAAGCTGATTGATCCCAGGCCTGCCCGCACACCCTGGCTTCTCACGCAAATACGAGCAGGTCGTGAAAGTGTGAATTTCGGTGCTTCCGTAGTGGTTGAGAAACACCTCGGGCTGAAACACCTCGAAACACGTGTAGATGAGCGTTTCAGACATTGGAGCTCCCGCGTATCCGATCTTCTGGATTTGACGGAGACGATCCGGATCCACTCGGCGCGATTGCAGAATGTATCGATACATCGCCGGCATCGCGTACAAGCACGTGACAGGATGGAAGTGAAGCGTATCAGCAAGAGATTCCTCAGTCACATCATGAATGACGATGTATCTGCCGTTCAGAAAGGCCATTGCCAGATATGAATGGATACCCATGGTGTGATAGAGGGGCATCATCCCGAGCATGACGAGCCTTTT
>NZ_BCSG01000056.1 GCF_001570745.1 Alicyclobacillus mali NBRC 102425
AACCAACACGGCGCGTCCGGACTGCGTCCCGTAGTCCACGCCAATCGAATATTTGCCCATATCCATCCCCACATTCCTTCGCGCATTCAGAGGGTGGAACCGCAGACATCACCTCAATTGTACTTACAAGGTCGATCGAGCACAATGAGTTATTCGGACAAGTCGAGGTCAAAAAAGGGCCCGCTTCGCGCGCTCGTGCGCTTCTCGCTGCGCCGGCGATCCGCCGCGAGCGGACGCCATCCAGATGGATTCAATCTCCTCCAGGGAGCGGTTTTTCGTCTCCGGCACCCAAGCTGTCACGAACAGCACCCCGAGGATGTTGATGACCGCAAAAATCCAGAAGGTGTAGGCGCCGCCGAGATCGCTCAGCAACACCGGCGTAAACTGGCCGATGGCCCAGTTGGCTCCCCACAGGAAGATGGTCGCCACGCCTGCCGCGCGGGC
This sequence comes from Alicyclobacillus mali NBRC 102425, assembly GCF_001570745.1. Classification (GTDB taxonomy): domain Bacteria; phylum Bacillota; class Bacilli; order Alicyclobacillales; family Alicyclobacillaceae; genus Alicyclobacillus; species Alicyclobacillus mali. The sequence continues at coordinate 445 of NZ_BCSG01000056.1, forward strand.
GCGCAGGTGGTTCGGAAAGATTTCCGGAATCATGATCCAAGGAATAGGACCCATCGACACACTGAACGCCGCCGTGAACCCCATGATGAAGAGCACGAGCCAGAACCCGTTGTGAACGTGCAGGTAGAAGGTCAAGCCCATCAACGCCATGAAGATGGCCATCAGCGCGGAGCCGACGATCATCAGCGGCTTTCTGCCGACGCGATCGATCAGCACGACCGCGACGACGGTGAACACGACCCACATGGCGCCGAAGAACGCTTGAATCTCGAAATCCGAGTTGAGGCTGAAGCCCACCATCCTGAAGATTTCTGGGCCGTAATACGTCACGGCGTTCATGCCGATGATTTGGTTGAAAAGAGCCAGGAGGATGCCGACGCCCAGCGCCTTGCGCCAACCGGGCTTGAGAAGATCGCGGATGCTTGCAGCGCTTTCACTCGCAATCGATTCGCGAATGGACTCGAGTTCACGCTGACCAACACTGGATCCGTTGATGCGCACCAAGATCCGCTGCGCCTCGTCGATCCGGCCCACCTTCGTCAACCACCGCGGACTCTCCGGCGCAAATAACAGGACGAAAAAGAAGATAGCCGCTGGCACAGAGCCGAGCCCCAACATCCAGCGCCAACCCGTGTGCACGTCCCAGGCGACCGATCCGGAGCGCTGAATCAAATAGTTCGTGAGATAGGTCAGAAAGATGCCAATGATGGTGAGCAGCTGATAGAACGACGACAGCGCGCCGCGAATTTGCGTCGGCGCACACTCGGAGATGTAGGTCACTGAGAGCGCCGATCCCATGCCGATGCCCAGACCGCCGACGACTCGCGCAAGAATGAGCATGGTGACATCCGACGAGATGGCGGACACAAACGCCGCGATCGCGAACAAGACGGCGGCCGTCATGAGAACCTTGCGGCGCCCGACGCGATCGCTCAAGAAGCCGGATACGGCCACACCGATGACGCCGCCGATCATAATGCTCGAAATCACCAATCCCTGCATGAAGGGCGCGAGGTGATAGAGCGTTTTCAAGAAACCGATGGCACCCGAAATGACCGCGGTATCGTAACCGTAGAGCAGCCCTCCCATTGCGGCTGCCAGCGAAATGGTCACCGCGTAGGCACGAGAACCTTGTGTGTGCTGAGTGGACATGGCGCACCTCCTCGAAGTGGATACGACTTCGGCCGAGCAGAAATATGTCCGGACAATACGAATTTATGTTTTAGATGTACGTACAACTTGTAGGATAAAGCGGTTTCTTGTGTTTGTCAATGCGCTTTCATGCGCACAAATGAGGAAGACCGGCCTCACCGGGGCCGGTCTGCTCATCAATGAATGCGTGTCGGAGGGTGCGGGTCGCGAGCCTCACGCGGTGCCGACGACGACGGGTGCAGTCGATCCTCGCACCACCAGCTTGGGCTCGTACACAATGGACCCCGGCTCCTCAGCGTCGCGCTTCCCGCGCTCAATGGCACGCATCACCCACTTCGCCGCGTCCAGCCCCATCTGCGTCTTTGGGTGCTCCACCGTCGTCAGCTTGATCTCCGTCGCCTCCGCCAGGTACGAGTCGTCGTACCCCACCAGCGACATCTCCTCCGGCACCCGGATCCCAAGCTCCCGCAGCGCGTCCAGCACCTTCACCGCCATCTGGTCGTTGTAGCACACAATCCCCGTCGGCCGCTCCTCCTCGCGCTCCAGCTCCGCCCGCACCCGGCGCACAACCTCTTCGCCCAACTCCTCCGTCCGGTATGTGATGAGCCACTCCGGCTTCACCGACACACCCGCCTCCCGACACGCGTCCATGAACCCCTGCATCCGGTACACGCCCTGCAAGTCGTCCGTCTTGAAGATCCCCATCAACTTCCGATGCCCAAGCTCCAACAGATGGTGCGTCGCCATCCACCCGCCCTTCTTGTCGTCCATGATGATGTGCGGCGGGTCCAGCTGCGGATAGTACTGGTTGATCATCACATACGGGATCTTTCGCTGCTCCAACTCCAGGTAGTACCGGATGTTCGGATTGTACGTGCTCGACTCCGTCGGCTCCACAATCAGCCCCGCAATCGGACGCTGCAACATCGACTCCAGGCACTGCGCCTCTTTCGACAGGTTGTTGTACGTGCAAGCCAGAATCAGCGAATACCCCTTGTTCGTCACGTACGACTCGATACCTCGGATAATGGTGGGAAAGATGTAATCCGAGATATACGTCGTGATCACGCCGATATACCTGCGCGCCTCCTGGCTTTCCCCCGACACCCGCTCCTCCTGCGGAAAGGCACAGAACGTCCCGGCACCCTGCTCCCGGTACAGAAGCCCCTCGTGCACGAGGTCTCCCACCGCCTGCCGGATGGTATGCCGGCTGACGCGGAACATCTTGATGAGTTCGTTCTCCGAGTAGATCTTCTGCCCGGGTTTCACCTTCCCTGAGCGGATCCACTCCCGAATTTGTTCTTTGACCATCACGTATTTGGCGGGAGACGCCATGCTCACATCACCATTTCCCACTATATGGATTGGTCGTTCGCCATCACATTCGATAGATTGATGATGGTGGCTTGGAACCGAAAACGTATTCGTTTCTTGACAGTCAGTGATACCACCCGATACAGTAGCATACCGCCATGAAGGTGACGACGTTGAAGAGTCCTATGCCCCAAAATCCCCGAACCTGCGTCATCGCAGAGCCGCTTTTCGTGATCCCCTACAACATGTATACCACATACGCGTCCGTCTACATGTTGCAGACGGGGTTGACGAGCGTGCAACTCGGCTGGCTCACCACCATGAACCTCGTCGTTCAAATGCTCTCCGCACTGGTGAGCGGATACGCGACGGATCGCATGGGGAGAAAAAAGGCTCTTTGGGTGGCCGATCTCGTCAGCTGGTCCGCCGCCACACTGCTCTGGGCCGTATCGCACAGCTGGTGGGGCTTCGCCCTCGCCTTCTTCTTCAACGGCTTTCAGCGCATCTCAACCACGGCGTGGTATTGCCTCTTGACGGAGGACACCCCCGCCGACATTCGCTCGCGCGTATTCACCGCGCTACAGGTGGTCGCGACCGTCGCTGGGTTCTTCGCGCCCATCGCGGGTTGGCTCATCCATCGCACAGGCGTGGTCCTTGGCACGCGTTTGCTTTACCTCTACGCCTTCGCCAGCATGACCACGATGATCGCCATTCGCCACCGGGGTCTTCGCGAAACGAACATCGGGCGTACACGAATGGCCGAAACGAGGCGGCTCCATCTTCGACATGAGTGGCGCCGGATTCGCGCGGCTATCAAGACTCTATCGCGCAACCGCACGCTGATGTGGCTGTTTGGCGTCTACGTCATGTGGAACGTGCAGATTTCCATCCGAACCACCTTCGTCACGGCGTACCAAATGGACGCTCTCCACATCCCGCCGTCCTTCATGGGCCTGCTGCCAGCGCTCTCTTCGCTCGTCATGGCGGTTTGCCTGGCGACGTTCGCGCGGCGTTTTCACGACGATCACGGCTACCACTGGATGCAGGCCGGCCTTGGACTCTTGACCGCGGCCACAATTCTCCTGGCGATCTCGGCACCGAGGTCCGTTGCGCCGACGATCATCGCAACAGCCCTCACCGCAGCAGGGACCGTGCTCGCCAACCCGTTCGTGGAGTCGCTCGTGGCCAACGCCATGGACGACGCCGAACGATCGACCATGCTTGCGGTTCTCAACGTGCTGATTTTGCTCTCCAGTTCGCCATCCGGGGCCATCGCCGGCTACCTGTACGCATGGAATCCGCGCTCGTCGCCTGTCTTCGCGGCGCTGGCACTCGTCGCAAGCCTTGTGTGCGCCGAGGCCGCCCGTCGCGCTCGGCACACACCGACCGCCCTATCGACACAAGACCTCGCGCCGTGATCGCGTCATCTTGGCGCATCTCTACCCAGCCATTTACCCGCATGATATCATCAACTTGTTCGTATAACATTTCTATCTTTCCTCAAAGAAAACGCATACATCTTCACAGAGAGGGTGTTTCTCGTTGCCGCCAGAAACGTGCAATCCGCGCTTTCACTTATCCGTACAACTCTACGATCCCTTCTGGTCTCGCTACCAACAACTCGTGCGCGAGACTGTGCTCCCGTACCAGTATGAGATCCTGAACGATCGCGTCCCTGGCGTGGAGCCGAGCGGGGCCATTCGCAACTTCCGCATCGCCGCAGGCCTTGAGACCGGCGAGTTCACGGGCATGGTGTTTCAGGATAGCGATGTGGCGAAGTGGCTGGAGGCTGTCGGCTACGCGCTCAAGACGAAGCGCGATTCGGAACTTGAGCGCATGGCGGACGACGTGATCGACCTGGTGGTGGCGGCGCAACAGCCGGATGGTTATCTCAACACGTACTTCACCATTAAGGAGCCAGGCAAGCGCTTCACCAATCTCATGGATTGCCACGAGCTGTACTGCGCAGGTCACATGATGGAGGCAGCCGTCAGCTACTACGAGGCGACGGGCAAGCGCAAGCTGCTCGATGCCATGTGCCGGTTCGCGGACCTCATCGCTGACACATTCGGACCTGGTGAAGGCCAGATTCACGGCTACGACGGGCACCAGGAAATTGAGCTGGCACTCGTGAAGCTCTACGGCGTAACTGGGGAGAAGCGCTATCTCGATCTCGCCCGCTATTTCCTCGATGCCCGCGGGACAGAGCCGAATTTCTTCCTCCAAGAATGGGAGCGGAGAGGGAGAAAGTCGTTCTGGTGGCCGTGGATGAAGGAGCCGGACCTCGCCTACCATCAGGCGCACAAGCCGGTGCGTGAGCAGGACGTGGCGGTGGGCCACGCGGTGCGCGCGATGTACATGTATACCGCGATGGCGGACGTCGCTCGGCTCACGGGCGACGAGACGCTGGCCAAGGCGTGCGAGCGGCTATGGGAAGATGTCACGCGGCGCCAGATGTACATCATCGGGGCGGTCGGATCGACCCATCAGGGCGAGGCCTTCACGTTTGACTACGATCTCCCGAACGAGACCGCGTATGCGGAGACGTGCGCCTCGGTGGGCCTCATCTTCTTCGCCAAGCGCATGCTCGATATCGCTGCCCAGTCCGAGTACGCCGATGTTATCGAGCGCGCCCTGTACAACGCGGTCATCGGTAGCATGGCACAGGACGGAAAGCACTACTGTTATGTGAATCCGCTCGAGATATGGCCGCGCGCGAACGAGGAGAATCCGGACCGCCGACATGTCCGCCCAACGCGCCAGGCCTGGTTTGGCTGCGCGTGCTGCCCGCCCAATGTGGCGCGCCTTCTGATGAGCCTCGGGGACTACGTGTATTCGTGGCACGAAGCGGATCGAACGCTGTACGTCCACCTTCACATCGGCAGTTCCGTCGAGTGGGATCTGGATGGTTCGCGCGTGCAGGTGGCGCTCGTGTCCGGCCTGCCTTGGCGGGGCGAGGCGTCTCTTCGCGTGTCCATGAGCGACGGGCCGCGCCGCTTCGCCGTCGCCGTCCGCATCCCAGGTTGGTGCGCGGGAGAGCCGAGCCTTCGCCTGAATGGCCAACCCATCGCAGAAAGCGAGGTGTGCTTGAAGAATGGCTACGCCGTGATCGAGCGCGCATTCACAGACGGCGACGAGGTGGCACTTGAATTCCCCATGGAGGCGCGATGGGTCGTCGGCCATCCGGAACTGCACGCCGTAAGCGGCATGGCGGCCATCGAACGCGGTCCGCTCGTGTACTGCGTGGAGGAGGCGGATCACGGCCCCAACCTCGCGGCGCTGTCGGTCGATCTCGGCGCGCGGCTCGTGGAGGCACCGTACCAAATCGCAGGCGTGGAGGCCGTGGTGCTGGAATGCGACGGATATCGGCTCGACGGCGCCGCCTTTCGGGACGGCGCCCTGTACCGACCAGCAACGGAGGAGGCGCGCCGGGAGCACAGGGTGAAGCTTCGCGCCATCCCGTACTTCCTCTGGGGAAACCGTGGACGGGGCGAAATGCGCGTCTGGCTCCGATGGCGCTGAAACCAACAGCCCCCGCAAGCATTGAGGCCTGCGGGGGCGATGCCTCACTTGAAGACCTTGAACCGATCCTCCACCGGCTGCACCTGCTTGTCGCGCGGCGCATTCTCCGGCGATCCGAACGGCATCTGTGCCACGAGCCGCCACGTCTCAGGCAGCTTCCACTCCGCCTTCACGCGATCTTCGACGACGTTGTAGTGCTGGAGGCTGGCGCCGTAGCCGTACGCCTCGAGCACCACCCAGACGGCGTATTGGTGCATGGCGTTGGTGTGCTCGGCCCATACCGGGAACTTGTCCTGGTTGGCCGGGAACTTTTGCTGGAACGACTCGATCACGGCCTGATCTTCGAAGAAGAGAACAGTGCCGTAGCCGCCGCGAAATCCCGCGAGCCTCGCCGAGACCGCATCCAACTGATCCGGAGCTACGACGGCGCGCATCACCTCTTGGACGATGTCCCAGAACTTCTCGTGCGCCGCGCCCAGCAAAAGCACGAGCCGCGTCGACTGCGAATTGTACGCGGACGGCATATGTTTCACAATGTCCGCGAGGATCTGCTCCAGTTCCTGGTCGGCGAGCGGCGACTTCTTTCCAACCGTGTGAATCGACCGGCGATCCCGAATGGCCGCAAGGAGTCCCTTCTCCGTCGTGACCAGCATGTGCATTCCCTCCACTCATCTCTCTTTGGATTCGTAAGCAGGATACCGCTCGTAAGCATAACCATTGTACCCCAGGCGCACGCGAAAATCACGCGCGGCGCTTCTTCAGCCATAGCGCCAGTACGGTTATGATGCCCTTACGTGCACGTTCGAAGTGTCTGCATCAAAGCAAGAGCCACAAGGGGGTGCCCCTGTGGCTCCGTCTGTGTGTGGTGGTTTCAACTGTCACTTCACGGGCTGCGGCTCGTCTTCGACGTCGGTCGGCGAGTCCGTGTCCGATTCCTCGTCGCCTGGAGATTCCCCGAACGCCTCCGCTTCGTCGTGCTGGGCAGAAGCCTCGGGCTCCGCATCCACCACTTCCTCGGCCTCGGCCACGCTGTCCGCAATCTGAATGTCATGCTCCAGCGCCTGCGCTACCGGACCCTCCGCGTGCGACGCTCCGGTCAGCGCAGCGGGTTGGGAAGTCGTCGATGCAGCTTCCGCCTGTGCCCGCCCCACGGTCACCGCGCCTGCGCCAGCCGCGGCAGCCTGCGCGAGCTTCGGCCGGCGGATGAAGAACGCCAGGACGAACGCAATGAAGCTTCCCCACGTCGCCCACCAGAACGCATCGTTGATCCCCATGATGGTGCTCTGCTGTTCCGCGAGTCCGTAGAGCACGTAGCGGGCCAGCTCCTCCGCCGCCTGCAGCGAGTTATGCAGTTGCATCATGAAGTACTCTACGATGGTCTGATACGTCGTATAGATGTAATGGTTATTCACCGTCACCGTGTTCTGGAAGTTGGCATAGTGCACCTTCGTGCGATCCGTCATGATGGTCACAAGCACCGCGGTGCCGACCGACGAAGCCACCGTTCGCGCTGTGTTGGCGGCCGACGTTCCATGCCGGTACATGTGCCTCGGCAGCTGGTTGAGGCCGGCGGTCTGCACCGTCATCGCGAGCATCGACATGCCGAACATCCGCAGCGTGTAAAGCAGCATGATGTGTCCATACCCGGTCTGGGCGTTCAGCTTCGTGAACTCCCACGTCGTCACGGTGGTGATGGCCAGCCCCACCACCGCGAGCGGGCGAGCGCCGACGCGATCGAAGATGGCGCCCGAGACGGGCGACATGATGCCCATCAGGATGGCCCCGGGCAGCATCATCAGGCCGGACTGCAGGGCCGTGTAGCCGCGGATGTCCTGGAGATAGATGGGCATGAGAATCATCGCGCCGAACATGGCCATGTTCACGATGCAGCCCACAATGGTGGTCATGGTGAACACGTCGTACTTGAACACCCGCAGATCCAACATCGGCTCCTTCGCCGTCAGTTCGCGAAGGATGAAGAACACCAAAAACACGCCGCCCACGACGAGCGAGATTTCGACAACGGAGTTGCCCCAGCCCTTGCTCCCTGCTTCACTCAAACCGTAGAGCAGGCTGACGAAGCCGACGATGGAGAGCAAAAAGCCAGGTACGTCGAGCTTGGGCCGCACCGGCTTCGCGACATTGCGCAGCACGGCCACCGCCAGGATGATGTCGATGAACGCGAGCGGAATGACAATCCAGAACAGCCAGCGCCAAGACCAGTTGGTCACAATCCAGCCTGACAGGGTGGGACCCACGGCTGGCGCGAAGAACATCGCAATGGCCATCGTGCCCATGGCGCGCCCGCGCTGTTGCGGCGGGAACAGCTCGAGAATGACCGTCATGAGCAGCGGCATCATCACCGCGGAGCCGGACGCCTGCACGATGCGCCCGAACACCATGACGCCGAAGCTCGGCGCGATGGCACACAGGAACGACCCGACGAGAAACAGCGACATGGCCGAGATGAACAACTGCCGCGTGGTGAACGTGCCCATCAGGAATGCTGTGATGGGGATGAGCACGCCGTTGGTCAGCATGTACGCGGTGGAGAGCCACTGCACCGTGTTGGCGTCCACGTTGAACGCCGACATCAGGTGCGGCAAAGCCACATTGAGCAGCGTCTGGTTCAAAATCGCGATGAACGCGCCAAAGATCATGACGATCATGATGGGCGTCCGATGCGGATGTCCGTGCGCCGCCTCACCGCTTTGCGCGTGACTCGGCGCGTTGGGCGAGGCCGGCACGACCGCCTGAGATGCGGTCGGTTGCAGCGAATCGTTCGACATACGCCTCACCTCTTACTTGTGGATGCGAACCGTCGCGCTCATGCCGGGAACCAAGCCACTGCCTGCCGTTGTACCAATCGAGATTTCAACCGGAACGACCTGCGTCACAGGCGTATAGTCCGCCGTGGTGCTCTGATTCGGGAGCAACGAGAACGTGCTCGCCGTCGCGTCGCCAATCTGCGTCACCGTGCCGCTGATGGAGCCCGCCTTGCCGGCGACCCAGACGTCCACCTGGTCACCCACTTTGACGTTCTGCAACTGCGTCTCCTTGATGTTTGCCACGATATACAGGTGGTTCATGTCGTACGCGTACGCGAGCGGCGTACCGGCAGCGACAAACTCGTTGTTCATGACCTCGTTCTGCGCAATGGTGCCGTTGGCGGGCATGTCAACCGGCACGTCCACAGTCTTGTTGCCCACCTGCGTCTCAATCTCGCCGACCTCGTCGCCCGCGCTGAACGCCGAGCCGTTGGTGCCCTGCCAGTTGATGAGCTTGCCGCTCGCCGGCGCGGACACGACAATCTGGTTGCCCGCGACCTGGGCGTCGTCCGTCTTCAAGTACAACGTAGACTGGTTGTAGAAATAGTAGCCCGTGATGGCCGCGGCGATCAGCACAATGAGGATGATCAGGTTCACGAGGATCATCCTGCGGAACGTGGTGCCGGAATTGTTCGGCGTGGGGTTGGCATTTGCGCTCATGCTGTACATCTCCTCCTCTTATCTCTTTGCGATCTCGGCGCCGTCTTCGTGCACCGCGATCATTTTAGAGATTAGACCTTTTAACCACTATGTATATTTAACCTATTTAGGTGTATGAGTCAAGCGCCTGGGGTGGAAATTGTTTCAGTTCTGTGTACAAAGCGTGGTACAATGGCTGTAGAATGCCACTCTTCTGGCGAAAGGCGTGGGCTCCGCGTGAGCGAATGGATCGTCATGAAGCAATGCGCGTCCTGCCGGGCGGTCAACCGCATTCGCCTGGATCACGGCTTTTTCTGCCGCTGCGGCAAATGCAAAGCCCCGTTGGCCCTCACGCATTACGAGATCCTCGGCGTGCCGAGAAACGCGACGTTGCCCCAGATCAAAGCCGCCTACCGTCGAGCTGCGAAGCACTGGCACCCAGACGTCCACGAAGGACGGGATCGGGCCACCGCCGAGCGCCATTTTCGACGCGTACAGGATGCGTATCACACGCTGTGCGAGCCGGAGGCGCGCAAACGCTATGATCTCCTGCTGCATTTCGAGGGAGCGTACGAAGAGCCGGTAGCCTCGCCATCCGAAGGACCGGGAACCGCGGGGGACCGTTCCACGCGCGCCGCAGGGGCGCAAGGTCGCTCGCTTTTGCGCGTTGCGTGGCGCCCCGCGGGTTTTCAGTGGCCCTCCGCAGGGGCGCAAGGTCGCTCGCTTTTGCGCGTTGCGTGGCGCCCCGCGGGTTTTCAG
>NZ_BCSG01000057.1 GCF_001570745.1 Alicyclobacillus mali NBRC 102425
TGTTCAATTCTCCACTATCCACATGTGGACAACTGCGTCCCACCCATGCATTCTTCGCCCGCGAATGCCCTCATCATCCACAAGCCTGTCCACACGTCAACAGCCTGTGGATACCTCGGCATGTGGATCCGTGGATCCTGTGGAAAGACGTTTTTCGACATTGCTCGACGCGCCGGATCCTGCTATGATCTGCGCTATCCGTTATCCACAACCGAGCCTGTGGAACTCATTCATCCACAACCTTATCCACACCCTGTGGACAACGTTTCCCACAGCTTCTGCACATGTGGATTTTCATGATTCACAAGTCCACAGGTGACATCGACGACAACCCGAACTTCCTACGTTCGTCATACTCCCGCGTGCTGTGGACAAGTTCTTTCAACACTAGGGGGAACCTTTTGTGATGAGTACCAAAGTCGATCCGACCTACGACGCGCTGTGGAATCAGGTCCTCCAGATGGTTCAGGATAAGGTCTCCGGGCCCACCTACAGCACCTGGTTCGAGGACACCCACATTGTCCGCATCGATGAGTCGGACCAAACGGTGTACGTCTCTGCGCCCTCTGTATTTGTACGCAACTGGCTGTCCGAGCATTACACATCGCTCGTGGAGACGCTCATGATGACGCTCATGGACCGAGAGTACCGCGTGCGGTTCGTGACGGAGGACGACGCGCATCCCCCAGCCGTGACGGTCCGCCGCTCACCCGAACCCATCGCGCTCGAAGAGGAGTCCGAGACACATCTGAATCCCCGCTATACCTTCGAGTCGTTTGTCATCGGCGCGGGGAATCGCTTCGCACACGCCGCGTGCCTTGCCGTTGCGGAGCGTCCGGCGAACGCCTATAATCCACTCTTCATCTACGGCGGCGTCGGCCTTGGAAAGACGCACCTCATGCATGCGATTGGTCACTACGTTCGCCAACACTATCCGGATTTCAAAGTGAGCTACATATCGTCCGAACGCTTCACCAACGAGTTCATCGCGGCCATCCGCGACAAGAACCCTGACTCTTTTCGCGCTCGGTATCGCACGGTCGACGTCCTGTTGATTGACGACATTCAATTCATTGCGAATAAGGAACAGACGCAGGAGGAGTTCTTCCACACGTTCAACAGCCTGCACGAGGTGGGAAAGCAAATTGTGATTTCGAGCGATCGGCCGCCGCGGGAGATACCCACGCTCGAAGATCGCCTGCGCTCGCGCTTCGAATGGGGACTTATTACGGATATCCAACCGCCTGACCTAGAGACGCGCATCGCCATCCTCCAGCGCAAAGCCAAGGCGGATGGCCTGGAAGTCCCGGTGGACGTTCTGTCCTTCATCGCCAACCAGATCGACTCGAACATTCGCGAGCTGGAGGGCGCGCTCACGCGCGTGATTGCATACTCCTCGCTGGCGAAAGAAGATCTCAGCGTGCCGCTCGCGGAAGAGGCCCTCAAGGACCTCATCCACCCGAACCGCCCCCGCTCCGTGACGGTGAGCCACGTGCAGAAAGTGGTGGCTGATCACTATGGACTCAAGGTTGACGACCTGAAGGGAAAGAAGCGCACGCGCAACATCGCGTTTCCGCGCCAGATTGCGATGTACCTCACGCGCGAACTGACGGATCTGTCGCTGCCTCGCATCGGAGACGCATTCGGTGGACGAGATCACACAACCGTCATGCACGCTTGCGAACGCGTCCACGAGGAAATGATGAGGGACGACGACCTCCGCGCGACCATCGACAGGCTCAGCCAGGCGATAAGAACGCTCATATAAACAACTTGTCCACAGGTGGAAAGCGAGATTTGGCGCACTTATCCACAAATTTATCAACAGGCTGTGCATGAATGTACCGGCGGGATCGACGGGTTGTCCACATATCCACCGCCCTGATCATGATCATGACGATCAGGATCCTTCCTTCTTCTCCTCCTGATCCTATGGGACGGCCATGAGGACACGAACGCCGAGATGCACAGGGAAGGGAGTCGACGCATGGAATTCTCACTCCAAAAACAGGCGCTCGCGAACGCCCTGCAGATCGTCTCCAAGGCCGTTGCCGTGCGAACCCCAAAACAGGTGCTGATGGGCATCCTGATTGAACTTCACGAGGATGAAATGATCGCCACCGCGTACGATCTCGAGCTGGCGATTCAGACGCGCGTCCCCGTCGGCGATGACACTGGCCTGCGCGTGCAGCGGACGGGCGCCATCGTGCTGCCTGCGCGATACTTCGGCGATATCGTGCGCAAGCTCCCGGATACCGAGATTCATATGCGCGTCGACGCCAACTATATGACCGAAATCTCAGCGCAAAGCGTGGAGTTTCATCTTCACGGCATCGATGCGGAAGAGTTCCCGGAACTGCCGAACTTCATGGGCTACGAGAGCATGCACATTTCCGCCGGCACCCTGGAGAAGCTCATCGAATCCACCGTCTTTGCCGCGGCCACTTCCGAGGTGCGCCCCGTCCTGACCGGCGTGTCCATCACGTCCGATCCGACACATCTCACGTTCATCGCCACGGACGGACTCCGGCTCGCGCAGCACCGCGTGCCACATGCGGATTTGCCTGAGCGCCAGGTGGTCATCCCGGCGAAGTCGCTCTCCGAGCTCTCGAAGATTCTCCCCGAGGACGAGACGCCAGTCGAAATGGTGCTGACGCCGAGCCATGGCCTCTTCGTCATCGGACCTACGCGCTTCTACACCCGGCTTCTCGAGGGCACGTATCCAGACACCTCGCGCCTCATTCCACGTTCGGCGCGCACCCAGGTGGTGCTGGAGAGCGATGCGTTTCTCAATGCCATCGATCGCGCCGCGCTCATCGCGCGTGACAAGGACAATCACATGGTGCGGCTCGAACTCACGGGGGAGACCATCACGGTCACCTCGCACTCCCCGGAGGTCGGCAACGTCTCGGAAACGCTCCATGTTCTGCGCAAGGAAGGCGACGATCTGCAGATTGCCTTCAACGGTCGATACGTGATTGAGGCCGTGCGCGCCTTGGACGCCGCGGAAATCGCGATTCGCTTCAACGGGGCTAACCAGGCCTTCGTCCTTGAGCGAAGTGGCGATCCGTCCATGCTACAGCTCATCTCGCCGATTCTCTGGAGGTCGTGATGGACATTCAGATTCATGGGGAATACATCACGCTGGGGCAACTGCTGAAAAAGGCGCAGATTGTGGCATCGGGCGGAGAGGTCAAGTCGTTGCTCGCGGAAGGCCGGGTGCTCGTCAACGGCGCGGTTGAGACGCGGCGAGGGAGGAAACTGCGCGACGGAGACGAGGTCCTGGTGGAAGGCGCTGCGTATCGCGTGGTGAGTGAACCGGATGGACATCCGCCGCGTTGAACTGAGCAACTTTCGCAACTACCCGACGGCCGAGATCGAGTTGTCCCCTGGGGTGAACGTGCTCGTCGGCGAAAACGGCCAGGGAAAGACGAACGCGATGGAGGCGATGTTGCTCATCGCTGTGGGCAAATCGCACAGGGCTCATCGCGATCGCGACCTCATTCGCTGGGAACAGGACCGTGCACAGATCATTCTGGAGGCCTCGACTCGGTACGGAGACCGGCGCCTGAAGCTGGAACTTGGACCGGATGGGCGCAGAGCGTTCGTCAATGGCGTTCAGGTGGGGCGGATGACGGAGTTTGTCGGTCAGGTGCAGGTGGTCCTGTTTGCGCCCGAGGACCTCGATCTCGTCAAGGGCGGTCCGCGCATTCGGCGCCGGTTTCTCGACACGGAACTGGGACAGATGGAGCCGTTGTATCTTCATCACCTGAGCCTGTACAATCGCGCGGTGCTTCAGCGCAATCGCTGGCTCAAATCGTCCTCTCTCGCGCCCGATGACGACATGCTGGCCGCCTATGATGGACAGCTGGCGCTTCATGGGGCGCACGTCATTCATCGGCGTCTGCGCTTTCTCGAGCGGCTGCGCAACTATGCCGCTCGCATCTACAGCGATATCGCCAGCGGCCGGGAGACATTTTCACTCGCGTACCGAAGCTCGGTGTCAGGGCTTGCGGAAGGCATGACCGTCGAGGAGATGGGAGCCTTCATCGAGCGCGCGCTTGAACGGAGTCGCGCACAAGACTTGCGGTTCGGCACGACGAGCGTCGGCCCGCACCGGGACGACATTCTCCTCTTTCTCGACGGCCGCGAGGTGCACACAGCGGCCAGTCAGGGACAGCAGCGCACCATCGCGCTCTCGCTTCGGCTCGCCGAGATCGACTTCATGCATGAGGAGCTCGGCGAGTATCCCGTGCTGCTGCTCGACGACGTGTTGTCGGAACTCGACGATCTCCGCCAGCGCAACCTCGTGCTCGGCATGAGCCGCAAGGTGCAGACGGTGATCACCACGACGAGCTTGAATCGGCTCGGCCAGGAGCTGGACGATTTCCGGCTGTTCCGAGTTTGTTCTGGTATAATAGCCGAAGAACGCGTCTGAAGTGCGGTAAACTCGGCGATCCTGAGAAGATGGACGCCGAGCCGCTTTTTGTTGTGTTCGGAGGCGGAGGGAATTTCTTTGGCGGATCGAATACCGGAACAGGTGTACGACGAATCGCAGATTGAGGTCCTGGAAGGGCTCCAGGCCGTGCGCAAGCGGCCTGGCATGTATATTGGGTCGACCAGCGCCAAAGGTTTGCACCACCTCGTGTGGGAGATTGTCGACAACGCGGTGGACGAGGCCCTTGCCGGGCGATGCACGCGCATCGTGGTGCAGGTGCATCCGGACAACAGCGTGACGGTGACAGACAACGGGGCCGGGTTTCCCGTGGGCATTCACCCGAAAACTGGCAGGCCTGCGGTGGAAACGGTGTTGACGACGCTGCACGCGGGCGGCAAGTTCGGCGGCAAAGGGTACAAGGTCTCGGGCGGCCTGCACGGGGTGGGCGCGTCGGTGGTGAACGCTCTCTCTGAGTGGTTGCGCGTCGAGGTCCATCGCGACGGCCACATTTATGTGCAGGAGTACGAGCGCGGCACGCCGCTCTACGACCTGAAGGTCATTGGCACGACGGACAAAACAGGCACGAAGGTCTCGTTTAAGCCGGATCCGGAGATCTTCACCGAGACGACGGTATTCTCTGCTGAGACGCTCGCGAATCGCCTGCGCGAACTTGCCTTCCTCAACGCGGGGCTTGAGATCGTGTTCGAGGACGAGCGCGAGGGTGGCAAGCGCGCGGTCTTCAAGTACGATGGCGGCGTGGCGGAGTTCGTTCGCTGGCTGAATCAGTCGAAGGACGTGCTGTTTGACGATCCCATCTACGTCTCTGCGGTGAAGGACGACGTGGCGGTCGAGATCGCCCTCCAGTACAACGACGGATTCAGCGCCACGGTGTATTCGTTCGCGAACAACATCAACACGGCGGAGGGCGGCACGCATGAGGCCGGCTTCAAGAGCGCGCTGACGCGCGTGATCAACGACTACGCCCGGAGGTTCGGCATGCTGAAGTCAAACGACAACAGCATGACGGGCGACGACGTCCGCGAGGGACTTACCGCCGTCGTGAGCGTCAAGGTTCCTGAGCCGCAGTTCGAGGGCCAGACTAAGACGAAGCTTGGCAACAGCGAGGTCCGCGGTATTGTCGAGACGCTGTTCGCCGAGCGGATGCAAATCTTCCTGGAGGAGAATCCGTCCATCGCGAGGAAGATTGTGGACAAATGCATTCTCGCTGCCAGGGCTCGCGAGGCGGCGAGGCGCGCGCGCGAGTTGACGCGCAGCAAGAAGATGGACGTGACGAGCCTCCCCGGCAAGCTGACCGATTGCGGCTCGAAGGATCCGGAGCGGTCGGAGTTGTTTCTCGTCGAGGGAGATTCCGCGGGCGGATCGGCCAAGATGGGACGAGATCCGCAGACGCAGGCGATTCTGCCGCTGCGGGGGAAGATCATCAACGTCGAAAAGGCGCGCCTGGACAAGGTCTTGGCGAACGAAGAAATCCGCGCCATCATCACCGCGTGCGGCACGGGGATTGGCGACGACTTCGACATCTCGAAGGCCCGCTATCACAAAATTGTCATCATGACGGATGCCGATCACGACGGGAGCCATATTCGCATCCTGTTGCTCACGCTCTTCTACCGGTTCATGCGGCCGCTCATCGACGCGGGGTACATCTACATCGCCCAGCCGCCGCTTTACAAGATCGAGAAGGGCAAGGTGGTGCGGTACGCCTATTCCGATGCCCAGCTCGAACAGATCCTGCAGGAGATGGGCCGCGAGGGCGTGCGACTGCAGCGGTACAAGGGGCTCGGTGAGATGAACGCCGACCAGTTGTGGGAGACGACGATGGATCCGGAGTCGCGCACGCTGCTCCGCGTCACGATGGAGGACGCGATGGACGCGGACATGATCTTCAGCATCCTCATGGGCGACAAGGTCGAGCCGCGGCGGGATTTCATCGCGGAACACGCGCGATTTGTCCGCAATTTGGATGTCTGACACGGGCACACGGGCGCCGCTTGGCCCGGGTGGAATCAGATGAGAGGTGGCATGCATGGCAGACGAGAGCAGCTCTCGCGGCATTATGCCGGTGGATATCAGCCACGAGCTGCGCAATTCGTTTCTTGATTACGCGATGAGCGTCATCGTCGCCCGGGCCATTCCGGACGTGCGCGACGGCCTGAAGCCAGTTCACAGGCGCATCCTGTACGCGATGTACGAGGCGGGCATGACGCCGGACAAGCCGTACAAGAAGTCATCGCGCATCGTCGGCGACGTGCTGGGTAAGTTCCACCCGCACGGCGACGCCGCGGTGTACGAGGCCCTGGTGAGGCTGGCGCAGGACTTCTCGACGCGATATCCGCTGATTGACGGACACGGAAACTTTGGGTCGATCGACGGGGATGCGGCCGCGGCCATGAGGTACACCGAGTCGCGCATGTCCGCCATCGCGCTCGAGCTCCTGCGGGACATCAACAAGGAGACGGTCGACTTTGTTCCGAACTACGACGAGCAGGAAGAAGAGCCCATCGTCCTCCCGTCCCGCTTCCCGAACCTGCTCGTCAACGGGTCGAGTGGTATCGCCGTCGGCATGGCCACGAACATCCCGCCGCACAACCTGCGCGAGGTGATCGATGGCGTCGTCATGCTGATCGACCATCCGGATGCGACCATCGAGGACCTGATGACGGTCATCAAGGGCCCGGACTTCCCGACGGGTGGCGTGATCCTGGGCCGCGACGGCATTCGCAAGGCGTACGAGACAGGCCGCGGATCCATCACAGTGCGCGCGGTCACCCATTTCGAGGAGCTTTCCGGCGGCAAGACGCGCATCGTGGTGACGGAGATCCCATATCAGCAGAACAAGGCGCGCATCGTCGAGAAAATTGCGGAACTCGCGCGCGAGAAGAAGATCGACGGCATCACGGATCTCCGCGACGAGAGCGATCGGCGCGGCATGCGCGTCGTGATCGAGCTGCGCCGCGATGTGCGCCCGCAGGTGGTGCTGAACAACCTGTTCAAGCACACGGCCCTGCAGACGAGTTTTGGTGTCATCAATCTGGCACTCGTGAACGGCGAGCCGAAGGTGCTCACGCTGCGCGAGACGCTCGTGCACTACCTGAATCACCAGCGGGACGTCGTCCGACGCAGGACGCAGTACGATCTCGCCAAAGCCGAGGCGCGGGCGCACATCCTGGAAGGTCTGCGCATCGCGCTCGATCACCTGGACGAGGTCATTTCCCTCATCCGAAGCTCGCGCACCGTCGACGAGGCGCGCCAGGGACTCATCTCGAGGTTCGGCCTTTCGGAAGAGCAGGCGCAGGCCATCCTGGATATGCGCTTGCAGCGGCTGACGGGCCTCGAGCGGGAGAAGATTGAGGCGGAGTATCAGGAGTTGCAGCAGCGCATCGCCGAACTCAAGGCCATCCTGGCCGATCCGAAGCTCCTGGACAACGTCATTCGGCAGGAGATCCTGGAGATCCGGGAGCGGTTTGGCGACGAGCGGCGCACGCGTATCGTCAATGCCGAGGGCGAGATCAGCGAAGAGGACCTCATTCCCGTGCACGACGTCGTGATCGCCCTGACGCACCGCGGCTATATCAAGCGGCTGCCGCTGTCGACGTACCACAGCCAGCGCCGCGGCGGCCGGGGAATGACGCTGATCAACGCCCACGAGGAAGACTTCGTCACCGGGCTGCACGTGACGTCGACGCACGACTATTTGCTCTTCTTCACCAATCGCGGGCGTATGTATGCCATCAAGGCCTACGACGTGTCGGAATTTAGCCGGCAGGCGCGCGGCACGCCGATTGTGAATCTGCTCAACGTGGAGCAGGGCGAGAAGGTCACCGCGATGATCCCGGTGAAGTCGCTCGATCCGGCCGAGATCGGCGACACGCACCTGTTCTTCGCCACGCGCCATGGCATCGTGAAGAAGACGCCGCTCGCCGAGTACTCGAACGTGCGCAAGAACGGGCTGATTGCCATCAACCTCCGCGACGACGACGATCTCGTCGGCGTGAAGCTGACGGACGGGAAGAAGGAGATCATGATGGTCACGCGCAACGGGCTCGCCATCCGCTTCCCGGAGACCGATGTGCGCCCGATGGGCCGCGCCGCCACCGGTGTAAAAGGCATCTCGCTCAGCGCAGGCGACGAGGTCATTGCCATGGATGTGGCGGAGGACGATCACGACGTGCTCGTCGTCACCTCTCGCGGCTACGGCAAGCGCACGCCGGTGAGCGAGTATCGCGCCCAGTCGCGCGGCGGCAAGGGCATCAAGACGCTTAACTGCACGCCGAAGAACGGCAACGCCATCGAGATGTGCATGGTGACAGAGGACGACGACGTGATGATCGTGACGCAGGCCGGTGTGGCCATCCGCATCCACGTCCGCGACGTCTCCACGCTGAGCCGGAACACGCAGGGCGTGCGGCTCATCAACGTCGATGAAGGCGTTGAGGTGGCCTCCGTCAGCCGCGTGGTCAAGGATGACGACGATTCAGAGGAGTGAGCGGATGGGGCGCGCTGGATTGACGCGCCCCCGTCTGTTACGATGCGATTGGAGGAGGCGGTTTCCGTGCAGAACGCGTTCTGGGACTTTCTGATTCATACGAGCGCGATGTTTCTCGCCTTCGCGACGTTTGTGGGACTTTGCTTCATCGTGGTGAACGCGATCGTCAAAGAGAAGTAAGGCCGTGAGGCGCTGGTCGAGACGAGGAGAGTGACCGCATGTTCCGCAGGCTGACAGCGTCCGATCACGATCGCGTCGTCGCCTACTTGTCCAAGCGACCGGCGCTTCACACGTTCCTAACAGGTGACATCGAGCGGTACGGCTACGACGCGCCCTTTCAAGAGGTGTACGGATACCTGTCCGATGGGAACGTGAGCGCAATCCTCTTGCGCTTCTACGGAAGCTATATTTTTTCGTCCGAGGGTCCCGCGGGTGTGGCCGAGGTCGTGCGCATGCTCCAGTCGAATACGGCGTGGTCGATGGTGCAGGGGGATTCGGTGTCGCTCAGCCTGTTGCAGGACGTGGGAGGATTTCAACCGCGGTTCGTGCGGGAGTTCGCGTTTGCCGAACGTCCACCGGGCGCGCCGAGGCCTTTCGTCGACACCACAGGAGTCCATCAGGCGACGGTCGATCACGTCGGCCAACTGTGGCAGTTGCGAAAGAGCATCGCAGAGTTCGCCAATAGCAACACGACCGAATTGTCGCTGCGCCAGTCGTTTGAAGCGGGAGACACGCTGTGCTTCTACGTCCCCGGCGAGCGCGGCGAGATGGCGGCTTCTGCGAGCGCGGTGGCTGAGAACACGTGGACGGCGATGGTCGTCGGCGTTTGCACACGTCCTCTGTACCGGGGACTGGGCTATGCCACGCGGTGCGTGGCCAAGCTGTGCGACGTCTTCGACGAGCGCGGCAAGACGCTCTGTCTGTACTACGACAATCCCAATGCCGGTGGCATCTATCGCCGCCTTGGTTTCGCCGTGACGAGCGGTTGGACCCAGTTTTTCAGATAAGCTGCCGGTTTTCTCGGGTTTTCGCCCAGGTTCGGCGGGGCGAAGGATGGGCCGTGATCGCAGGGAAAACGGATTCAGCTTTGCCCGGATTCAGCTTCGACCGTGGAATGGAGGCGCGCCGGTGACGTTTGATGAACTCATCGCGAGAGCGCAATCCGTGTATGGGTTTCGGCAACTGTCGCCGGAGGCGACGGCGGGATCCGTGGCGGCAGCGCTCGAGACGGACGAGGGACACGTGTACGTGGGCGTGTGCATCGACACGGCGTGCTCGCTTGGCTTCTGCGCTGAACATGCGGCCGCGGCTGCCATGATCACGGCCGGGGAAAACCGCATTGTCCGCATCGTGGCGGTGGGACGCGACGGCCGGATCTTACCGCCCTGCGGGCGCTGCAGGGAATTCATTCGCCAACTTCATCCCGATAACCGGGAGGCTGAGGTGATGGTGGCGCCGGGCGTGATTGTGAGGCTGGGAGAGCTTCTTCCCCACGATTGGCTCGCGTGATGGCGAAGGCGGTCACAAATGTCATGGAAGGAGGAGTCGCCCACAGATACGGAC
>NZ_BCSG01000058.1 GCF_001570745.1 Alicyclobacillus mali NBRC 102425
TCACAATGTGTACTACATCGAGGGAGTGCCCAAGGGTGAAATCCATCAGTGCCGCGAAGCCATGCGAGTGGCTTGCACAGGAGTATCGGCAGCATCGACAGGTGTTTCGAGCTGAGAAGATTCGCTTTCGCGGCGTCGACGGGCGCGACGTGTACAACATCGCGGCGCCATTGATCGATGAGGGTCGGGCCGTCATTCCGGCTCGCGTGGAGCCACGCGACAGTGAGTTTTCCGAAGTGATCTTTTTCCATGAGACGCCGGACGGCGTGTGGTCTCGGGTTGAAGAAGTGCGGACGTTCCGCGGGCTGCAGGACCCGTTTCACGCGCGCATCCACGGGGAATTGGTGTTCGGCGGCGTGGAGATCTGGACGAATCCGTTTCACAACTACGAGATCGAATACCGCACCGTGTTTTACCGCGGTGAATCGGTGGGGGACCTGCGGCTTTTTGCCGTCGGACCGCAGTGGATGAAGGACATTCGCTTGGTGGAGCTTCCGGACGGGCGCGTGGGCGTGTTCACCCGCCCAAACGGCAGTAGGTACGGCGGCCAGGCGCAAATTGGGTGGACGATTTTGTCTTCGCTCGATGATCTGTCGCCGGATTCCATTCTCAAGGCGGAAATTTTGCCGGATCGGTTTCATCCCGGGGAGTGGGGCGGCGTGAACGAGGCGCAGCGCCTCGACGACGGCAGCATCGGCGTTTTGGGCCACATCGCATATCGCTCCGAGGATGGCGCGCTCCATTACAAGGCCATGTGCTTCGCGCTTCATCTCGACGAGGACGTCGTGACGCCGGTTCGTGTCATCGCCGAGCGCAGCGATTTCCTGGGCGGCGAGGCGAAGCGGCCGGAACTCGCGGATGTGGTGTTCAGCGGCGGCCTCGTGCGGTACGAGGACGGCACGGCGCATTTGTACGCCGGTGTGTCGGACGCTGAAGCGCAGCGGATTCTCATCCCGGATCCGTTTTCTGTCGCCGCGCCCTGCCCGCTCGAGATGGAGGCGTGACGGAAGAAGCCGTCGCGCCTCCTGACAGCTCGCGCAAGGACCAGGGTTCGTTCTCGCGCGCGACCAGGCTGTGATACAATGGCCAAGAAGTCGAGACCTTGGGAGGAGATTGGATGAATCGCAAGCTTGTTGTATCTGCTGGGTGCGTCGCACTGATTGCGGGCCTGGTGGCAGGATGCGGCACAGCCAACAATACGACAAATTCGGCGAACACGGCGGTGCAAAGGCCCGCGGCGAAGAGCAACACCACCGTCGTGCAACAGGGCCACAACAACCTCGTGGTGGCGCCGACGAGCGAGGTGGGCAGTGCCAACCTGAAGCGGCTCACGGCCATCGCGGACAAGCAACCGTCCAACTTTGCGGCGCAGCTGAACGCGGCCGACAGCGCGTCCGCAAACGGGAACACGGCGCTCGCCATCCAGTACTTCAAGCGCGCCGTGCAGGCGAATCCCAAGTCCGGTCTGGCGCTGACCGCGCTCGGCAACATGTACCGCGAGCGCGAAAATCAGCCGAAGGAAGCCATCCCGTACTACCAGAAGTCCATTCAGGTGGATCCGTCGTACGGTTGGGCGTACTGGCAGCTCGCGCAGGCGTATCTCACCTTGAAGGAGACAAGCCTCGCGAAACAGACGCTGGAACAGGGCCTGAAGAACGTCAGCAAGAAAGATCCAGCTTATGCGGATATCCAATCAACGCTGTCGAACCTTAACGGCGCGCAGAAAGCGTCCAAGTGAAGCGGACGAGGCGTGCGTTTCCACTTGCCTTGGGGCTCGTGAACGCGTAACATGTCGGAGGAAGGCGCTACAGTGCACTCCTCTGCGAAGGCCCCAGGGAATGGAGGGGGTTCGATGTTTCGCACGCTGATGAAATCCAAAATTCACCGTGCCACCGTGACGCAGACCAACCTGCACTACGTCGGCAGCATCACCATTGATGAGGACCTCATGGAAGCTGCAGATCTCGTCGAGAACGAACAGGTGCAGGTGGTCAACATCCACACCGGTGCGCGGTTTGAGACGTATGTGATCCCCGGCGATCGCGGCTCGGGCGTGATCGGCTTGAACGGCGCAGCGGCGAGGTTGGCCGAACCGGGCGATTTGGTCATCGTCATTTCGTACGCGGCCTACAGCGAGGAAGAGGTCCGGCGTCACCATCCGACCGTCGTGATGGTGGACGCGGACAACCGGCCCGTCGAGGCGCTCGCCTCCGAGGCCGAGGAGAACAAGCGCATGGAGCGCGTCACGGCGCGCGTATAACGCTGCTTCGTTTCTCAGGAAGGGCATCCGAAAGGGTGCCCTTTTTGTATATCGGCGCAGCGGCTCCCCGAAGCGGGGGATGTGTTTCCCGAGCGCTGGGGATGGCGAGCGCCTCAAACACTTCTCACAATGGAAAGGCGGCGAGAGATAGATTGAAACGCGTTCGGCTGGGTCTTATCGGTTGCGGTGTGGTGGGGAGTGGCGTGCTCCGCGTGCTGAGCGATCGCGCCGGCATGGTTGGCGGCATGGAGCTTGAGGCGACGCGCATCGCGGTCAAGCACTTGTCGCGCCCGCGGCCTTCGTATGTGCCGAAGGAAAGGCTGACGGATGACTGGCGATCTGTCTGCCTCGCGGACGACGTCGACGTCGTGATCGAGGTGATGGGCGGCATCGACGTGGCGCACGAGGTGGTCCGCACGGCGATTCGCGCGGGCAAGCCGGTCGTGACCGCCAACAAGGCCCTCATGGCGGCGCACGGCCCGGAACTTCGGGCCTTGGCGCGGGACCACGGCGTGGCGCTTCGATACGAGGCGAGCGTGCTCGGAGGGGTACCCGCCATTCACACGCTACAGACCTACTTCCGCGTCAATCGCGTCACGGCCCTGCGCGGCATCGTCAACGGGACGAGCAATTACATCCTCACCCGCATGACCCACGAGGGCGCGAGCTTTGCGGACGCGCTGGCGGAGGCGCAGGCGCTCGGTTACGCCGAACCCGATCCCACGTCGGACGTGGAAGGCCACGACGCGTTCTTCAAGCTTCAGGTGCTCCTCCAGGTGCTCGGCGTCGACACCGCGCCGCTCAGGAACGAGGTCCATGCTCCGGCGCTTGAGCCTCGCCCTCTGGACGCGCGGCCAGCGGCCTACCTCGCGGCGCCGCGGGAAGGCATTTCGCACCTTCGGCTGGACGACGTGTTACGGGCGAGATCGCGCGGGGAAAAGCTGAAGCACGTGGCCACCGCCCGCTGGCGCGAGGACGGCGTGGTGGAGACCTTCATCCGCGTCGAATCTCTTCCCCCGTCCGATCCGCTATTCGGCATCGACGGCGTCGAAAATGCGCTCGCCATCACGGGCGACGTGGTGGGCACCGTGACGCTCACCGGGCCTGGCGCCGGGGCGTTCCCTACCGCGAGCGCCGTGCTCGAGGACGTGGTCCAATTGGTCGAGGTGCCGCATGCAGGAAACGCAAGCGTCGAGGACGAAATAGAGTGGCGAGTGAATTCATCCAGAAGGTAGGCGAACTATGATCTCTCGTCGCTCTTGGCTCGCGAGCCTCGCATCGTTTGCTCTCGTATGCGCACCGCTGGCAGCTCCGATGGCGCAGGCTGCCACGCGCGCGTCTTCGAGCGTGCCGCACCTCAAAGTCGCGCCCGGCCATGTGCGCGTGATCATCCACGGAAAGCTGTACGACGCCATCTGCGTCGGCAACGACACATATGTCGACGAGGCGGCGTTCAACGCCTTCGGGACGCCGTATGTCGATCTCGGCAACGGCAACATCGCGCTGACGGGCGGCAACGTCCAAGGCGTCGTTTATTACGGGAAGACGTACGTGCCTTGGTCGGCGCTCGCCCCATCGGTCCGGGCCATTCCGCTGAAGGGCGGGGGCTTCGAATTTGTAAGCGAACCGGTGAAGCACAGCTACTCTGTGTTGATTCAGGCGTCGCAGGCGGTGGCGGGCAGCGTTGCGGTGCTGAACATCGTCACGCTTGACGGAGACAATCCAGTTCCGGGACAGGCCATCACCCTATCATCCACCGGATTCAGCGAGCTGGAGCCCTCTGCGGGCGCATCCTCTCTCCAGGTGAGCACCGATGGAACGGGCACGTGGCAGGGAGGATTGACCGACTCGACGGCCGAGACGGTGTACGTCAACGTCACTTGGAAGACGCCGACGGGAGGCGTCGTACATCAGAGCCTGCCGGTTCAGTTCCAGACGGCCAAGGCTAATTCGTCTGTTTCGCCCACCCTCGGTTCAGAAAGCGTCCTTGTGCAGACGCCCGTGACGTTTTACCAGAACGGCGTCTTTTTTCAGGCGTCGAGCGGAACCAATCTCATTACGTTCCAGCTCGACACGGGTGCATTTGAAACGCTGCTTGGCCAGCAGCTGGCGACGAGCCTCCATCTCCCGAATCTGGGGAGCATTGAGGTCGGCGGGATCGGCGGGACGGATGAAGCCTACTTGAGCAAGGTCACCTTGAAGATTGGCAATCGCGTCTTTGCGGATGTGCCTTGCATCGTGGATCCGAGCTGGACGGGCATTCCGCTCTTGGGCTATCAATTCTTCCAACAAAATGGATATGATCTATTGGTCTCTCAGAGTCAGAACACGCTGTACATCTTGAAGTGAGCCCAGACGGCGGGCGAACCCGTGAGAGGTGACACGCGTTGGCGCGCAAGCGAATGGGCGAGTTGCTTGTGGAATCTGGCATGCTCGCCCCGGAACAGTTGGAGATGGCGCTCGCCGAGCAGCGCGAGACGGGCACGCGCCTTGGCGACATCCTGATTCAGAACGGGTATATCACCGAGCAGCAACTCGTCGAAGTGCTGGAGTTTCAGCTCGGCATTCCGCACGTCATCCTGGCGAACATGAAGATCGATCCGGAGGTGCTGAAACTCGTTCCCGAGCGCCTCGCGGAGACGTACGTTCTCATCCCATACCGGCGCGCCGGCAGTCGCCTGCACGTCGCGATGGCCGATCCGCTCGACTACTACGCCATCGACGACCTGCGCCGCTCCACCAATCTCGTCATCATGCCCGCCATCGCAACGCGCCAGGACATCCAGGCAGCCATCTCTCGCCATTACCGCGGCAACGAGGTGTTTGAGACGGCGGTGCGGTCCGTCGCGGAATCTGCGCCGCCCCGCCCGGAGCCGGAACAGGAGAACCGGGCGGCGGATTCACCGGTTGTGCGCGCGCTCAATCAGATTCTGGTGGAAGCGTCGGACGCCGGCGCGTCCGACGTGCACCTGGATCCACAGGCGGACGGGGTGGTCCTGCGGTTCCGCGTGGACGGATTTTTGCGGACGGAGCGCTTGATTCCTCGAAACCTTCAGAGCGGCCTCGTTGCGCGCGTGAAGATCCTGGCGAGGCTCAACATTGCCGAGCAGCGGCTGCCGCAGGACGGTCGCTTTGAGTTTGCGGAGGGTGGGCGCAAGGTGGACGTGCGCGTCTCCACGATGCCCACGGCCCACGGAGAGAAGGTCGTGCTCCGCATCTTCGATCTCGCCAAGCGGGCGTTCAGCCTGGATGAGCTCGGGTTTTCGACGGCCAACCTGGCGGCGTTTGAGCGCATGATCACGAAGCCCTATGGAGCGGTGCTCATCACGGGGCCGACGGGATCGGGCAAGACGTCGACGCTGTACGCGGCGCTGAAGCGGCTGGCGACGCCCGAGGTCAACGTCATCACCATCGAGGATCCCATCGAGTACCAGCTCGACGGCGTGAATCAGGTGCAGGTGAATCCGGCCGCTGGACTCACGTTCGCGCGCGGGCTTCGCGCGGTCCTCCGCCAGGATCCGGACATCATCATGGTGGGTGAGATTCGCGACAACGAGACGGCTGAGATCGCCATGCGCGCCGCGCTCACGGGGCACCGCGTGCTGTCGACGCTGCACACGAACGACGCGGCGAGCGCCATCAACCGGCTCATCGACATGGGCGTGCCAGCGTATATGATGGCATCCGGCGTGACGGGCGTGGTGGCGCAGCGGCTGGTGCGCCTTGTCTGCCCTCGCTGCAGACAGGAGCGCAAGGCGACGCCGCTCGAGCAGGAGATTCTCGAAGAAAATGGCTTTGCTGCTGATTCGGTGGTGGAAGGCCGGGGATGCCCCGCGTGCGGTCAGACGGGATACAAGGGCCGTATGGCTGTGCAGGAAGTGCTGGAGGTGGATGACGAGATCGCGCGGCTGATCCTGACGTCGAGATCGTCGGAGGATTACCTGAGCGTGGCGAAGGAGCGCGGCATGCGGACGATGTTCCAAGACGGGCTGGAGAAGGCGCTGGAAGGCAAGACGACGGTGCAGGAAGTGCTGCGCGTGACGGCCGCGACTTGAGGGGGGTGAGACGAGGTGAGCGTGTACCGGTATGAGGCCATCGCGCGCCCCAACCGGCGCGAGCGGGGAAAGATTGAAGCGGATTCGGAGGCGGACGCCATTCGGGCGCTCGCGGAGCGCGGCCTGTTTGTGGTCGGGCTCAAGTCGATGAGCGAGAAGTCGGATCTGTGGAACCGGCAAATCAAACTGAGCTTTCTCGAGCCGAAGGTCAAGTCCGAGGATTTCGTCCCCTTCTGCCGGCAGTTCGCGACGCTCGTTCGGGCCGGCGTGCCGTTGGTGCCAGCCCTTCAGGTCCTGGAGGAGCAACTCAAAAAGGGACCGCTGAAGCGCGCCGTGGGAGAGGTAGCGGCGAAGGTCGAGGGCGGGACTGCGCTCTGGGAGAGCCTGGCTGAGTATCCGAAGGTGTTCCCGTCGATGTTTGTCCAGATGGTGCGTGCTGGCGAGGCCAGCGGTTCCCTCGAGGAAGTGCTGGAGTCCACGGCACGATTCGAAGAAGGGCAGCGCGAGACGGTGTCGAAGATCAAGTCGGCGCTCATGTACCCGGCGCTTGTCTCGGTGATGTCGGTGCTAGTGGCTGGGTTTTTGATGATCAACGTCATTCCTTCATTTGTCTCTGTGTTCGCCTCCATGCACGTGACGCTGCCGCTTCCGACGCGGATTGTGCTGTTTTCCGCGGACGCGGTGAAACGATTCTGGTACTTGGCGATTCTCCTGGTGGTGCTCCTGGTGGGGGCGTGGATCTTCGTCAGCCGCCATGGCGAGAGCCGCTACTGGCGGGATCGTCTGCTTTTGTACATCCCTGTGTTTGGAAAGCTGATGCGCTATCGGGCCATGGCGCAGGCGTCGCGCACGCTGGCGATGCTGTTTCACGCGGCCCTGCCGGCGCTGACGGCGATGTCGCTCGCGGCCGACGCGGTGGGAAACCGCTATGTCCGCGTGAGCCTGCGGCAGGCGCGCGACACCTTGGGCGAGGGGGGCGCATTGTCCGAAGCGCTGCAGCGCGCGGGCGCGTTCACGCCCCTGATGGTACAGATGGTGCGCGTGGGGGAAACCACGGGGCATCTCGACGACATGTTGGCGCGCGTGGCGACGTTCTACGAGTCCGAGTTGGAGGTGATGGTGGAGCGACTCCGGCAACTGCTCGAGCCGCTGTTGACGACGGTGCTGTCCGGCGTGGTGGGCGTCATCGCGCTGTCGGTGCTGTTGCCCATGTTCTCGCTTTACAACAATCTAGGGTCGTACGGCGTCTCGTGACGGCTTCTGTCGGTGTCTACGAAAAATGTGGCCAAATTGACTAGAATGCATGTACAAGTGCATTTCCTGCCAGTATAATAGGTGCCATCAAAGGTACTCATTCGACACGTAGGCTCGGACTCGGTCGAGCAGAGGGGAAGGGGAGTTCTGATGGGTCAGATGAGAATGAAGATTTCGAGTGTGAAACAAAGGCTCCGGGATCAGCGCGGTGTGACGCTGATCGAAATGCTCGCCGTGGTCGTCATCCTGGCGATTCTCGCGGCGGTCGGCGTGCCGATTGTGTTGGCACAGATTCAGAAGGCGCGCCTGAACACGGACAAGTCGAACGAACAGTTGATTGCGGACGCGCTGCAGCGCGCGGAGTATGATTATCAGTCGAACTCCACGAATCAGGGGAGTCTGGGTATCACAAATGGCGCGATTGTCAATGGGAGCGGTGCGCAGATTGGCGTCGTGTCGAACGGATCTCTGTCGAACAGTACCGCCGTGTATAACTACTTGCTTGGCAATGGTTCTGGCAACGGCTACTTGACGAGCGTACCCAATCCGCAGTCACAAACGGGCAACTTCACAATTGTCCCGGGTTCACCGGCTAACAACATGACCGCGCCGTACGTCACGTTCACGTATCCCAACGGCACTGGGAACATCCAATCTTGGTC
>NZ_BCSG01000059.1 GCF_001570745.1 Alicyclobacillus mali NBRC 102425
AAAAGGCTCGAGTAGAAAAGACAAGGACATCGTTGCCTCAACACTTCCCGTGCTGGCACAAAAAGGGGAGCAAATCACCCGGCGATTTTATCAACTTCTATTTGAATCTCATCCCGAGCTGCTGAATCTATTCAACCAAGCTAATCAACATCAGGGTCGGCAGCAAACGGCACTCGCACAGGCGATTTATGCCGCGGCTGCACACCTGGATGATGTCAACGCCATTCGCTCTACCGTCGTACGTATCGCCGAAAAACACCGCGCGCTCGGGGTTCAGCCGGAGCAATACCCGATTGTCGGCGAAACGTTACTCCTCGCCATGCGAGACGTGCTGGGGTCCGCAGCTACGCCCGAGATCCTTGACGCATGGGCGCGCGCCTATGGCCAGATCGCAGACGCCTTTATCACTGTCGAAGCCGAATTGTATAAGCAGGCTGCAGAGCAGGTGGGTGGCTGGCAAGGCGAGCGCGCATTCGTCGTGCGAGACAAGGTGAAAGAGAGCGATGTCATCACGTCGTTTTATCTCGAACCGCAAGACGGTGGTCCCGTTGCGCAGTACGCGCCTGGCCAGTATCTCACGGTGGTCGTGCGCATACCAGGTCATCCTTATGTCCAACGTCGTCACTACAGCTTATCGGATGCTCCTGGCAAACCGTATTACCGCATCAGCGTAAAACGCGAGGCAGCGATCGGGGAGAAACCCGCTGGTCTCGTATCTAATTACTTACACGATCATGTTCATATCGGTGACATCCTTTACGCTACGCCGCCTGCGGGCGATTTCCGCTTGGACCTGGATGATCAGACGCCTGTTGTCTTTCTCAGCGGCGGGGTCGGCATGACGCCTCTCATGAGTATGGTAGAAGCGGAAGCGTACCGCGGCACTCGACGTCGGATGGTCTACGTGCATTCGGCGCTGAGTGGAGCGGTGCACGCCTTCGACGCGCGGCTTCGCGAACTGGCGCAGCAGTCCGAATTCACATATCACGTCGTGTACGAACGTCCAAGCGCGGATGACCGCACACATCCGTATCTTGCAAAAGAGGGTTTTGTCGATCGCGACCTGATTAAGCAGGTGTCTCCCGCAGGCGCGGTGTACGCTTTCTGCGGACCAACACCATTCATGCGAACCGTCTACCGCAGCTTGCGCGAGATGGGCGTTCCGGACGAGCGGATCCGATTTGAGTTCTTTGGACCCACGCAGCAGTTGTTAGAATCCGAACCTGTAGGAGCAGGCTGCCGTTAATCACCATGTCGTACTGCCGAGCGCAGACAGAATCTCTTGTTTGGGTACACTGCCATCGATAGGACCGTGGCGGACCAGGACTGCAGCGCCGAGCTTGGACCGTCTCATGAGCAAAGCTGACAGTCACTCCGAAGGAGGCCAACCTTATGCGGAGTGGCTGTCTTTCTTTTGAAAGCTATCGAGGCATCGAAGCCGTCATGAGGGTGGCACTGGACATGAACGTCTTGATCGTGGGACCCTGCCCCCTAACAGTGTACCTATCGCACAAACAAGGCGGTCTGCCCAATTTGCGCTCGTGGTATCTGAATCCACGCGGGGCCCTTGATAGATGTGCATCCCCTTCGTGTTCGCTCTCCTCGTTCCTTCTCTGCGCCTGCCGACGATTTTGGACACCGACAAACTTGAAACACATGGCCTGACACTGGCTTGACGCCGAAGCAGCCTGAGGTTACCATTCATCGTAAGATTCTGAACGCCGCGGCGCAACTTCAGGCCCGCGGACGCCGCAAGGGGGGAGCCACATGCGGTCGTGGTTCGCATCTCTGCGCACGCCCTGCCGCAAGCGCCTGTCTAAGCGGCAGCGGCTCGCCATCCTGGCTCTGACGATGGCCATGAATTCGATCTTGCTCGCGAACGGCCGATACCTCCACCTGGGGGACGGGTTTTGGGGCGGTTTCGCCTTGGGCATCTGGATTATGTCCAACGTTCTTCTCATTTTGAACGCCGCCATGCTCATCCGAGAGCGGTTTTGAGCCACGCGGCTTGTGCCTTCCGAACTGCGATGATACACTGAAGTCGAACAATTTCATCGTGAGAAGGGCCTAGGGGTGCCGGAAGGCTGAGAGGCGGACATCCGCCAACCCTGTGGACTCGATCTGGGTAATACCAGCGTGAGGAAGTGCCCGTCATCGTCCATGTGCGCCCTTTTCCCTGCGTGGTGACAAGGGCGTTTTCGTTGTGGCGTGCGGCGCTCCCAGGGCCTGTTCCACGAAAGGGGAGCGAAATGCGATGTCGAGATGGAAGCTGCGCGAAGTCATCTTGATGGTTGTATTGGCCATTGTCTGCGGAGGCATTTACCGCGTGTGGGACGTGCTGTACGCCCTCATCCCGGCGACCGCGTACGCGCTTCAGGGCGTGATGACGGGGCTCTGGATGATCGCCGGCGTGATGGTTCCGTACATCGTGCGGCGCCCAGGTGCGGCGCTCATCGCGGAGCTGGTGGCGGCGGCCGTGGAGCTTTTGCTCGGCGAGCAGTGGGGGCTCGCCAACATGATCTCGGGCCTCATTCAGGGCGTCGGTTCGGAAATTGCCTTCCTCATCTTCGCCTATCGCGTGTGGAATACGGGCACCTGTGCTCTGTCTGGGGTGCTGGCGTCTGTGGCTTTCATGTTTCAATGGTACTTCCAATACGGCGGCGACAAACTGCACCTCGGCACGCAGATCGCGTTTGTCGCCATCTCGCTTGTGAGCGGCGCGGTGCTCGGCGGCCTGTTGCCGAAGGCGCTTGCGGATGCGCTTGCCCGCACCGGCGCGCTGCGCAATTACGAGATCGCCAAGCGGTCGGTGAAGTCGGCATGACCATCGCGGCTGCAGGGATCGAGCGGGCCCTGGCCCTTGAGGTGCGCGACCTGACCGTGACGTACGAGGAGGCGTCGGAGCCCGCGCTCGCTGGCGTGTCGTTCTCGCTTTCAAAAGGCGAATGCCTGCTACTCATCGGCCCGAGCGGCTGCGGCAAGAGCACGCTCGCCATGGCCATCGCGGGCATCCTGCCGCGGTCCATTGAGGCGCGGGTGGAGGGCGAAGTTCGGCTCGCGCCCGAGCTCGCGGAGCCAGGCAAGATTGGCTACGTGTTTCAGGATCCGGATCTCCAGTTCTGCATGCATCGGGTGGACGACGAGATCGCCTTCGGCCTCGAAAACCTGCGGGTTTCGCGCGACGAGATGGCGCCCCGCATGCAAGGCGCCTTGGCGGCCGTGGGACTCGACGTGGCTCTGGCCACGCGACACAGCGTCTTTTCCGGCGGCATGAAGCAGAAGCTCGCCGTTGCATCCGCGCTCGCCATGGACGCGGATCTCGTCATCCTCGACGAACCGACCGCGAATCTGGATCCCGACTCGCGCCGCCACGTCTACGACGTCACCCGCCGCTTGAAGGAGGCGGGGAAGACGGTGATGGTCATCGAGCACCGGTACGAGCCGTTCCTCGATGTTGCGGACGTGGTGGTGGAGCTTGCGCCGGGCGGCCGCGTGAGGGCCATGTATCGACCGGAGGAGGCGCCGCGGCGGGGTCGGAGGCAAAGGCGCCGCGCGGCGACGGTGCGCGCGGACGAAGCGCCTGTGCTCGAAGCGCGCGACCTCGCCCTCCGCTATGGCGAGCGCGACGTGTGGCGGGACGTCCACCTGGCGGTCCGGCCCGGCGAGTGGCTCGCGGTGTTGGGGCCAAATGGCGCTGGCAAGTCGTCGCTGCTTGAGGTGCTCGCGGGGCTCAGGCGGCCCACGGCGGGCGAGGTGCGCTACCGCGGCGAGCTGATTCACCGGATGTCGGCGAAGGCCCGCTACGGCCGCATCGCCTACGCGTTTCAGAACCCGGAGTATCAGTTTCTGTACGAGCGCGTGGCGGACGAGATAGCTGGGCGCGTGCTCGGGGACGAGGTGCCGGACGAGGTGGAGCGGGAGCTTCAGGCGTTTGGGCTTGCGGGCTGCGCCCATCAGTCGCCGTTTGGCATCAGCCAGGGGCAGAAGCGGCGCCTCGCCATGGCCGTCATGATGCGCCAAGGCGCGGACGTGTGGCTCGTCGACGAGCCGACCTATGGCCAGGACGAGGCGTCGGAGCGGATGATCCTCGATAGGCTCGATGCGCTTTGCGAAGCGGGCAAGGCCGTGATCGCCGTGACGCACGACCTGGATCTCGTCGCGGCTCACGCGGACCGGGTGATGGTGCTGGCGGACGGAGGCGTGTTGTACGACGGGCCGCCGGAGGCGTTGCTGCGAAATCAAGAGCTGTTGCGGCGGGCGCACCTGGATGAGACGGCGCCCGTGGAGCGAAGCCGTGTGCAAGCCGACGGGGGTGTGCCCGAGCGCGAGGCGGACGATCCGCCTGCGAAGTCGCCATCGTCCGGGCGCCGGGCGAGATCGCCCCTGCGGCGCTGGCACCCCGATGTGAAGGCCGTCGCCCTTTTGTGCGTCGCAGCGGTCGCGCTTTGCGCGCGCACGTTTGCCGCAGAGGGGTGGATCTGGGCGCTCGTCGGCGCGCTGGCCTTCGGGTTGGGCTGGCTGTCGCCGTGGAAGCTCGTCAAGCGCCTATCTCCGCTTTTGCTGATTTACGCGGTGTACTTGTGGGCGTTTGCGGCCAATGCAGCGGCGCCGCCGGGTACGCGTGTGGTGCACTGGCTCTGGTTTGGTCTGAGCGCGTACGGCTTCACGCAGGGGCTGCTCGTCGTGCTGCGGACCTTCGCGACGGTGGTCCTCGCGTACGTGCTTGTGGCCACGACGGACGGCACCGATTTCATGGTCGGCCTGTCGCAGTCGTTCCGCCTACCGCCCAAACTGTCGTATGGCGCCATGGCCGGCACAGGCTTTCTCGGCCGCTTCAAGCACGATCTCGACGTCTTCCGCATGGCGCGCCGCGTGCGCGGGCGGGAGGGCTGGTGGCTTCTTCGCCCGGTCCGATACGCTCTTCCACTTCTCGCGCAATCCATCCGGGTGAGCGAGCGGCTCGCCATCGCCATGGAAGCGCGGGGATTCTTCGGACCGCCGGCGGAGCGCTGGGACGCCAGGACGTACTGGCGCCACATTCGGCTTAGGGCGGCGGACGTCGTCGCGGCAGGGGCTGTGGTTGCCGCCGCGGTCGCATGCCTGTGGGCGCATTGAGGCCCGGATATCCCCGGGCCTCGGCCATGAGGAACTTGTCCGGACGACTTGGTGAACTGATGGCCGCGAGGCCACATTTCCCACGGGCAAGGGCGGAATTTGTGGTATCATAGGAACGTCGGCTGAAAACATGGAGTGGGAGTGGGACATGATGCCCTTCACAGAGGTCGATCAACTGGCAGTCAACACGATTCGCACGCTGTCGATTGACGCAGTCGAGCGGGCGAATTCCGGCCATCCGGGCTTGCCGATGGGCGCCGCGCCGATGGCCTACGTGCTTTGGACAAGGTTTATGAAGCACAATCCCGCGAACCCAAAATGGGCGGACCGGGATCGGTTTGTGCTGTCCGCGGGCCACGGGTCGATGTTGCTCTACTCGCTGCTGCATCTGTCCGGCTACGACGTCACGCTGGATGATCTCAAACAGTTTCGCCAATGGGGCTCGAAGACGCCGGGGCATCCGGAGTACGGGCACACGCCGGGCGTCGAGGCGACCACAGGGCCCTTGGGTCAGGGCATCGCGATGGCGGTTGGCATGGCGATAGCCGAGCGGTTCCTGGCGGCGAAGTTCAACCGCGACGGTCACGACGTGATCGATCACTATACATACGTCCTGTGCGGCGACGGGGACTTGATGGAGGGGATCAGCGCGGAGGCGAGCTCGCTCGCGGGGCACCTGAAGCTGAACCGCCTTATCGTGCTCTACGACTCCAACAGCATCTCCCTCGACGGCCCCACCGATTGGGCGTTCACCGAGGACGTGAAGAAGCGGTACGAGGCATACGGGTGGAACGTGTTGCGCGTCGAGGACGGCAACAACCTGGACGAGATCGAGGCGGCCATCGCCAAGGCGAGATCGTTCACGAATGCGCCGACGCTCATTGAGGTGCGGACCATCATCGGGTACGGCGCGCCGAAGAAGCAGGGCACGGCCGGCGCGCACGGCAGCCCGCTTGGGAAGGAAGAGGCGCAGGCCGCCAAGGCCGCGTACGGCTGGCACTACGAAGAGGATTTCTACGTGCCGGACGAGGTGCGCAAGCTGTTCGCCGAAGTGAAGGAAAAGGGCGCGAAGGCGGAGGCGGCGTGGAACGACGCCTTCCAGGCGTACGCCAAGGCGCATGCCGATCTCGCCCGCACCTTCGAGCAGGCGTTCGCGGGCAAGGTCGATGTCGACTTCGACAAGGTCCTTCCGGAGTTCAATGAGGCCATTGCTACGCGCGAGGCGTTCGGCAAGGTCGTCAACGCCATCGCCCCGCACATTCCGACGTTGCTCGGCGGATCGGCCGACTTGTCGAAGTCGAACAACACGATGATCAAGGACGAGGATCACTTCAAGGCGCCGGATTACGCGGGGAAGAACGTGTTTTACGGCGTCCGCGAGCACGCGATGGGCGCGATGATGAACGGCATCTGCCTGCACGGCGGCGTGTTCCCGTACGCGGGCACGTTCCTCGTGTTCGTCGATTATCTGCGCCCGGCGGTTCGCCTCGCGGCCCTCATGCAGCAGCCGTCGCTCTTCGTCCTGACGCACGACTCCATCGCCGTGGGCGAGGACGGACCGACGCACGAGCCCATCGAACAGCTGCCGTCGCTTCGCGCCATCCCTGGGTTGCGCGTGTTCCGCCCCGCGGACGGCACCGAGACGGCGCTGGCGGTGAAATACGCGCTGACGCACCGCGACAAGCCCGTGGCGCTCGCGCTCACCCGCCAGAAGGTGCCGGCGCTCGCTGAAGTGAAGGCGCACGAGGGCGACTTCGATCGCGGCGGCTACATCGTCTTCCAGCACGAGGATGGCTCAGATCTCGCGCTTTTGGCTTCCGGCTCCGAGGTCCAGCTCGTGCTCGAGGCGGGCAAGCGGCTCGCGCAGGAGGGCGTGAAGGTTCGGGTCGTCTCGTTCCCGTCCATCGACGTGTTCCTGGAGCAAGACGCATCCTATCGCGAGTCGGTGCTGCCGAGCGCGCTGCGCAAGCGCCTTGCGGTGGAGATGGCGCACCCGATGAGCTGGTACGAGTTCGTCGGCTTGGACGGCAAGGTGCTCGGCATCGATCGCTTCGGCGCCTCGGCGCCCGGCGATGTCGTCGTGCGCGAGTACGGCTTCACGGTCGATCACGTCTACGAGTTGGCCAAGGAGCTCATCGGGCGCTGAAAGGCCGGGATTGTTGAAACGCAGGCCATCCGACCGGACGCTTTGGTCCGGCGGATGGCCTTTTATTTTGGGTAGCGAGATTATAAACCTCGAAGTTCCTTGCCCATTTTGCGAATGACATCATTCGCAATTACCCAACATACTCCAAACGCTGTGAGATAAACGTTATTTGCGAAATCGAACCATCTTCCTTGATTGAGCGATTTTATGAAAGA
>NZ_BCSG01000060.1 GCF_001570745.1 Alicyclobacillus mali NBRC 102425
TCATTTAAGTGTTCCAGATGGTCTGCGGTGGTCTCCCATGCCTTCTGTGCAACCTCAGAGCGGGCCAAATTACGTGAACATCTACGTGAATGGCCAATGCGTTTTATCGCCTAAAAAATTTGTGATAAAAGTATACCCTCCTTCGATGAGTGCGGCGCATCAGACACTTCACGTGGCAAGTTCGAAAACTCTTAATGTCATTTCGCTCGGCGCGTACGAAATTCTCTTCGCTCACATGCAGCAGCTTCGTGTGCTCAATTTCATAGACGGTGGTGACGACAGTGGTGTCCAACGATTGGAGATTTATAGTTCTCAACCGTTCGCTGTCAATGGACAAATGTACTATTCCGATACAAAGGGTGTGAACATTCAGTACCTGAATGGAAGGTACGTCTTCCGTGTTTCACGATCGGCTATTGAGAGCATATTGCCGACATTTCAGACTACGTACGCTGAGACTCGTGAACTTGCCATCGGCAATCATGTAGGCTCTGCCTTTCCCGAATGGACACAAAAGATAGCGAATGAATGTGTAAGCGAAGCAACTTCATGGATCAATAGCGTGAGCTTCTGGTTTCGAGACGGCGATGTGTATATCCAGGCGCCTAATTTCTATACCCAGCAACCTTGGAATGCGGAAATTGCGTCCGATTATTGGGTTGGGAACGAACCTCCTCCTATCCAATTTTCATATGACAAAGGCATTACGTGGCACAAAGGGCTTTGGATGTACCGATCTTTCAGTTTCTATATTGCTCCGCCTAGTATCTCGGGAGTTCAGCCCAACAAAGCTCCGATCATCACGGTTCGAACCCCGAACCCATCTCAGTGGCATGTTGAAATGGACGCGTATGGAGATGGTTTTTGCGGAGTGCAGTTTTGTAATGTGAATGGGGTTTGGTATCTAGTGTTCAACTAATATGCCGTATGCGCGTTGCCTTTGTGCGTCATAGCATGTGGAAATGCTGCGCTGCGGTCTAAGGCGGGCTGCCCACATACCGAGGTACGAGGCAGCCCTGTACGATGCTTCTCACATCGGACATCTGAGGCGTGGTCGTCTTGCTCTGCGCCACCGCCGCGCCGACTAGTGGGCCGCGGCTCGAGGGGCGGATCGCCATAGGCGCGTCCACGGCGACGATCCGTCCCGTGGCAGGAAGTTGTGGGCGAGTGTCAGCAGGAACAGCGGTAGCGCCGTATTGGGGTCCGTGCCTGCGCCACCCACCACGCCGAAATCTTGGCCAAGCCACCACACGAGAAGCAGCACGACGCCGGTCGCTACCTGAACGGCGCGAGACTCGGGGGCCGTGAACCAACCGACAGCGAGTACCAAGGGCACGGCGACAAAGACCGCGTTCCACCCCATCGGCCCGTGTGACAACGCGTGGGCCAATGCGTAGAGCGGCGCCGAGAGGAAGTGAGGCTGAGGCATCTGAGCCATTCCCACTTCCATATCGGCCAGCCCGTTCCCTGACCAGTAACCTGCGCTCGGAAGAGCCTGAAGGATGGCGCTCGCCAAGAACCAAACGGTCACAAACCACTGCATGCCGTGCTTGACCTGTCCGTGCTCCCACGCGTCAGCTTTCGCAAGCAGAACCACAGCGAGCGCCGCGTAGACAAGCACAGAACCGGGGCTTCCCATGAGCCATGAGCCGCCGCTGAAGATCTGTCCGAAGCCCTCGCCGAAGGCCCACACCACGAGCGACCAGGTGATGGAACCCCGAAGGGCCAGCCGCCCGATGAACCGTTCGGGGCCGGCGAGAATGCCGACGCCAAGCAGAATTTGAATCCACACCGTCAGCGAGTCAAACCAGAGCGGGCGTGAGGTGAAGAGCAATTGCGTCACCGACAGAAACAGGTCGTTCACCCAGCGCGGCTGTCCAGACATGACTGGTTGAATCACCGCGCCGAAGAAGTTGGTCCCGAGCTCGGGCTGCGCCTGTAGGAGGCCATCCAGGATCCACAGGAGGCCCAGAGACCAGACGGCCAGCCTGCGCGCCTTAGCCTCCGATGGAGCCAGATAGTAGGGCGATCCGCTGCTTTGCCTGCTCCGGGGCTCGATGCCGAATTCCCGCAGAAACCCTTCGCCTTCTGATTTCCAGAATCGCGCGATGAGATAGACGATGGCTGATACGCCCAGTAACACGGCCCATTCGATCAGGAGCAGCTTATAAAACGCGCTTACCGTGTGAACAGGCGGCGCGCTTGACATGTCCATATCTCCCACTAAATTCACCACCTTTCTGCAGAAAGCGGCCAGATCTTCAAGGCAATCCTACGCCATGGTCGGTCCGCTGACCAGATAGGCTCCTGCTGTAGACGTGAATAATTTCTTACTGATCTTGTCCTATGACAGGGCGGCATACACTCCATGCGCTTGACATCCCGCGCAATTCCCCTTACGATGGAATCACCTGAAATGATGCACGTGATGCACAATGCTGAAAATAGCGACAGGTGACGAGTGGGAGCAGTAGGGACGCCGCCGGAGTTCAGAGAGCCGATGGACGGTGCGAATCGGTCGAAGGTGCGTCTTGAACTCGCCCATGAACCGCAGCCCGAAAGGCGGCCAATGTGGCCGTGGGAGTAGGGTGTGCCGCGCGCCCGCGTTATTGGGCTAGACGGTGATTGCCGTCGACAGAGGGGGCTTTTCCTCAAGAAAAGCCAAATAGAGTGGTACCGCGAGCCAACCCGGCCTCGTCTCTATACGAGATGAGGCCTTTTTGTTTTCCCTTCAGAACCACATGAAGACAAGAGAAGAGGAGTGGATGGACATGAAGCATGTCAACAAGTACACCCGCCAGTATTTTCTCCCCCCGGAACCTTGCTTCGATTGGGTACATCGCGATCATCTCGATCACCCTCCCATCTGGTGCAGCGTCGACCTGCGCGACGGAAATCAGGCGCTCATCGTGCCGATGAATCTGGAGGAGAAGCTTGCGTACTTTCAACTGCTCGTCGAGATCGGCTTCAAGGAGATTGAGGTCGGCTTTCCAGCCGCTTCGGACACGGAATTCGAGTTCGTCCGGACGCTTATCGAGCGCGATCTCGTCCCGGACGACGTGACCATCCAGGTCCTCACGCAGTCGCGCGATCACATCATCGAGCGCACCTTCGAGGCCATTCGCGGGGCCAAGCGGGCCATCGTCCATCTCTACAACTCCACGTCCGTGGCGCAGCGCGAGCAGGTGTTCCGGGCGGACAAGGGCGAGATCGTGAACATTGCCGTGACCGGCGCCGAGCAGATCCGCGATCTCGCCCGCACCACACCAGGCAACTTCTTCTTCCAATACTCGCCGGAGAGCTTCACCGGCACGGAGCTCGACTTCGCGCTCGAGATCTGCAACGCGGTGCTCGACGTGTGGCAGCCCGCGCCGGATCGCAAGGTCATCATCAACCTGCCGGCGACCGTCGAGCTTTCCATGCCGCACGTGTACGCGAGCCAGATCGAGTACATGGGCAAGCACTTGACTCACCGCGACGCCGTGATTCTGTCCGTGCATCCGCACAACGATCGCGGCACGGGTGTCGCGGCGGCGGAACTCGCCATGCTCGCGGGCGCGGAGCGGCTTGAGGGCACGCTGTTTGGGAATGGGGAGCGCACGGGCAACGTGGACATCGTCACGCTCGCGCTG
Source organism: Alicyclobacillus mali NBRC 102425 (assembly GCF_001570745.1). GTDB lineage: Bacteria > Bacillota > Bacilli > Alicyclobacillales > Alicyclobacillaceae > Alicyclobacillus > Alicyclobacillus mali. The sequence goes on from NZ_BCSG01000060.1 coordinate 3,633, forward strand.
AACCTTTACTCGCACGGCATCGATCCGGGGCTCGACTTCTCCAACCTCCCGGCCATCCAGGCCCGCGTCGAGGCCCTCACCAAGATGCAGGTGAGCAGGCGTCACCCGTACGCGGGGGAACTCGTCTTCACGGCGTTTTCGGGATCGCATCAGGATGCTATCGCGAAGGGCATGAAGTGGCGCGAGGAGAAGTCGCCTGAGCATTGGACGGTCCCGTATCTGCCCATCGATCCCAAGGATATCGGCCGCGAATACGAAGGGGACATCATCCGCATCAACAGCCAATCCGGCAAGGGCGGCATCGGCTACGTGCTGGAGCAGTCGCACGGCTTCGATCTGCCCCCCAAGATGCGCGAACAGCTGGGGTACGCGGTCAAGCGAGTGTCGGATCGCGAGCAGAAGGAACTGTCAGCGGACGAGATCGCAGAAATTTTCATGCGCGAGTTTGTGAACCTCGGGCAGCCGCTCGATCTCGTCGAACTGACGGGCACGGATGCGAAGGGATCGCACCGCGTGCGCGCGACGGTGGTGTGGCAGGGCGAGAAGGCCGAGATCGAGGGAGCCGGCAATGGGCGGTTGGATGCACTGTGCCATGCGCTGGAGGAGGGGCTCGGGATCCGGGTCGCGATTCTCACGTACAAGGAACACGCGCTCGAAGTCGGGTCGGGATCGCGAGCGGTGGCGTACATCAGCGTGGACGACGAAGAAGGGAATACGCATTTCGGGTGCGGCGTGGATACGGACATTATGGAGGCATCGGCGAAGGCGCTGGTGAGCGCTGTCAATCGAATGCTGGCGCACAGGGCGGAGATGGCGGTGCCCGTGAGCAAATGAACGAGGGGCCCCGGGTTCGTACCCGGGGCTGTATCGTTTGTGCGCGATTGATTGGAGTGCTACGATGGAATAGGAGGGGATGACGTTGACGATTTACGATTTTGAGGTCGAGAAGGCTGACGGGACGACGATGTCGATGCGCGAGTACCAGGGCAAGGTGTTGCTCATTGTGAATACGGCGTCCAAGTGCGGCTTTACTCCTCAGTATGAAGGATTGCAGAAATTGTACGAACTCTATCGCGATCGCGGCTTTGAGGTCCTTGCCTTTCCTTGCAACCAGTTCGGCAATCAGGAGCCGGGATCGAATGAGGAAATTCAAACCTTCTGCAGCACGACGTACCGCGTGACTTTTCCGGTCTTTGCGAAAGTCGACGTGAATGGGTCGAACGCGCATCCGCTGTTTGAATACCTGAAGAAAGAGGCCAAAGGTGCACTCGGATCAGAGGCCATCAAATGGAACTTCACCAAATTTCTCGTCGACCGGGACGGACGTGTGGTGAAACGCTACGCGCCGCAGACATCGCCGGAGAGCATCCGCGAAGACATCGAGGCCTGTCTCGGCCGAACAGAAGGAGTTCAGTGACCTTCGCGCGATCCCGCAGGTACGGACTGGGCGCCGCAGCCCCTTGGGAAAGGGGACGCTCGAATGGCGGAGGCATGTCTAGCGTGCCAGGTCAATCAGGGCATGCTTGTCCCTCCTGGAGGCGTGATCTATCGGGATGATCTCTGGCAGGTCGACCACCGTTTGGAGCCCTGCCCTGTACTGGGATGGTTGATTGCGAAGCCGCTCCGGCATGTCGTATTCTTCGATGAGCTTTCCATTCGAAGAGTTCGTATCTTTGATTTTGATGGACCAAGTCTGCCTCGCGTCGAAGTCGAACGAGTTGCAGCAGAGCTCCGAGGATACCTTCAATCTGGTGAAGTAGCCGAACAAAATCAAATCAGCAGCCGTCCGCAAACGGCTGCTGATTGATTGGTGCGCCCAGGTGGATTCGAACCACCGACCTCACGATTATCAGTCGTGCGCTCTAGCCGACTGAGCTATGGGCGCACATGGCGGAACTGACGGGATTCGAACCCGCGATCTCCTGCGTGACAGGCAGGCATGTTAGGCCTCTACACCACAGTTCCAATGTGGCGGAGTGAGAGGGATTCGAACCCTCGATACGGCCTTAACAACCGTATACTCGCTTAGCAGGCGAGCGCCTTCGACCAACTCGGCCATCACTCCATATGGTGACCCTACGGGGATTCGAACCCCGATTTCCGCCGTGAGAGGGCGGCGTCCTGAACCATTAGACGATAGGGCCTTGCGTGGTGCGGCTGACAGGAATTGAACCTGTGACCCCTACCGTGTCAAGGTAGTGCTCTCCCTCTGAGCTACAGCCGCATGGAGCGGGTGAGGGGAATCGAACCCCCGACCTCAGCTTGGGAAGCTGATGTTTTACCACTAAACTACACCCGCGAGGAGGAGAACCTCCATGTGGAGCGGAAGACGGGATTCGAACCCGCGGCCCTCGCCTTGGCAAGGCGATGCTCTACCCCTGAGCTACTTCCGCACAATGGCTCGACCATTATACCTGCGAGGAGGTGAAAACGTCAAGCCCTAAGTGATGACCCCAGGGGGATTCGAACCCCCGTTACCACCGTGAAAGGGTGGTGTCTTAACCACTTGACCATGGGGCCATGAAGCTCCCAACCAGGCTCGAACTGGTGACCTCATCCTTACCATGGATGCGCTCTACCGACTGAGCTATGGGAGCATGTCCTGGCTCCCCGAGCAGGATTCGAACCTGCGACCCTCCGGTTAACAGCCGGATGCTCTACCGCTGAGCTATCGAGGAATGGTGGAGGTAGCCGGATTCGAACCGACGACCCCCTGCTTGCAAGGCAGGTGCTCTCCCAACTGAGCTATACCCCCGGAGACTGGTCGGAGCAGCGGGATTTGAACCCACGACCTCCTGCTCCCAAGGCAGGCGCGCTACCAAGCTGCGCTATGCTCCGGATGAAATGGCGCGCCCGGAGAGATTCGAACTCCCGACCTTTTGATTCGTAGTCAAACGCTCTATCCGACTGAGCTACGGGCGCGCGTATGGTGATGTGGGTCCGCTGTCCAACCAAGTCCAGCGGGATATCGGGCAACGGAGAAGTTGCCCGTGTGGAGCCACCTGTCGGATTCGAACCGACGACCTGCTCATTACGAGTGAGCTGCTCTACCCCTGAGCCAAGGTGGCGCGTGGTGAGCCATGCTGGATTCGAACCAGCGACACCCTGATTAAAAGTCAGGTGCTCTGCCAACTGAGCTAATGGCTCCTAGCCCGTTTCGTTCAACGCTGGGCATTCGGTACTTTAGCATGGAGGCAGGGCCTTGTCAAGTGAAAATCAGAAGCTGTGTCAAGTTCCCGCGAGCCGAAATCGTCTGCTTTGCCAAAAGGATGGAGCCGGGCTCCTGTCACCGAGCTCCTGTCAGTTGATGCGCTTCATCCGTAAACATGGCACAACATCAATAAAAGAAGAGACGGTCTGCCTCTGGAACGCATCCCTTATTTGGATGCAAGTATACCTTATGAGCGGACCTCAAGAGTGCGCCGCCTCGGTTGGAAGTGAAAAAGACCGTCATATTGTAACCTCCGACTCAGTCGCCGAAGGAAAATCGTTTTCAAAATTGGCTTCACGGACCCCAGGTTTGTGATTTGCTCTGTACACCTCAGTGGTGGTCCGGCGTGAATAGCGCTTGTGTCCATGACCATGCCGGGATTTTCGGGGGCTTGACATGGATGTGGCAAGGGTGATATCCTACGCAACGTCGCGCCTGCGGAACGGCCGAATGCCTGAACGCGACCGCGACACCGAGTAGAAGTTGAACGACCGACTTGACATCGCAGTCCAATGCGTGTTATGCTGGTCGAGTTG
>NZ_BCSG01000061.1 GCF_001570745.1 Alicyclobacillus mali NBRC 102425
GCCGAAGCCCTGCTCCCGCCCCTTCGCACGAAGCTCTAGACGGTTTTGTCATCTTGACAAATCTATGACCTTCACGTTGGCGCGCGGGGCCTCTACAAAATCGCCGCATTGACACCCCCATAGCCGGTTGCTATACTGCTCACAATATTTTCGGGACGCCATGTGCAGAGCGTGAGATGAAGAGGAGGAACCACCGTGACGAGTGCCTGGGAACACAAATTTGCGAGCGAGGCCCTGACCTTCGACGATGTACTGTTGCTGCCAGCTCACTCGACCGTCCTACCGCGAGACGTGGACGTCTCCACGCGATTGACCACGGATATTCGGCTCAACATCCCCATCGTGTCCGCGGCCATGGATACCGTCACCACTTCCACCATGGCCATCGCCATGGCGCGCGAAGGCGGCATTGGCATTATCCATAAGAACATGCCCATCGAATCGCAGGCTGAAGAGGTCGATCGCGTCAAACGCTCCGAGAGTGGTGTCATCACCAACCCCATCTACCTCACACCGGACAAGCCTCTGCGCGAAGCGGAAGCGCTCATGAGCAAGTATCGAATTTCGGGTGTTCCGATTGTGGAGTGCGGATCGCAGAAGCTCATTGGCATCATCACGAACCGCGATCTGCGCTTCGAACGGGACGATTCCCGACCCATCGGGGAAGTCATGACCCGGGAGAACCTCATCACTGCGCCGGTGGGAACGACGTTGGCGGAAGCGAAAGAGATTCTCCAGCGCCACAAAATCGAGAAGCTGCCGCTCGTGGATGCCGAGGGAAACCTGCGCGGCCTCATCACCATCAAGGACATCGAGAACGCGCGCCGTTTCCCGAATGCAGCGAAGGATTCGCAAGGGCGCCTTGTGGTCGGCGCGGCGGTGACCGTATCGCCAGACGTGATGGATCGCGTTGATGCGCTCGTGGCGGCGCACTGCGACGTGATCGTCGTGGATACCGCGCACGGGCATTCGGAGTTTGTCCTCAAGGTGGTGCGGGAAGTTCGCTCGCGCTACCCGGACATTCAGCTCATCGGTGGAAATGTTGCGACGGCGGCGGGCTGCGAGGCGCTGATGGACGCGGGCGTCAACGCCGTGAAGGTCGGCATCGGGCCGGGCTCCATCTGCACCACCCGCGTGGTGGCGGGCGTGGGCGTGCCGCAGGTCACGGCCATTTACGACTGCGCCAACACGGCGCGCAAGCGCGGCATTCCCATCATCGCCGACGGCGGCATCAAGTATTCGGGCGACATCGTGAAGGCCATCTCGGCCGGCGCAAGCTCCGTGATGATTGGGAGCCTGCTCGCGGGGACGGCGGAGAGCCCGGGCGAGATCGAGATCTACCAGGGTCGGCAGTTCAAGGTGTACCGCGGCATGGGGTCCATCGGCGCGATGCGGGCCGGATCGGGCGACCGCTACTTCCAAGGAGACAATTCGGCGGGCGACACGAAGAAGCTCGTGCCGGAGGGCATCGAGGGGCGCGTGGCGTACCGCGGTCCCGTGAGCGAGATTGTCTATCAGCTCGTCGGCGGCTTGCGAAGCGGCATGGGTTACACGGGGTGCGCGACCATTCAGGAGCTGCAGGAGAAGAGCCAGATGGTGCGGATCACGTCGGCGGGACTTCGCGAGAGCCATCCGCACGACGTGCAGATCACCAAAGAGGCGCCGAACTACTCGATTTGACGTGGAAAGAGGACCTGCGCTGTACTACAATAATCGTTAGGTCTTCAACCACTCACCGGTTGGTTCCGGTTGCAATACAGAGGGGGATGCGGCATGTCGAATGTCGGCACGGATCGCGTGAAGCGCGGTATGGCGGAGATGCAGAAGGGCGGCGTCATTATGGACGTCGTCAACGCGGAGCAGGCGAAGATCGCAGAGGCGGCCGGCGCCGTCGCGGTCATGGCGCTGGAGCGGGTTCCGTCGGATATCCGCAAGGCCGGCGGCGTGGCTCGTATGGCGGATCCGACCATTGTCGAAGAGGTCATGAACGCTGTCTCCATCCCGGTCATGGCGAAGTGCCGCATTGGGCACATCGTGGAGGCGCGCATTCTCGAGGCGATGGGCGTCGACTACATCGACGAGAGCGAGGTGCTCACGCCAGCCGACGAGAAGCACCACATCGACAAGACGAAGTTCACCGTCCCGTTCGTCTGTGGCGCGCGGGATCTCGGCGAAGCCCTGCGCCGCATCGCCGAGGGCGCGTCGATGATCCGCACCAAGGGCGAGCCGGGCACGGGCAACATCGTCGAGGCTGTGCGCCATCAGCGGATGATGCAGTCCGCCATTCGCCGCGTCCAGGCGATGTCCGAGGACGAGTTGTACGCAGAGGCGAAGAATCTCGGCGCGCCGTACCATCTTCTCAAGCAGGTGCACGATCTCGGCCGTCTGCCGGTCGTCAACTTCGCGGCGGGTGGCGTCGCTACGCCTGCCGACGCTGCGCTCATGATGGAACTCGGCTCGGACGGCGTGTTCGTGGGATCCGGCATCTTTAAGTCGGAGAATCCGGAGAAGTACGCGCGCGCCATCGTCCAGGCTGTGACGCATTATCAGGATTACGAGTTGTTGGCGCACCTGTCCAAGAACCTCGGTCAGGCCATGTCGGGCATTGATCTCGCCACCTTGCGCGAGGAGGAGCGCATGGCGGTTCGCGGTTGGTGACGCGGAGACGATACGCCTGCGAGAGCCGGGGGCGAAGGCCCACCGGCTTTTGCATATGAGAGGAGGATGGGCCATGAAGATTGCCGTCATTGCGGTGCAGGGCGCGTTTCGGGAGCACATCGCGGCCTTGAAGTCGCTCGGCGCGGAGGCCTACGAGGCCAAGTGGGCGCGAGATCTCGAGGGCGCCGATGGCGTGATCATCCCGGGTGGCGAATCTACAGCCATCGGCAAGCTCATGCGGGAGTACGACATGCTGGAGCCCGTCCGGGAACTGGCTCGCGCAGGCAAGCCCATCTACGGCACCTGTGCCGGGATGATTGTCCTCGCGAAGCGCATCGAGGGAGAGGACACCACCCACCTCGGCCTGATGGACGTGACTGTTCGCCGCAACTCGTTCGGCCGACAGCGCGAATCGTTTGAGGCCGAGATCGACATTCCGGCCATTGGCGCGCCCCCATTTCCGGCCGTGTTCATTCGCGCGCCGCACATCGTGTCCGTGGGCGAGGGCGTGGAGGTCCTCGCGACGTACGAGGATCGCATCGTGGCCGTGCGGCAGGGCAATCTCCTCGCCACGTCGTTCCATCCGGAGCTCACGGACGACTACCGCCTGCACCAATACTTTCTGAACATGGCGCAGGCGCCGGTGGCACATTGACTCGAGCGCGAGGTGTGACATGTTAGATATCCGAGCCATTCGGCAACAACCCGACGTGTTCAAAGCGAAGCTGAAGCGGAAGAAGGTCGATCCGGCCGAGATCGACCGGTTGCTCGAGGCGGACGCCAAGTGGCGCGATGCGCTCGCTGAGGTGGAGCGCCTCAAAGCGCTGCGCAACCAGACGTCCGAAGCCATCGCACGCAAGAAACGGCAGGGAGAGGACGCGAGCGAGGACATCGCGCGGATGCGCGAGGTGTCGGATCGGATACAGGCGCTGGACGACGAGGTGCGCGAATGGGAGCGGCAAGTGCGAGACGTGCTGCTCGCGCTGCCGAACGTCCCGCACGACTCGGTGCCGGAGGGCGAGTCGGAGGACGACAACCCGGTCATCAGGACGTGGGGAGATGTTCCGGCGTTCCCCTTTGAGCCGAAGCCACACTGGGAGATTGCGGAGGCACTCGACATCCTCGACAGTGAGCGCGCCGTGAAGATCACCGGCAGCCGCTTCGTGCTGTACAAGGGCCTCGGCGCGCGGCTGGAGCGGGCGCTCGCGAACTTCATGCTGGATCTCCACGTGGAGCGGCACGGGTACACCGAGATGTTCCCGGCGTTCATCGCGAACGAGGAGAGCCTCGTTGGCACGGGCAACCTGCCGAAGTTCGGCGACGAGATGTTCAAGCTCGAGGGGCTGCCCTACTATCTCATCCCGACGGCCGAGGTGCCGCTCACGAACTATTACCGGGACGAGATTCTGTCCGCCGATCAACTGCCGGTGAAATTCGCGGGCTATTCGGCCTGCTTCCGCTCGGAGGCCGGATCGGCCGGAAAGGACACGCGCGGCCTGATTCGGCTGCACCAGTTCCAGAAAGTGGAGCTCGTCAACCTGTGCCTGCCGGAGCAGTCGTACGAGGTCCTGGAACAGCTGACGCGCGAGGCCGAGGCCGTGCTGGAGGCGCTCGAGCTGCCCTACCGCCGGATCGAAATTTGCACGGGCGATCTCGGCGCGAAGGACGCGAAGAAGTACGACATCGAGGTCTGGCTGCCGGCGCAGAACCGCTACCGCGAGATCTCGTCGTGCACCAACTTCGAGGACTATCAGGCGCGCCGAGCCAATCTGCGCTTCCGGCGGGAGGAACGGGGCAAGCCTGAGTTCGTGCACACGCTGAACGGCTCGGGCCTCGCCATTGGGCGCACGGTGGCGGCCATCCTGGAGAACTACCAGCAGGAGGACGGATCGGTCCGCATTCCGCGCGCGCTCGTGCCGTACATGGGCGGGATCGACCGCATTGCAAAGGGCTGAGCCTGGGAGGGATCTCGGGTGCGAATCTCCAACATCCGCGTGCGGCTGTCCGCGGACGACCTGAATTCGATGATCGCCGAGTTCGCACCGGACGTCCCGCTGCGCATTCTCGCCATCCAGCCGGACGGCGTGCGCGGCCAGTTCAAGTTTCTGATGTGGAACATCGACTTCGCGGCGCGGCCGACGTGCAGCGCGGACAAGGGCGAGATATCCATTGAGATTTCGGCGCGCAAGCTCGTGAACATCCCGCCGGCTCTCGTGCAGATGAGCCTGCAGGAGGCCATGAAGGATGCGCCGCAGGGCATCGAGGTCTTGCGCCAGAGCCTGCGGCTGAACGTCGCGAGCCTGCTCGAGCCGCTCGGCATCGCGCTCAAGCTGAACGAGTTCACGTGCACCGAGGGCGCGTTGGTCATCGATCTGGCCCGCGTCGAGATCGACATGAAGGGGCGCACTTCGGAACTCCGATCCATGTGGAAGCGACGGGGGGAGTAGCGGCAAGTTGAATCGAGGCGTGCGTTCAGAAACAAGGCGCCAGCCCATGGAGGCCCTGCGGCGCCAATTGCAATCCATCGACGGGCGCGGCTACAAGGCGTACGAGGTCCTCGAGGGCGCGTACGCCTTCCCGTCGTTCACTCTCGCCATCGATCACGTCCAAGGCGATCCGTTCGCGGATCCGTCCAAGGTGCGGGTCCTTGTGCCGCGGACCAAGACCTCCGTCGGCGACGCGTGGATCAACGCGCCGTGGCGCAGGATCCGGTGCGAGGACCTGCTTGCGCGGCGGATGGACGAGGCGCTACGCCGCCTGGCAGGTCGAGCGCGCGGCACCGGCAAGAGCGGGCTCATCGCCATCGACGCGCCGGGGCAGAAGGTGCTGGAGCGGACGGCGGTGCAGATTGGGCGGGACGAGATCGTCATCTGCCTGTCGGTCGGTCTGCCAGCCGCCGGAAGGCGTGTGCTGGCGCGGGAAGCGGAGGCGATGCTCTTCGAGCAGATTCCCGCCGCTGTGGAGCGCACCGTGTATGGCCTGCGCGAGGAGGAGATCCGGCCCGCGGTGGAACTGGCGGATCAGCAGCAGGCCGTGCGCCAGTATCTGCGCGATCACGGCCTCGTGGCCTTCGTCGCCAACGGCGCCATCCTGCCGCGCGAGAGCGGCGTCAGCGACAAGCCTCTGCGGCGTGGCGCGGTGCCATTTGAGAGCCCGCCCGAGCTCGAGATCTCCATCCCCGTGCCCCACCGCGCAGAGCCGCTTCGCGGCATGGGCATTCGCCGCGGCATCACGCTCATCGTCGGCGGGGGCTTCCACGGCAAGACGACGCTCCTCGAGGCGCTCGAGCACGGCGTCTACGATCACGTCGCGGGCGACGGCCGCGAGTTCGTCATCACCGACGCAGGGGCCGTGAAGATTCGCGCCGAAGACGGGCGCAGCGTCGCCGACGTCGACATCTCGCCGCTCATCGGCACGCTTCCCCACGGGAAGGACACGGCGCGTTTCTCGACGGAGGACGCGAGCGGGAGCACCTCGCAGGCGGCGAACATGGTGGAAATGATTGAGGCTGGCGCCACAGCGTTTCTCATCGACGAGGACACGAGCGCGACGAATCTCCTCGTCCGCGACGCGCGCATGCAGGCGCTGGTGGCCAAGTCGGGTGAGCCCATCACGCCCTACATCGACAAGGCGAGGCAGCTGTTCGACGAATACGGCATCTCTACCGTGCTCGTCGTCGGAGGACTGGGCGATTACTTCGACATTGCCGATTGCGTCATCAAGATGGAGGCGTACGTGCCGCACGACGTCACCGCGGACGCGAAGCGCATTGCGGCCGCCATGCCCAGCGCTCGCCGACCCGAGGGCGGGGGCTCGTTCGGCGCTATCCGCCAGCGCGTGCCGCAGCCCGACAGCTTGAACAGCCAGCGCGGCCACAAGGCGAAGGTGGCGGCACGCGGGCGATATGCCATCCAATATGGCGCCACGGACATCTCCCTGCACGCGCTGGAGCAGATCGTCGACGACAGCCAAACGCGCGCCATCGCGGCGGCCCTGTTGTACATCGAGCGCAAGGGCTGGCTGGCCAAAGGGCTCACGGTCCGGGAGATCCTCGACGCCATGGAGGCGCAGTGGGATCAGGACGGCCTGGGCTCCATCTCGTTCCGCCCAGGCCATCCGGGCGATCTCGCCCGCCCTCGCCGGTACGAATTCGCAGCCGCGCTGAATCGGCTGCGGACGCTGAGGTGTGAGCAGCGAGATGCGAAGGGGGGAAGTCTCGGCCCTCGCCGCTGACGCGGTGGGCTACAGTCGTCGAGGAACGTTTGCCGCTCCTGCGCATGCGACTGATTTGGAGCGGCAAACACAAGAGCCCAGCGGGCAGACGGAGCGCCAGGAGGCGCTCGCGCTGTGCGGAGGAAGGAGATTTCCTTTGCGGGGTAGCTCTCCTTGGGGTATAATGTATGTGCGCTTCGAGCAGTTCAGCTCCCGTGCACCCGTAGCTCAGTAGGATAGAGCGGTGGTTTCCTAAACCGCGTCTTGCGGGGGTTCGAGTCCCTCCGGGTGCGCCAGAAGATGCAGCGATGGCGCGGATCCTCCGAGGTCGGAGGGTCCGCGTTTTTTTCATGTCCGCCTTCAGTCTGTCTAATCATCTTTTGTGCAGGTCCCGAAGGATTTGGCTACCTAGGGCATCCAACGCATCCTTTGTGAATCCCCTCGGATTACCCAAATTAAC
>NZ_BCSG01000062.1 GCF_001570745.1 Alicyclobacillus mali NBRC 102425
GTAGATAAAAGTTGATTGGATCATAATTTGATATTTCTTGATTGTCAATACCCAGTTTTCGAGGGGGTGTTTACCGAATCATAGGGGTGTCTGCCAATCGGATTCATCCACCGTTCGGCATGAGGCGTTTTGCGCGTATCCCTATTCGAGAATCAGGTGTCGTCAGCGAAAACAGGGTTAGCAGGAACAGGGAAGGCACGATGCTAAATGGACGGAAAGAAAAACAGGTTCATGAACCCAGGAGATCAGCGATCCGCAATGGCGCAGCAACAAGCCCTTTCCTAATCTTATCATTTCTTTCCTGGAAGTCAAGGGAGCGATGTTCAAAGAGAGGAAATCAAGTAAAAAAACCAAATGCGCGCGCAGTCCCCGTGGACACCACCCTGATTTGAGGAATGCGCGCGCATGGGTGACAAACTGATCATAGCATGGAAGACGAAAATGTGGGAAGGTAATTGTTGATTTCAAATCCAATCCATTGGACCTGTTAGCGCAAGCTTCCTATCGGCGATGCGTCTCCAGGTGAAGCACATTTCGCCGCTTAAACACGAACATGCGCATGAACACGTACGACACGGACGACGAAACGAACATCGCGCCGCCCTTGGCGAGGTTGCTCCCCAGCATATAGGGGAGCCCGCGATGCGTGACCAGGTAGTCGTTCGCGCCCACCAGAATCGCGTCGTTCAACACCAGGTTGATGAGCGACTGCAGCGCGAACTTCATTTTCTCCCTGCGGGATCCCGTCGCGATGTCGCCGAAGGTCCAGAACCGGTTCCACAAGTAGCTGTTGCAGATGGCCGCCATGACGCCGATTGTGTTGTACGCCATCAGCACAAGCGGAGACCTCGTCGGAAACGCGAGCAGAAGCGCGTTTAACACGCCGAGATCGACGGCCGCGTTCATCACGCCGACGAGCAGAAACTTGAAGTAGCGCCGCACATAGCGGTAGACGACGCGCACCGCGTACACCATTTGACCCCTCTTTTATCGTCCTTGTCTGTCAGTTCCAGACCTCGTGCGCAATCTCGACGACGTGGCGCAGCTTGGCCCACTGTTCGTCCTCGGTCAGCAGGTTCCCCTCTTCCGTCGACGCAAAGCCGCACTGTGGGCTCAGGCAAAGCTGCTCGAGCGGGACGTAGTGTGTCGCCTCGTCAATCCGCCGCTTGACCTCGTCCTTGTCCTCGAGCGCTCCGTGTTTGCTGGTGATGAGGCCGAGCACGATGGTAAGCGACTTGCGGTTCACAAACCGGAGCGGCTCAAACCCGCCCGCCCGCTCTGTATCGTATTCGAGGAAGAAACCGTCGATGTTCAGCTTCTGGAACAACGTCTCGGCGACGGGTTCGTACCCACCGGACGAAATCCAGGTGGAGCGGAAGTTCCCACGGCAGATGTGCATGGTGATGGTCATGTCCGCGGGTTTCCCCTCGAGCGCCTTGTTGATGGTCTCCGCATACTTGGCCTCAAGCCGCTTCGGGTCCCGCCCTTTGGCCATCATCTGCTGCTTCTGCTCGTCCGAGCATAGATACGCCCAAGCGGTGTCGTCGAGCTGCAGATAGCGGCAGCCCGCGTCGTAGAATGCGCGAATGGCGTCCTGGTAGGCCAGGGCGAGATCGTGGAACATCTCGTCCTCGTCTGGGTACACGCCATCCACCAGTTCGCCGCGGAAGTGCAGCATGCTCGGGCTCGGGATGGTCATCTTCGCCACGTGTTCTCCCGCGACGTGATGCAGGAAGCGGAAATGCGCGAGCATCGGGTGATCCTTTGGGAAACCGAGCTTGCCCACCACGCGGATGGCGCGGGGGCGGGTGGTCACGTTGTGGAACTGAATGCCGCCCTGCTCGGGCTCGTAACCCTGCACGCCCTCGAGGTGCTCGAGGAAGTCGAAGTGCCACCACGAGCGGCGCAGTTCGCCATCGGTGACGGCGGCGAGCCCAATGTCCTTTTGCTTGGCGACAATCTCGCGGATGGCGTCGTTTTCCACCGCCGTGAGGGTGTCCTGGTCGATCTCGCCGGCAAAAAAGCGCCGGCGCGCCTCCTTGACAGGCTCGGGGCGGAGCAGGCTCCCCACCTGATCCGCGCGGAACGGCGGCTTGTGGCCGAGATTTGCGTGTGACATGGCGATCATCCTCGTCGTTCAAGATTTCGTGTGTTGGACGAGGTCATCGTACCACAAACGTGCGCGGTTTGGCTTCGGAGACTTCGCGCTGCGCGGGCACATGGCTCCCCGCCGGCGCGGGCTGAGACAGCGGGCGCCCCTTGCCCGTGACCGCCATGGCGACGGAAGCCGCCAACATGGCGCAGCCGATGACAAGCACGACGTCCGCGGTGTGATGCAGGGCGGCCACGAGTGAAATGCGTTCCGCCTTTGCGAGCAGCGCGGCACCCGCGAGCTGCTCCGCTTCCGCAAGCGATCCCGTCTTGAGCTCGAATGCCGCCACCAGCTTCTGATACGCGTACAGCGCGCTCGGCTGGAACAGGGTGGCGTGATCGCGCAGGTGTTCATAGGCGACGGCGGCGCTTCTGGCCATCCACCAGCCTGCGAAGGACGGGGCCAGGGCGCCAGCGAGGTTTCTGTGGAAGTGGAGCGAGCAGGATCGCAGCCGCGCTTCGTGGAGATCGCCAGCGAGCGCGGTGGTGAGCGCGCCCATGATGAGCACGAGCCCGATGAGGCAGACCGCCACGGCCATTTCGCAGCTGACGCGAGCGACAGAAACGCCGGAGGTTTGCTCTCGCCACAGCCAGCCGACGGCGAGAACGCCGACCGATCCGATTGCGCCAAGGACGCCTGGGCCGACCACGGGATGCAGCCACATTGCCGCGACTGCCACGACAACCAGGCAGCCGACGAAGAGGAGAGCGGCCGTGAGCCACTGGCGAGAAGAGGCGTCATCCAATGCTTGCAGCCACTGGTATCCTGCGACGAGCACGAAGATGAGTGCGACGTGGGACAAAATGGCCATGGCCGCACCCGAAATCTGGCGCACCGTGCGGATGGCTCTGTACTGCAGGAGCGGGGCGCGCGACTGAGTCTCCCAGGCTATCCAGACGAGAAAGAGGAGCGCCCCGGTGATGAGCCAAGGCCAGACACTTGTTGCGCCGAGGCCCGCGAACCGAATCTGGACGAGGGGCGGAGCAAGGGAAGCGGCCATCGCGGCAAGGAGCAGCGTGCCAGGGAAGTCCCACCTGGCTCCGGGCGCGGCCGGTTGGTGGGGCAGGGACAGCAGTCCGAGGACGATTCCCAGTGCTGACAGGAGCCCCGCAATCGCAAAGACCCAGCGCCAGGACGTCACCAGAAGGGCGACGGCGCCGACGACGGTGCCGAGGGCCGACATGCCGTACAGGCCGCCGATGGCGTAGGCGATGAAGCGGCCGCGAATGGGCGCCGGGAACGAGGTGAGGCTCACGGGCAGGGTGGTGAGAAAGAGACTGCCCGCGGCAACACCTTCGATCGTGCGGCTGATGGCGAAGACCGGCGGATTGGGCGCCGTAGCCGACAGCGCGCAGGCTGCGAGGAACAGCGCGGCGAGCGGCAGATAGGTTTGCCTCAACCCGAACCGCTGCGTGAGCCGCAGCCCGATGGGCACGCAGGCGGCAAACCCCAGATTAGACAACGTCGCGGCGAGTGCGAAGGCGCGCAAGCCTTCGGCAAGCCCCGACTGAAGCAGCGACTGATCCAGGATGGAAGACACGTTGGCGATGTACTGGGGACCAAACGAAAGCGCCGTGGCGGCGAGGATCATGGCGAGGCGCGCCTTCGGGTGCACATGTTCGCTTAGGGCTTCCATGGTGGCCTCCTTTCGGTTTCGTGAGTACTGGCTGCGCAAACGAATCCCATTGTAGAGGGGTGGAATCATTCCGTAAAATACATAAAGAATTATGAAGCGATAATTAAAGAGGCATAAGAGTTTGGGGGCGCACCATGGACCTTCTTCAGTTGACGTATTTTCGAACGCTCGCGCGGTGGGAGCATGTGACGCGCGCAGCGATGGAACTTCGCATCGCCCAGCCCTCTCTCAGCAAGACCATTGCCCGCCTCGAGGCCGAGGTTGGCGTGCCGCTGTTTGACCGCACGGGCCGGAATTTGCGCTTGAACGCGTATGGGCGGGCGTTTTTGGCCCGGGTGGATCGGGCGCTGACGGAGATTGAGGAGGGGAAGCGCGAGCTCAGGCAGATGGCGAAGGCGAACGAAGAGACGGTCATCCTCACGGTGTCGACCACGCGCCTGTTGCCGGGGCTCTTGCGCGCGTTTCTCCGCGAGCACCCGCGTGTGAGGATTCGCCAGTACACGGGAAGCGCGGAGGAGATGGCCATGCATATCGCGCGCGGCGAGGCGGATTTTTGTATCGCGGGCGCCGAGATCAAGGGGGACGAGATCGCCTGGGAGCCGCTCATGGTGGAAGAGGTGTATCTGATTGTGCCGCCCGACCATCCCATGTCGGGCCGCGGTGTGGTTCGCCTGGCCGAACTCCGGGACGAGCCGTTCATCTGCGTCAACAAGGGGCACGAATTCCGGGAGCTGACGGACGGCTTCTGCAGACGAGCGGGCTTCGAACCGAAGGTGCATTTTTCGGGGGATGAGGCCGACGTGATTGCCGATCTCGTCCGCCAGGGCCTGGGGGTTGCGTTCGTGCCGGCCCTGACGTGGTGGGAAAAGGAGGAGCACGAGACGAGACGGCTGCGAATTGAGGCGCCGCGATGCGAGCGCGTCATCGGCCTCGCTTGGTCGAGGAGGCATCACCTCACGCGCGCCGCCGAGGCGTTTCGCGAATTCGCCCGGCGGTACTTCGCTCAACTGGTGGGCCATGAGGGCGTCCGCGGCGTGGAGGGATGGACGCCGTCGCCAAACTGACCATGGAGCACGAAGGGGAACCAGAATGCGATTCAGGTTCCTCTTTTTTTAACTATAAATGTAAGTATCCTCCCTTTATACTGTCGGTTAACTAGAAAGAACAGAATCGACAGACACAGGGAGGGTTCCGCATGCGAGCGCTCACACGGCTGTCCGTCGCCGCAGCCGCTTCAATGGCTTTTGCCGCGCCGGCGGCAGTTTATGCCGCACCGCTTCAGGAACGGGTGGTGGTGGCCTCGCCAGATCCGCGCACGCGCGGCGCTCAACCGCATGGGGCGCTGTCGCCTTCGCAACCGATGCATCTGGTGATCACGCTCCGGCTGCGACATGAGGATGAGCTCGAGCGCCTCATTCAAAACTTGTATACGCCGGGATCGCCGGACGCGGGGCGGTTTTTGACGCCCGCCGAATTCGACGCGGCGTTCGCGCCGACCAAGGTGGATGTGCAAGCTGTGGTTCAGGGGCTGCGGGCCTACGGGCTCAGCGCGGCGCAGACGGCTGACCCGATGGTGCTCACGGTGGCCGGATCGGCGCGCGACGTGGAGCGGGCGTTTGGCGTGCGCGAGGTGACGTATGAGAAGGGCGCGGCTACGTGGTATGCGCCGGATGGGGCCGCCACGCTGCCCGCGCCGCTGGCCGCACAAGTGTCGGCCGTCGTGGGTCTGGCAAGCGCAACGGTGGAGTGCCACCTCGTGATGGCGCATGCCGCGCCGGCGGGCGGTGGCTACACGCCCGCGCAGATTCAGCGCGCCTACGACTACACGCCACTCTACAGCCACTACATGGGTCGCGGCCAGGTGATTGCGGTGGTGACCTCCGGCTCCGTCCAGCTATCGGATATCCAGGCGTTCGATCGCGCCTTCGGCCTGCCGAATCCCGTGGTGCGCCAGCGCGTGATCGACGGATCGTACACGCCACCCGACGACGAGACCACGCTCGACTGCGAATGGGCGCACGCCATTGCGCCGACCGCGTCGCTTGCCGTGTATGAAGCGGCGCAGCCGGACGCCCAGTCGTTCATCGACGCGTTCGCGCAGGTCGCCGCGGACGACGGGGCGCACGTGGTCACGACGAGTTGGGGCGCGCCCGAATCGGAGACGGATTCGTCCACGATGCAGGCGGAGCACCAGATCTTTATGCAAATGGCCGCGCAGGGACAGAGCATGTTTGCGGCGGCGGGGGACAGCGGATCGTCCGATGGAACGAACGGAACGGACGTCGACTATCCTTCGTCCGATCCGTACGTGACCGCGTGCGGCGGCACGCGGCTCGTGCTCGGGGCGGGCGGCCAACGCCTTCAGGAGACGGCCTGGTCCGACACGGGGGGCGGCGTGAGCTCGGTGTACGGCGAGCCCTGGTGGCAGTACGGGCCGGGCGTGCCGCAGACCGGCTATCGCCAGACGTGCGACGTCAGCCTGAACGCGGACCCGGCCACCGGATACGACTTTTACTATCAGGGCCAGTGGGAGATGGCGGGCGGCGCGAGCTTCGTGGCGCCGATGATGGCGGCCACGTTTGCGCTCATCGATCAGGCCCGCGCACTCGAAGGCAAGGCGCCCGTTGGACTGGCGGACGTGGGCATCTACGCGATGGCGCGCAACACGTCGTACGCGCCATATGCGTTTCACGACATGACAGCCGGATCGAATGGGGCGTACAGCGCGGGGCCTGGATGGGATCATCCGACGGGCTTCGGCTCCATCGACGCGTACTACTTCCTGCACGGGCTCGACTGAACCGAGGCCCGGTCTGGTACTTGCCGAGCGCCCGGCGTCTCTTATCCTCAGGCCATGAGGAGGATTCAATCCAGATTTGAAGCGGGTGTGATACGCTCAAACGTTGTGCGTGGGGAGGCGATCGCATGAGCCATCATAAGCATTGGATTGTTGAATCCATCTGCCCGCGGTGCGAGAAGAAAAACATCGTCGAGGTGCCCGAAGGCGAGCTTGTGGTACGCGTGCACTGCCAGCACTGTGAGCACGGCTACGATTACAATCACATCGTCCGCGAGCACAAAGAGGTCGACGTGGACGACTGAGCGCTGCGCGCCGCGTCCCGGAAGGCTCCTCTCGGCAAAGACATGTCGGCCGCCCGGCTTGGGCGGCCTTTTCACGCCTCCGGCGGTTCAACCGCCAATCGATAGCCCACGCCTGGTTCGGTCACGATCCGCCATGGGCGGGACGGATCGTCCTCAAGTTTCTTGCGCGA
>NZ_BCSG01000063.1 GCF_001570745.1 Alicyclobacillus mali NBRC 102425
AAAGGGCTCACCTATAAAGGAGGAATTGAAATGTCAGGATTCGTGTTTCCGATTTCTAGCTCCTTTATATTGCTTGGTTTATTTGTCATCATGACACTTAAGCTAAAAAATTCACTTAAAATACTTGGATTAGTTGGGGTTATAATATCGACAATTTTAATTATTTTGTTGTTTATGATGATGTAGATCCACCGTCTCGTACAGTCGTGTCCGCGCCGACGCGTTCTCAAAGAGCGACAACTTGTTGTTGTCACAATATTGCACCATATCCATGCTCACCGATACAGTCCGTACGGTACGCTAAGTTGACCTCGTGCCTACTCATCATCACAGCGTGCTGTTTGTACCGCTCTCCAAGCGCTTGCGAGAGTGTGATAGTGAGAAAAGATTCTATATTGAATAAAACCATCCATATGGCTGGGGGATTGTAATTTCGGGTAAGCCATCTGACCGTCTGGCACTGCCTTCAGATGTCATACGTCAATCGTTCCTCGGGCGATTGACAAACACGATACGCATAAGCGCGGACGCATTTGATCCATTCCCGCGCTGCTTGGGGCATCCAACGTCCGTCTCGCCATGCGAGATACGTCGGGATTTGCAAGTCGTTCCAGGGGAGGCGGATGAGCTTGCCGGCATCCAGTTCTTGTTGCACCACCATCTCAGGCAGAAGTGCGATGCCGAGGCCCGCGATCGCGCATTGCTTGACGGCCTCCACGCTCGCAAATTCCATGAAACGCTGAATGCGGATTCCCTTTTGTATAGTCTGCCGCTCAAACACCTCTCGGTAACTCGCGCCACCTTTCGAAGCTTCCACAAACAGGAGAACGGCGGATTCGATCAGAGACGGTGTGCTTGCACTCGGATTACTCGCCGTAATTTTCGGATGAGCGACGAGCACGATGCGCTCGGGTGTGAGCGTTTGGAAGGCAAGGCCCGTTGGAGGTGCACTCTGTTCTAACAGCAGTGCCACATCGATCTCGCCGCGCCCCAGCGCCGCCCGATGCTCTGCGCAGCTATCCGCGCGAAATTGAAGATGAACCCGAGGATATCGCTGGTGAAATACAGCCAGTGCAGGCGGAAGCCGATATGCAATCAGGCTTTCCGGGGCACCCACCACAAGCGTGCCGCTCGGCTCGTATCCTCCTTTTGCAATGGATTGGAGTTCAGATTCCATCTGCAGAAGATCATGCACCAGGGGAAGCACTTTCTGCCCGACCTCCGTCAGTTGCACGCTTCGTCCGATCCGGTCAAACAGATGCGTACCGAGTTCATGTTCCAGCGCTTGAATCTGGGCGGAAACACTCGACTGCGCATAGTTTAGGAGCCCAGATGCGCGTGTGAAACTTCGCTCACGAGCCACGACGGCAAAGGTGTGAAGTTGCTTGAAGTCCATCGTTACCCTCCGATCACCATCGAAAAATACGATGGAGATAATTCAGTCTATCGCGTAACGAGATTGGATATCTCCATTTACAATGCGGGTGAGTCATTCGTCAAGTGTTGCAAAAGCACTGTCACCAGACTCCATCTCTCATGAACGGAGGGACCTGTCGTGCAACCATCATCGGGTCCTCAACTTGCCAAGACGCTCACTATCGGTCGAGGTGTCGCGCTCGCACTCGGCATCGTGATCGGGGCAGGCGTACTCGTTCTCCCAGGGCAGGCCTATGCGCAGGTGGGAGACGCAGCCGTCTATGCTTGGATTCTGGACGCCGGACTCGTTATCCCGCTCCTTTTGATTTTTTCGGAACTCGGCGCTCGATACCCATCCGCAGGCGGTGCTGCTGGATTTGTGCGATCGGTTTGTGGCACAAGACTTGGTACCTTGGGCGAATTCCTGCTCATGGCGGCTTTCTTTCTCGGGATTCCTGCGATCGCGCTCTCCGGTGCCGCATACTTCGGTGCTCTCGTGGGTTTACACGGATGGGGGCTCGACGCGTTGGCCGCGGCAATTATCGTGGCATTGAGCGTCATGCACGCGTTAGGGACCCAAATTTCGGGCACCGTGCAACAGGTACTGAGCTTTACGCTCGTCGGCATATTGAGTCTCATTGCTTGCGTGGGGCTTTTCATGCACCCTTTGATGAGGCTTCACGTGGCGCCCGTGGCAAGCTGGCGTCAGAGCTTGCCGGCGGTCGGTATGGTGTTCTTTGCCTATACCGGATGGGAGATGCTTTCCTTCATGGGGGAGGAGTTCAAGCATCCCAAGCGGGACTTCCCGCTTGCCATCGCGTTCAGTTACGTGGCCATCGTGATTTTGTACATCGCGGTCGCGCTCGCTGTGCAAACCGATTTATCTCAGCACGATCCCCGTACCATCATCGCCCCCATTGCAACGCTGCTCGCAAGCGTGATAGGTCCTTTAGCAGGCAACGCGGTGGCGGTGCTGGCGCTCGTCATCATTGTGGCGAATCTGAACGGAGCTCTGTGGGCAGCTTCACGTCTGATTTTTGCGACGGCTCGTGAGGGAACATTGCCCAGGCGCCTCGCGGTCCTGAACACACGCGGCGTGCCATGGGTTGCGCTTTTTGCTTGCGCCGCGGTGTTTGTCGGCGTGATCGGCATGCACATCGTGGGCTGGATCTCTCAGCCCCTGATGTTTGCTTTGGCGGGCCAGAATTTCTTGCTCATTTACGGTCTGTGCGCGATCGCGTATGTTCGGCAGGCTTCAGGGCGATGGCGAAAGGGTTTTGGTATCGCCGTGGGACTTATGTGTCTCGTCGTGCTCGACTCGTTCGGGTGGAAGATCGTATATCCTTGTGGTATCGCCATCGTAACGCTTGTGTTGGTCGCCTTGCGGAGGCGGCATGCTGGGGGAAAAGGACATAAGTCTAGTTCGAATCCTGTTCATCGCACTACCCATGAACAACAGAAGCGTGGGAATCGTGATTATGACTAGGGAATATCCAAATTGACGGAATGGAAAAATCTTTACCTTCGGATCCATATAACCTACTCTAATTATCACAGTGGCCGCCTCACTGAGGATGATGGATGTGAGATTTATTGTAAACCGGTTGGTTATCGTCTTTTTCCTAGGCATATCAGGAGATTGTGCACTAGCGCTAATCAATTGGCTTTATGATCATACGGGTTTTGCAATCGGAACAACGTCCATCGTATATCTGCTCATCTTGCTGATTTCAGTTGTGATTATAAACGTGCCACTGCGTGCTGACCAGAAATTTGCGCCGATTTCGAGTTTGTGTTCGAGCCCTTTGTAGAGTCACGAGCCCTTGTGCGGCAAGGGTTTTTCGAGCACAAAGAAGGACTTCACCCCAACTTGAGAGAAAGAAAACGGTATTCACCAAACCATTTCTACGAAGGCGAAGACCAACGTGTACATTCGACAAACAC
>NZ_BCSG01000064.1 GCF_001570745.1 Alicyclobacillus mali NBRC 102425
CTACAAGATCCATTTAGCCGTCGATGCAAAAAGTGAACTTCCTATGGCGCTCAGGCTATCATCCCGATGAATCGCCGGAACGAGAAAGAGCCGCCGGAAGGGATGGATTTCGACGGCACGCCCGGTTGCACGATGGGGTACCGAATGACGTATTGGGGCGTGCATAACGCCTGGCTCAAGTTTCGCTGTTCGCACGCGACAGGCCAGGTGGATTGTCCGCTTGGCATGGCTGCCTGTTCGTCAAATTTACGGCTCGGCAGGTGGGGAACGATGGTCGCGATAACTCTTGTGGTTGTGTGACGACTCCACTTTCTTAACTTCGTTAGGGAATTCAGAAGGGCGCAAGTGTGTTTGTCAAGCGAAAAGTTGACCACTTTGCTAATTGAAAAGTTGACCACCCTGGAGTAGTGGGTATGGTGCCTGGCGAAGGCATGACAACATCGTCACAACTGGGTCACCGCTCGTCTTTGGCTCTCTCGGAATCGATAGGATTCGCCTTCAAACAGCAGGATGTGGGAGTGGTGGGTGAGTCGGTCGAGGAGTGCCGTCGTCAGCGTCGCGTCATGGAGCACGTCCGCCCATTTCGCAAACTCCAGGTTCGTTGTGATGAGGATGCTGCCCTTCTCGTATCGCTCCGCACAGAATTGGAAGAGTAGCGGCCCACCCTGAGGTAAGGATACATACCCGAACTCGTCCAAGCAGACCAGGTCGTACTTGTCCCACATCCGAAGGTATCTGGGCAGTCGGTACTCTGACTCTGCCTGTAAGAGCTCCTGGACGAGTTGCATCACGGTGATGAACCGCACCCTGTAGCCCGCCGAGATGGCGGCCAGCCCGATGGCGATCGCGATGTGCGTCTTGCCCGTACCGCTCGCGCCCATGCAGATCACGTTTTCCTTGGCCCGAATGAAGTCTCCTCCCGTCAGGTGCACAATCCGCTGCTTCTGCAACGTCGGAATCGCAGTAAAGTCGAATTCCTGCAGGGTCTTGTGGGCTGGGAATCGCGCCTGCTGGGTATACGCCTGCAGCCGACTAGTCTTCCTCGACTCAATCTCCTCAGCGAGGCAGGCGGCAAGGTACTGGAGGGGAGAGTGGCTGTGCACTCCCGCTTCCCTTGCCAGCGCCGCGTATGCCTTGCGTAAACCCGGCATCTTCAACTCCTTGCAGTAAATCTCCACCATGGCCGCGTGTACATCGTCGGACATCAGTGGACCACCCCTTTCGTCAGCGTGTCGTATCTGGACGGATTAGGCTGCGCGAGGCGATACATTTGCAGACCGGCTGGCACCACAGGGCTCGCGGACTCTGGTGAGTTGCGTAGCAGATGCCGATGGATCTGGTCGGCTGTCACGATATCGGGCCCAATTTCCTTAATCGCCCGCAAAATGTCTTCTGCACGCCACACCTGGTGCAGCATGAGGATAGCGACGAAGTCCTTGTATCCATCGGGTCTACTGTTCGCCATCCGGACTCGGATGCGTTGATACACTTCCGGCAACTGTCGGACGACCGCCGCGTGTGTGGCGGCGTGTGGTTTGTAAGCCAAGATCGGTAGATAGTGCTCGAGTTCCATGAACGTCTGCTTGCGCTCGTGGCTTCTCGGGTGGCTGGCCACCACCCGTTCCTTGTCGAGCACCTCAATCCGCTCAGCATACACCCTCATGAGTAGCGTCTTGCCCACGTATATGCTGGGGACGGAGTAGCGGTTGTGGTCAAAGCTGACCAAACACAGCTTGTTCACCGTGACGGGCCGTGTGGTCGCGCAACAATGAGGGCGCTTCGGCAGTGCACGCAGCCCTGCCCGCTCTTGCTCCCAAGCGGACCATCGCTTGCCACGCTCTTTCTCGCACCACTGAAGAATCAGGTCGTTTAGAGCGCCCAGGTTGGCCACATCAGGAACGGGGACACACGTATGGCGGCGGACGTA
>NZ_BCSG01000065.1 GCF_001570745.1 Alicyclobacillus mali NBRC 102425
TTTTGGCCCTTGTCTTGGTGCATAGGGAGTCGTTCAGGTGAAGCCCTCGACCGATTCGTATCTGTCCGCTCCACGCATCACTGCGCTTCCACGCCAGACCGATCCACCTCGTCGTCTTCGAGGGGTCTTACTTCCTTCTCGGAATGGGATACGTCATCTCGAGGCAGGCTTCGCGCTTAGATGCTTTCAGCGCTTATCCCTTCCCGACTTGGCTACCCAGCGGTGCCCCTGGCGGGACAACTGGTACACCAGCGGTCGGTTCATCCCGGTCCTCTCGTACTAGGGACAAACCCTCTCACGTATCCTACGCCCGCGGCAGATAGGGACCGAACTGTCTCACGACGTTCTGAACCCAGCTCGCGTACCGCTTTAATGGGCGAACAGCCCAACCCTTGGGACCGACTTCAGCCCCAGGATGCGATGAGCCGACATCGAGGTGCCAAACCTCCCCGTCGATGTGAACTCTTGGGGGAGATCAGCCTGTTATCCCCGGGGTAGCTTTTATCCGTTGAGCGATGGCCCTTCCACTCGGAACCACCGGGTCACTAAGCCCGACTTTCGTCCCTGCTCGACCTGTCCGTCTCGCAGTCAAGCTCCCTTTTGCCTTTGCACGCTTCGCGCGATTTCCATCCGCGCTGAGGGAACCTTTGGGCGCCTCCGTTACCCTTTAGGAGGCGACCGCCCCAGTCAAACTGTCCGCCTGACACTGTCCCGCCTCGCGTCCTCACAAGGCCGGTTAGAACAACCGTGTCACAAGGGTGGTATCCCAACGCCGACTCCACTCAGGCTGGCGCCCAAGCTTCTCCGTCTCCCACCTATCCTGTACATGCAACACCGTTGTCCCATATCAGGCTACAGTCAAGCTCCACGGGGTCTTTCCGTCTAACCGCGGGTAACCTGCATCTTCACAGGTACTACAATTTCACCGGGTCTCTCGTTGAGACAGCGCCCAAGTCGTTACGCCTTTCGTGCGGGTCGGAACTTACCCGACAAGGAATTTCGCTACCTTAGGACCGTTATAGTTACGGCCGCCGTTTACTGGGGCTTCGATTCGGACCTTCGGGTCTCCCCTAAGCCCTCCTCTTAACCTTCCAGCACCGGGCAGGCGTCAGCCCCTATACTTCGCCTTTCGGCTTCGCAGAGACCTGTGTTTTTGCTAAACAGTCGCTTGGGCCTTTTCACTGCGGCTCTTCCCACCGGAAGAGCGCCCCTTCTCCCGAAGTTACGGGGCCATTTTGCCGAGTTCCTTAACGAGAGTTCTCCCGCGCGCCTCCGTGTTCTCCACGCGCCCACCTGTGTCGGTTTCCGGTACGGGCACCTTCAGCTCGCTAGAGGCTTTTCTCGGCAGTGTGAACGTCGGGACTTCGGTACTGTCCTTCCCTCCCCATCACAGCTCACGCTTTACAGGGTGCGCATTTCACTACACCCCACGCTCGCTGCTTGGACGGCCTCTTCCATCCGGCCGCTTCCCTCGTCCTCCTGCGTCACCCCTTCGCTCAAACGCCTACGGTGGTACAGGAATGTCAACCTGTTCTCCTTCGACTACGCCTTTCGGCCTCGCCTTAGGTCCCGACTGACCCTGGGCGGACGATCCTTCCCCAGGAAACCTTGGGCTTTCGGCGGAGGGGATTCTCACCCCTCTTTTCGCTACTCATACCGGCATTCTCACTTCCATGCGCTCCACCAAGTCTCTCGGCTCAGCTTCTCCGCCCATGGAACGCTCCCCTACCATGTCGCCATCCCAAGCTTCGGTGTCCGGTTTAGCCCCGTTCCATTTTCCGCGCAGCGCCACTCGACCAGTGAGCTATTACGCACTCTTTCAATGGTGGCTGCTTCTAAGCCAACATCCTGGTTGTCTTCGCAGCGCCACATCGTTTCCCACTCAACCGGAACTTTGGGACCTTAGCTGTGGGTCTGGGCTGTTTCCCTCTCGACTACGGACCTTATCGCTCGCAGTCTCACTGCCAGGTTCCTCGACATTGTGGCATTCGCAGTTTGACGAAGCTTGGTAGCCCTCGCGGGCCCCGCACCCCATCAGTGCTCTACCTCCACAACTCATCCCCTGACGCTAGCCCTCAAGCTATTTCGGGGAGAACCAGCTATCACCGGGTTCGATTGGCATTTCACCCCTACCCCCAGTTCATCCCCTGGCTTTTCAACGCCAGTGGGTTCGGGCCTCCATGCGGTGTTACCCGCACTTCACCCTGACCAGGGGTAGATCACCCGGTTTCGGGTCGATGCGCACCAACTCCCGCCCTCTTCAGACTCGCTTTCGCTTCGGCTCAGGCTCCCTCGCCTTCACCTCGCTCGCACGCATCACTCGCCGGTTCATTCTACAAAAGGCACGCCGTCACACCTCTCGGTGCTCCGACTGCTTGTAGGCACACGGTTTCAGGTTCTCTTTCACTCCGCTCCCGCGGTCCTTTTCACCTTTCCCTCACGGTACTTGTGCACTATCGGTCGCCAAGGAGTATTTAGCCTTAGGAGGTGGTCCTCCCGGATTCCTACGGGATTCCTCGTGTCCCGCAGTACTCGGGGTCTGTTTCCACCCTCATGCGTGCGTTTCGGATACCGGGCTCTCACCGTCTACGGCCGGCCTTCCCAGACCGTTCTCCTACACACCCACTCGGGCTGGCTACCCTGCAGCTCGCCACAAACAGCCCCTCAACCCCGAACGCGCAACGGCTGCAGCCTTTCCCACGCATCCGGTTTAGGCTCTTCCGCTTTCGCTCGCCACTACTCACGGAATCGCGTTTGCTTTCTCTTCCTCGGGGTACTGAGATGTTTCACTTCCCCCGGTTCCCCGCTCGAGGCCTTTCGACCTCAAGCTGCTGGCGCTTCCCGCCAGCGGGTTCCCCCATTCGGACATCCACGGCTCAAAGCCTGCTTACGGCTCCCCGTGGCATTTCGGCGTTCGCCCCGTCCTTCGTCGGCTCTTGGCGCCTAGGCATCCACCGTGTGCCCTTCCTAGCTTCACCTTTCCATACTCCCTATGCACTTGCCAAGGTCCTTCGAGAGAGCTCTCGCTCCCTCAAAACTAAACACACGCCTACCACCTAGCCCGCAAGCCCTCGTCCCTTGCTCCCTAGAAAGGAGGTGATCCAGCCGCACCTTCCGGTACGGCTACCTTGTTACGACTTCACCCCAATCATCGACCCCACCTTCGGCGGCTGGCTCCCCAGAGGGGTTACCTCACCGACTTCGGGTGTTGCCGACTCTCGTGGTGTGACGGGCGGTGTGTACAAGGCCCGGGAACGTATTCACCGCGGCATGCTGATCCGCGATTACTAGCAATTCCGGCTTCATGCAGGCGAGTTGCAGCCTGCAATCCGAACTACGAGCGGCTTTTTGGGTTTCGCTCCGCCTCGCGGCTTCGCCTCCCTTTGTTCCGCCCATTGTAGCACGTGTGTAGCCCAGGACATCAGGGGCATGATGATTTGACGTCATCCCCGCCTTCCTCCGACTTACGCCGGCAGTCACCTGTGAGTCCCCGCCTCAACGCGCTGGTAACACAGGTCAAGGGTTGCGCTCGTTGCGGGACTGAACCCAACATCTCACGACACGAGCTGACGACAACCATGCACCACCTGTCTCCTCTGCCCCGAAGGGACCCCTCATCTCTGAGGGTGTCAGAGGGATGTCAAGCCCTGGTAAGGTTCTTCGCGTTGCTTCGAATTAAACCACATGCTCCACTGCTTGTGCGGGCCCCCGTCAATTCCTTTGAGTTTCAGTCTTGCGACCGTACTCCCCAGGCGGAGTGCTTATTGGGTTTCCTTCGGCACTGGGGTGTGTCCCCCCAACACCTAGCACTCATCGTTTACGGCGTGGACTACCAGGGTATCTAATCCTGTTTGCTCCCCACGCTTTCGTGCCTCAGCGTCAGTCACTGTCCAGCAAGGCGCCTTCGCCACTGGTATTCCTCCACATCTCTACGCATTTCACCGCTACACGTGGAATTCCCCTTGCCTCTCCAGCACTCAAGTCAAGCAGTTTCCAAAGCCATCCCATGGTTGAGCCATGGACTTTCACTCCAGACTTGCTCGACCGCCTACGCACCCTTTACGCCCAGTGATTCCGGACAACGCTCGCCCCCTACGTTTTACCGCGGCTGCTGGCACGTAGTTAGCCGGGGCTTCCTCACTCGGTACCGTCTCGCATGGGGCTTTCCATCCCCCATGCCGCTCTCCCCGAGCAACAGAGCTTTACAACCCGAAGGCCTTCTTCGCTCACGCGGCGTTGCTCCGTCAGGCTTGCGCCCATTGCGGAAGATTCCCTACTGCTGCCTCCCGTAGGAGTCTGGGCCGTGTCTCAGTCCCAGTGTGGCCGGTCACCCTCTCAGGTCGGCTACGCATCGTCGCCTTGGTGGGCCGTTACCCCGCCAACTAGCTAATGCGCCGCGGGCTCCTCTCTCAGCGGCCCAGTTGGGCCTTCCCCCGCAAGAAGATGCCTCCTCGCGGGCGTATCCGGCATTAGCGCCCGTTTCCGGGCGTTATTCCGGCCTGAAAGGCAGATTACCCACGTGTTCCTCACCCGTCCGCCGCTGGCCTCCGAAGAGACCCGCTCGACTTGCATGTATTAGGCACGCCGCCAGCGTTCGTCCTGAGCCAGGATCAAACTCTCAATCCAACTGCTCTATCCTGACCTGTGGTCACAATGACTCACGGGCTTGGTGGTCTCGTGTGTTTAGTTTTCAAGGAGCGATTCCCGCG
>NZ_BCSG01000066.1 GCF_001570745.1 Alicyclobacillus mali NBRC 102425
TGAAAACAACGTGATGAAGGTGCTGAAGCGGATCAAGAGCGCCGTGGCGCAGGAAGAGGTGAAGACATGCTGAGGGAACTGAAAGAAGCGGTCCTCGAGGCGAACCTGGCCCTGCCCAAGCACGGTCTCGTGACCTTCACCTGGGGGAACGTGAGCGGCATATCGCGAACAGACGGCCTCGTGGTCATCAAGCCGAGCGGCGTGCCATACGACGAGCTGACCGCCGACCACATGGTGGTGGTCGATCTCCACGGCCGCGTCGTGGAGGGCGATTTGCGGCCGTCGTCAGACACGCCGACACATATCGAGCTGTACAAGGCGTTCGAGTCCATCGGCGGCATTGTGCACACGCATTCCCCGGCCGCGACGGCGTGGGCGCAGGCGCGGCGCCCCATCCCGGCGCTCGGCACGACGCACGCGGACTACTTTTACGGGGATGTGCCCGTGACGCGGCCGCTGACGAAGGACGAGATCGATCGCGGCTACGAGCTTGAGACGGGACGGGTGATTGTCGAGACGTTCCGCGAGCGCGGGCTGGATCCCGTCGCGATGCCGGCGGTGCTTCTGGCCAATCACGCGCCGTTTACGTGGGGGAAGGACCCGGCGGAGGCCGTGTATCACGCCGTGGTGCTCGAAGTGGTGGCAAAGATGGCGCGAGACACCATGCTTCTCGCGGGCGGGGAGGCGCAGATGGATTCGTTCTTGCTTGACAAGCACTATCAGCGCAAGCATGGAAAGAACGCGTATTACGGTCAACCCGGCGCGGCGGCGCACTGAGGTGTCCGGACGAGTCGATGGGAGAGATGGTTGGATGAAGATGCCGGCTTATGAATTCTGGTTTGTGGTGGGCAGTCAGCACCTGTACGGGGACGAGGCCCTCGCCCAGGTGGAAGCGCATGCGCGAGAGATGGTGCCGGCGCTCCAGGCGGCCGTCGGCAACGCGCATGTTCTGCGCTGGAAGGGCGTTTTGAAGGACGCGGACGAGATTCGCAGGCTGTGCCTCGAGGCGTCGGCGGACGACGCTTGTGCGGGCGTGATCGCGTGGATGCACACGTTTTCGCCGGCGAAGATGTGGATTCGCGGCCTGATGGCGCTGCAAAAGCCGCTTTTGCACCTGCACACGCAGTTCAACCGGGATATCCCGTGGGACACGATCGACATGGACTTCATGAACCTGAACCAGTCGGCGCACGGGGATCGCGAGTTTGGGTTCATGGTGACCCGCCTCGGCATGCCGCGCAAGGTCATCGTCGGCCATTGGCAGGACGCGGAGGTGGCGAGGAGAGTCCGCGGATGGGCCATGACGGCGGTGGCGGCGGCTGTGAGCCGGGGGCTCAAAGTCGCGCGCTTTGGGGACAACATGCGCCAGGTTGCCGTCACGGAAGGCGACAAGGTGGAGGCCGAGGCGCGGTTTGGCTGGTCCGTAAACGGCTACGGCGTGGGCGATCTCGCCGAGCGCGTGCGTGCGGTGTCGGAGGCCGAGATCGACCGGCTCATCGATGAATACCAGTCGCTCTACGAGTTCGCGCCGGGATGCGAGAAAGGCGGCCCGCTGCACGACGGGGTGCGCGAGCAGGCGCGCATCGAGCTTGGGCTTCGGTCCTTCCTTGAGGAAGGCGGCTTCGAGGCCTTCACGACGACGTTTGAGGACCTGCACGGGCTGCGGCAACTGCCGGGCCTCGCGGTGCAGCGCCTGATGGCCGACGGCTACGGCTTTGGCGGCGAAGGCGACTGGAAGACCGCCGCGTTCGTGCGCGTCCTGAAGGTGCTCGCCGAGGGCGAGGGCACGTCCTTCATGGAGGACTACACGTACCACTTCGAACCGGGCAACGAGATGGTGCTCGGCGCGCACATGCTGGAGGTGTGTCCGACCATCGCGGCGACGCGGCCGCGCGTGGAGGTGCATCCGCTCTCCATCGGCGGCAAGGAGGATCCGGCGCGGCTGGTGTTCGACGGCGCAGGCGGGCCCGCCGTGCAGGCCACCATCGTCGATCTCGGCCACCGCTTCCGCATGGTGGTGAACAAGGTGGAGGCCATTCAGCCGGATCGCCCGATGCCGAAGCTGCCCGTGGCGCGCGTTTTGTGGAAGCCGCTGCCGTCGCTCGCGTCGGCGGCGGAGAGCTGGATTCTCGCGGGCGGCGCGCATCACACGGTATTCTCGTATCGGGTGACGGTAGAAGAGCTGCAGGACCTTGCCGACATGATGGGCATGGAGTGCGTCGTCATTGACGAGCACTCGACGCCGCGCCAGATTGCGAACGAGCTTCGGTGGAACGAGGCGGTGTACGGCCGCTGAGCGAAGGTGTGGGGCTGCCAAGACGCAGCCCCGCGTTGTTTTGGGGGGAACGCGCGTGAGATGGAGCTTGGATGACCTGAAGAGGCTTGCGACGGACTGCCCGTGCGGCCAGCCGCATCAAGCCATTCCACTGGAACACCTCGAGGTGGGACCGGGAGCTTTGGCAAACGCCGCGGCGTGGATCCAAGCCCGCTACCGGCGCGTGGTTCTCGTGATGGATGAGCACACGCGCGCGGCGGCGGGCGATGCGCTCGCCCAGAGCTTGACCCATATCGGCGTGTTGTGGACGGCCTGCCTCATCGAGCCGAATGCCCAGGGCGACGTGGTGGCGGACGAGCGGTCCATCGTTCAGGCGCTTATCGCGGCGGGGCCGGACGTCGAGGCGCTCGTGGCGGTGGGCTCGGGCACGCTCCACGACATCGCCCGGTTTGCGAGTTACAAGATGCGAATTCCGTTCGTGAGCGTGCCGACGGCGCCGTCGGTCGACGGATTCACGTCCGCCGGCGCGCCGCTCATCGTGCGCGGCATCAAGACGACCTATCAGACGCAGGCGCCCATCGCCGTGTTCGCGGACACGGACGTTCTCGAACGGGCACCGAGGGAACTCGTGTGGGCGGGCTTCGGCGACGTGGTGGGCAAGT
This sequence comes from Alicyclobacillus mali NBRC 102425, assembly GCF_001570745.1. Taxonomy (GTDB): domain Bacteria; phylum Bacillota; class Bacilli; order Alicyclobacillales; family Alicyclobacillaceae; genus Alicyclobacillus; species Alicyclobacillus mali. The sequence goes on from NZ_BCSG01000066.1 coordinate 2,938, forward strand.
CCACCTCGCTCGCGGACTGGGCGTTCGGGGCCATCGCGGCGGGGGAGCCGTATTGCGCCCATCTGGCGGGGCTCACGCGCGAAGCGCTGGAGATGGCCGTGGCGCAGGCGGACGGCCTCGCCCGCGCGCGGACCGGCGCCATTCGCAGCCTGATGGAGGCGCTCATCCTGTCCGGGATTGTGATGCTCCTGTTCGGGCAGTCCCATCCGGCGTCCGGCGGAGAACACCATCTGTCGCACGACTGGGAGATGGAGTTCCTGCGATCCGGCAGGCGCCAGATCCTCCACGGCCTCAAGGTGGCCGCGGCGTGCGGCGTGATCGCGGACGTCTATCACGCGCACGTGGAGGACGCGGTCGCGGAGGCCGTGCGCGCGGGACAGGCGCCGTGGGCGTCCCTTGCGGGGCAGGAGGAGGAAGTGCGCGCGATTCTGGCGTCGATTCCGTCCGGCGATCGCGTCCGGTCGCTCATGCGCCGCATTGGCGCGCCGGCGGAGCCATCCGAGTTGGGCGTGGAACGAAGCCTTGTGTCGGCGAGCCTGAAGCGCGCGCACAAGCTCCGGAACCGCTACACCATGCTTCGACTGTTGAACGAGACCAACGCGCTCTGAGACGTGTCCCTATCACTCGCTGTCGCTGGGCCTCGGTTTGTTTTATACTCGA
>NZ_BCSG01000067.1 GCF_001570745.1 Alicyclobacillus mali NBRC 102425
TCATATCTCAAATGGATGGCGATCGCGGCGTTTTGCATCGCGTTTGCGCCGCTCGTCTGGCCGGTGCTGCGGGCGCGGCCGTAACGCGCCCGCGCCTGGCGCCATGCCGGAATGGAGAGCCAACATGCCGTGGTTGCACATCGCGTACTTGCTCGTTTTTGCACTTGATCTCGTCACGGCCTGCGTGATCATTTTCGTGGAGCGGCACAACGCCGCCGTCACGTGGGCGTGGCTGATGGTGTTGTTGTTCATCCCTGTCGGCGGCTTCATCTTGTACGTGCTGTTTGGACAACACATCAGCCGCTACCGGTTGGCCCGCTTTCGCCTGCGCAATGCGCCCTGGGTGGCGCGCGCCGCGGAGCGCCAGCATCGGCAGGTCGAATCGGGCCACGTGGTGTACAAGGAGCCGGCCGCACAGCGCCATGCGGATCTCATCGCCCTGAATCTCAAGACGGCCTACGCGGTCTACACGGAAGATAATCGCGTCGACGTGTTCGTGCGCGGGGTGGACAAGTTCGAAGCCCTGTTCGAAGACATTCGGCAGGCCAAGGACCACATCCACCTCGAATACTATATCTTCCGGCCGGACGATCTCGGCGAGCGTTTCGTTCGCCTCCTGGCCGAGAAGGCGCGCGAAGGCGTGGAGGTTCGCCTGCTGTACGACGCCGTCGGCTGCGCATGGACCCCCAAGTCGTTCTTCGAACCGCTGGTGCGAGATGGCGGCGAGGTCGCTGCCTTCTTTCCTTCCCGCATCCCTTACGTGAACCTTCGCATGAACAATCGCAACCACCGGAAAATCGCGGTGGTGGATGGGCGCGTCGCATACGTGGGCGGGTTCAACGTGGGAGATGAATACCTGGGCAAGGACGAGCGGTTCGGCTTTTGGCGCGATACGCATCTCCGGATCGAAGGGAGCGCCATCTTGGAGTTGCAGTCCATCTTTCTATTGGACTGGAATTCGTCATCCAAGCGTCCCGTGGAATTCGAGGACCGCTATTTTCCTCGCGTTCACGGGCGCCCTGGGGCGACCGGCATGCAGGTGGTGGCGAGCGGACCGGACACCGACTGGGAGCAGATCCGGAATGCCTACATCAAAATGATTTACGCAGCCAAGGAGAGCATCTATATCCAGACGCCGTACTTTGTCCCGGACGACAGTCTGTTGACGGCGCTGAAAATTGCGAGTCTGTCCGGCGTGGACGTCAAGGTCATGTTGCCGGGCAAGCCGGATCACCTATGGGTGTTCTGGGCGTCGAGGTTTTATCTCGGTGATCTGCTTCAGGCGGGCGTGCAGTGCTACCTGTACCGGGACGGCTTTCTGCACGCCAAAATGGTGGTGACGGACCGGGAATTGGCTTCCGTCGGCACGGCGAACATCGATATTCGCAGCTTCAAGCTCAACTTTGAAGTGAACGCGCTCATCTTCGATCGCGACAAGAGTGGACACCTCGCCGATCTGTTTGAGCGCGATCTTGAGAAATGTGATAGATTGACGCTGGAACAATATCGATCAAGGCCGAGAGCCGAGCGCATCATGGAGAGCTGCGCAAGGCTATTGTCTCCGATCTTGTGAAAGGGAGTCGAGGATGGAAAAGAAGCGGATGGCGGGTGAAGAAGCCGCAAAACGGATTCAACCTGGGATGAAGGTCGGCCTCGGGACGGGTTCGACCGCGTATTACACCATCGTCGAGGTGGGAAGACGCGTCAAGGAGGGGCTCGACATCGTGGCCATCCCCACGTCGCGTGAGACGGAGCGATTAGCCCGAGAGTTGGGGATCCCCTTGACCGATTTTCGCAGCTGTCCGCGCCTCGATCTCACCATCGACGGCGCGGACGCGGTCACGCCCGACCTTCAACTCATCAAGGGCGGCGGTGGCGCGCTGCTGCGCGAAAAGTTGGTGGCGTCCATCTCGGATGAACTCATCATCGTCGTGGATGACAGCAAGTTGTACGACGCGCTGTCAGGGCTCGCCATCCCCATCGAAGTGGTCCCCTTCGCGTGGGAGACGACCGCGCGCCGGATCGAAGCGCTCGGCGGGCGCTGGACGCTGCGCGAGCGAAACGGCGAAGTGTTCGTCACGGATAATCACAATTACATCCTCGACACGGTGTTCGATGAAGTCGCCGATCCGGCGGACTTGGCGCGGCGTCTCAAGCTGACCACCGGGGTCGTGGAGTCGGGGCTGTTCATCGACATGGCGAACGAGGTGGCCATCGGCACCGATGAAGGGGTGGTGTGGCGCAGGAAGCCAGGGATTTGAGCTCGGGCCAAGCGCATACATACGGATGGGCGGGGCACGGTAAGGCACGGGAGGGATGGCCCATGCAAGGGGAGACGCACCGCAAGCCCGGACCACCGATGCGCAACTTCGGCGAAAAGCTGCTCGCGGAAGGCGATCGCGAAGCGTTGGAGCAGTGGGCGATTCGCGATACCGTCGACGAGCACACGCTGACGCCAAAGCCGGAAGATGGAAAGCGCATCGGTCAGAAGCGCACCTCGCCCATCGAGCCTCGGTGAACAGAGTTTTCGGCGGCGGGCGGCGATGAGGGCCCGTCGCCCTTTGAATGCGTTTGAACCTTTGCCGACAGTCTGATACTGTGAAAGAGAGTGGAATGATAGCGGGGAGTCGTGGCTGTGGCGGGGTTTGTTAAGCAGCTGTTCACAGATTGGCGCACCATTGCGATGATCCTGTCGGGCGCCCTGGTGGCGGTGGTGGTTCTGTATTTGGATCGGAACCATCGGCTGACCGACTGGATTCAGTCGTGGGGATTCTGGGGCGTGATCTGGGCCATCGCGATCATGGTGATCTGGTGCCTGACGCCCATCCCGTCCGAAGGGCTTTTGATCATCTTCCTGCGCGTGTTCGGGGTTGTCGCAGGAACGACGTATGCGTGGATTGGATCCACCATCAGCTCCATTCTTATTTTTTTCATCGCCCGCCACTTTACGCGCATCATGCTCCAACGTGTGCAGCATCACGAGCGGTTTGAGCAGGTCAACCATTGGGTTCGCGAGTGGGGGAGTTTGGGCTTGCTTCTGGCCCGCTTGCTCCCGGTGCCCGCGTTTCTCGTCAACTATGTTGCCGGCATGATCCCAGCCACCTCGCTTTGGTCGTACACGTGGACGGCCGTCGTGGCCATGGTGCCGTATTATCTGGGCGTGGCGTTGGTCTACGCAGGCGTGTTTGGCAACTGGATCTACATCCTTCTGGGATGTGTCCCGCTCGCGGCGCTCGCGGTGTTTGCTGCGCTGTTGCGCCGCCGCGTGGGGCGAAACGGCCACGCGAAGTGAAGCGGATGCGAGACGGCGGACGGATCGCGCAAGATTACATAGGTGGAGCCTTTT
>NZ_BCSG01000068.1 GCF_001570745.1 Alicyclobacillus mali NBRC 102425
AAAAGGCTCCAATAAAATGCTGAAGAAAGACATAGATACGGAGTAATAAAACAAAAAACCGAAATTTTTTTCTCTTATTGAATCTATGGCAACAAATACACAACAGGAACATATCGCTAAATATAACAACTTTATTCTCCCCGCATATGTTCCCTTTACTTTCAAGCCCACAATCTCACCGCCAAAAATCTTTGGTATTATGAACCGACGATATTACATGAACCTTTTGCAGAATAACTGATTCCATCGCGAGCGAAAAGAACATCCGCTCACCAATTTCACAAGCCTTGCGCTCTTCTGCCTATGCTATAATCTCCCTCATCAACTCCGTCATCGCCAGTATCCTCCTTGAGTAGAGAGTTCTTCTTTTCCGTCAAAACCCGCGCGCTAAATCCGAACACCAACGCCGCCAGTCCAATCTCGTCTGCAATGCCAAGATGTCCGCTGCGGCCCGCTCGAAATCGTACACCGTCTCGCGCAGTTCGATCTCGGGGCCAATGAGCGCCCACCTCGCGCCGCGCGCCACGCTCGGAAGTCCGACGCTGCCCGCGTTAGCGAGGCTCTTTCCCGCCACCATGTGATCAAACTGGATATGCGTGTGGCCGCAGACGATGATCGACTCGCGAACATGCACAACCATGGGCTCGATTTCCTCGCAGGGCTATCCTCGCGGATGGCCTCCACGTCGCTTCTGGGCGAGCCGTGGACAAAGAAGCCATCGCCCAGCCCGTCCACGCTAAGCACTACGTGGTCCTTCTGGTTGAGCAGAAATCTGATTTGATCGAGCGTGAGCTGGTGGTGGCACCACGCGTTGATTTCCGCATCCACACCTTGCTCAACGCCGTGACACTTCACGACCTCGCGATCCGCATTCCCACGGACGAAATAGATAGGCGCACGGAGCAACATCACGCGCTCCATCACCTGTCTGGGCTGCGCCCCCCGGGCGAGATCGCCGACGAACACCATCGCGTCTACGATGGGGCGTTCGACCTCTTGCAGGACCGGCATCCAGAGCTGCTAAGTTGCCATGGATATCGTACAAAGCTACAATGCAATTTTTACATTCTCGATTCGCCCAATCTGAGAAGGACGAACAACCGTGTAGGAACCGGATGCTCGCTTTACGAACGTTGTACGAGCCCCCAGGCGTGCCCATATGGATCGAGGACTTGGCATACCCACACGCCATCCACGCCAAGGGACGGACCCCGGAATACGTGACAACCGTGTGCCAAAAAATGATCGAGTGCTCGCTGCAGATCTTGGACCCGCCAGTATGCCACCTGGCCTGCAACGCCACACCCCGTTTTATCATCTGTGGGGTGAAGCCCAATCAGGGTGTCGCCCACGCGAAAGGCGCAATAGGCTTCGTGATCAAACACGGGACCCGTGCCAAGCAGAGCTTGATACCACGTCTTGGCCTCCTGGACATCCGGTACGAAATGGAGAATTTCATCCACATTCACAATGTGGTCCACAGCCACAGTTCTCACTTCACCTTCTGACCCACATTTCGCGCCCGAAGTCAACACACATCAACAGGCTGGGGAACATCGGTCGCTCGCCCCCTTTGACTGCGAACGGCGCATAAAAGATATCGACCTCCCACTCTCCCCTTCAAGTCTCTTGGCGACGGATGCGCCTCAACATGACCTCTTCAACGCGGATCGGCGGGATCTGGAATGCCGAGAGGGTGTACTGCGGTGTTTCGATTCAGACGCCGATCCACTCAACTGATGTGCCGTCTTTTACCCGCCTGCGGGTAAGGATTTGGCTGGGCTGACGCGGTTCGATGAGGTCTGGGTGCTGGCGAATGGGAGAAGCTACGACAGTGGCTTGGGATAGCGCGACCGTCAGGAGTTTCGCTTCATCCCGCGTCAGATACCAGAACAAGTACCCATGACGGTGGCTACGACACACAGGCCATGCGATTTCGCCTCGGAAGCGGAGGACGAGCCGTTTCATGACAGCACGATCCTGCTTCGTTACATCGCGACTACTCTCAACGCGATAAGCACGCATTGGTCGAACATTCGCTGTTCTTCGGCCTGGTATGAACCGTCGTCATCCCTAAGCAATTGGAAAGATCTCCATCCAGCTTCCCCTGGAAAGACCGCCAGTCCATGAAACTCGCCGAGGGCACCCATTATGGAAGAATAGCCGATCTCCGCGGTATCAGGACCCTCGACGGCGAACAGGGCATCATCATGCTTCCATTGCCACGGAGCCAAGTGACGGAGCTCAATAGCGGCAACATAGAGTTCCTGCCATTGGCTCAACGTAGGTCCGTTTGACATGATGACACCTTCCTTCGGAACTCGTTGCTGGACTCACGCCCTGCCGAATTCCATTGTAACTGAAAACTCCGATAACCGGTCCAAGTCTGGCATCGCGGGCACGTGCTTAATACCAATTGGCTAGCGACAAGCCGCTGTCGTAGAGGGCAGCGATACGTTCACGCCAAAGTTCACGCCAAAGTTCACGGCGATGCTGGTGAGACATGTGCTCTCGCATACACGAAACCTCCCATGGCTTGATGAGCCCATTTTCAAGCGATGAGAAGATGAAAGCCATGTGGGTCTCAGTTTACGCTTATCGATCAAGATCAACCCTTGTCGCACAATGGCTCGTGATTCTGCAAAAAGCTCATACTTATTCTTGATTGTACTTATATAGGAGAATGAAATAGAATATAATATAAAATGTCGATATGACGAGAAAAAACAACTGTTTCCATTCAATTGATATGTGTAAAGAAAAATTCGTGAGTATGAGAAAGAGAGGAACGCACATATCCAACAAAATGATGAGAGGCTTGAATTTACCCACTGAAATTGTTTTATTCTTTATAACTAACAATACGCCACCTATGAAAGCGAATATTATCCACATAAACGATGAACTCGGATAAAGCAGTTCGCCATAAATCGCTCCTAAGAGCACTATATATGACAACATAGATATATACTTAGGTCTGTTCATTACGCTCCTTCACCCCAACGTAGGTTGTTAAGAGGGAGCGGCATAGAAACCGCACCCCATCTTGAGCAATTCATTTCCAATCCCCTGTAACAATGTTAGGAAAGATCCCGTTCCATCTCAAGTTTGACAGCACTCCTGGCCGTGGAGAATCTCTGCCGCGCGCCGGTACGACACATCTAACGCCAGCGCGACAGCACTGAACCAGTTCCCACTCATTTCGGTCGCGCTCCGCCGCCAGCTTCTCATCCCAAGCTTCAAGCACCGACGTGATCACCTCGGCCCC
>NZ_BCSG01000069.1 GCF_001570745.1 Alicyclobacillus mali NBRC 102425
AAAGGGCTCATTCTATAACACATGAAAACGCTGATCTACGCTATCATCACTAAACCGAGCTCGAGTGTGTCTTCCTCGAGCACTGCTTGAAAGGAGTTGAATTGATGGGAACACAGGTTACGCCCCAAATTGATGAAAGCGGATTCGTAACATCCGCTGGTCGCCGAGGCTTGCTCTTCGCCTCACTCGGAACTTCCTATCTGGGATTGTTCATGACCTACGCAGGGCTTATTGTCGTCTTGTTGCCGGAGCAGGTTGCACTGCTTGATCCTGCAAAGAAGGTCGAGGATCTTGCCGTAGTTACGAGCATCTCGTCCGTGGCCACGATTTTTGTTCAACCCATAGTCGGTGCCTTATCTGATAGGACCCGTTCCCGCCTGGGACGCAGGGCCCCTTGGATGTTATTCGGTGCTCTTGGGGGTGCGCTCTGCACGGTCGCTCTTCAGTATGCAAAGACGCTCTTTCTTCTTACTGTGTTTTGGGTTCTAGCCCAATTTTTGTTAAACGCATTCCAAGGCCCCTTGTCATCGATCGTTTCTGACCGCGTGGAAATGCAATATCGTGCAACGGCATCCGCCTTGATTGGCGTTGGCTCGTCTGTGGGGGGGACGCTTGGCGTTATTCTCGCGGGACAGCTTCTGCGCCAAATAGGCATCGGTTATGACACCTTTGCCGCGATCGTTGTAGCGGTCTGTCTTGCCTTCGTCTTGTTCAATCCGGACCGTTCTTCCAAACATGCCGACTTCCCAAAGTTGAATTGGGGACGCTTTTTCCGCGGATTCTTGGTCGATCCGCGCAAGCACCCGGATTTTGCATGGGCCTTCGCAGGACGGTTCTTCATGATCTTCGCCTATCAAGCGATTGGCGCCTACCAGCTCTACATCTTAACGGATTATATCCACCTTCCCATCGCAGAAGCGGGTGGTTTCCTCGGGTTGCTCAACTTGATTCAAATGGTCGCCGTTGGCGTCTCCACGCTGGTTTTTGGCCGCTTGTCGGATCACCTCCAAAGAAGGAAGATGTTTGTTTTTGCGTCGACACTATTCATCGGAGTCGGCGCACTGATACCCGTGTTCGAGGCGTCAAAGAACGGTATGCTTCTTTCGAGCACCATTATCGGCTTGGGCTATGGCGCCTATATGGCTGTCGACATGGCCCTCATGATAGATGTCCTGCCGGCCAGGGATGATGCTGCCAAAGACCTTGGCATTCTGAACATTGCTTCTAATGTTCCCCAGGCGTTGACACCTGTGATTGTCGCAGCACTTCTCAGCGCCTTTCACGGAAACTATGCAAGTATTTTTGTGTACTCGGCGATCGCCACTGTCGTGTCCTCGGTGTTCGTTTTTCCTATCCGTTCCGTTCGGTAAAGCCGCTAGAGCTTGCGTATGGAGGGGGCTCCACGATGTCAGACAAAATCTATGCACCAGCTATTCGCACCCAACACGGGATAGTGCGCGGGATTTGGCAAACAGGGTCGTCAGCTGCGTATCTCGGCATCCCATACGCCGCAGCTCCCGTTGGAGAACGTCGGTTCCAGGCACCTCGTCCTCCAGAACCTTGGATGGGCGTGCGAGACGCTACTGTATATGGTCCCACTCCACAGAAGAGACCCTTTGCGGAAGTGACCACCATTCCCGAACCATCCATTCCGGGAGAAGACATCCTGAACCTGAATGTGTTCACTCCTGCCCCTGGAGATCGACTCGCGCGCCTCCCGGTGCTTGTGTGGATTCACGGAGGAGGCTACTTTGCAGGTTCACCAGCATCTCCGTGGTACAACGGGCGCTCGTTTAACGAGAACGGAGTCATCTTGGTCACCATCTCGTATCGTTTGGGCTTCGAGGGCTTTGGATGGTTGAAGGGCGCCCCCTTAAACCGTGGAATCCTAGACCAAATTGCAGCACTTCACTGGGTCCAGGACAATATCCTTGAGTTTGGCGGCGACCCGGGCAACGTCACTATAGCAGGTCAATCTGCTGGGGGAGGCTCAGTGCTCGCTCTCCTCACGAGCCCCAGAGCTTCTGGACTCTTTCATGCCGCGATCCCAATGTCTTCAGCGATGGACATGTTGGATCTTCAGACGGCGCAATCCGTCGGTGAGTCACTTGCGCGCCACTTCAATATACGGCCGTCGGAGGAGGAGTGGCGTCACATTTCGGGTGAGGCTTTCTTAGATGCTGAACGGTTGTACAACCAGATTCCTGACTACTCTGTTCCGTTTCGCGTGCGAGAAGCATTGCAGTTATACGCCAAAGGTA
>NZ_BCSG01000070.1 GCF_001570745.1 Alicyclobacillus mali NBRC 102425
AGGCGCTATGCAGTTGCTCTCAATAACTGGTTGTTTTCTGGGTCAAACCATGTCAATTCCAATCGTTTGGGCCAAAACTTGTCGATGAGGCTTGCGCAATGCCGTGCCGCTGCGTCAAGATCGATCACGATCAAGTCTGGCTCGTTTGTTCGAGCGGCTTGACGGGCATGACAGCGGACGCACAGCACATTGCGGATCACTTGGCCGTGGGTGCAATCTTCCTCGTCCGCTGTTTTTCGTTGTTCCCAGACGAGGTATCGAACGAGCGTTTCGGCCGTGAATAGCAGCGTCATGTGAGCGTGTATGTGGTTTTGGTTGGGCGAATGGCAATTGAGCATCCCGAGTTCTTGCTTTGCCGTACGGAACAAGACTTCAATTCGCCAACGCTTCAGCCACGCACCCATCACCTCAGATGGCGCATCGTGACGGTTGCTTATGAGCAGGTAGGCCCCCTTGTACTCTGCAGCCGGCTCTTCGGTCTCCACGGGTTCATTGGAGTCCACGAGTTCTGTTGGTTGCGTGGTGGCCTTGTTGTCTTCGGGCTTTATTCGTTTACCGACGACTGCGGCGACCGGTGTGTATTTCATTTTCGTACATGGCTCGCCCCGTCGATTCACTGAGGTCTTTGGCATCTTCACGTAGATGTTTTCACAGGCGACAGAGGCGACATCCACGTTCCCTTGCGCCATGAGCAGCGGATAGACCTCCCGAATGAGGTCTCGAGGACGTATTGGAACAAAGCGCTCACGTCCGGTGCCGGGTTCAATCATGCGGCGGAATAGCTGCATGTTCCGTTTGGCCTTCGTGACCCAATCAAAGTTCTCTGATTCACACTGGAGCAGGAATGGTTTGCTGAAGTACCAGCGATCCATGACCACCCACAAGCGGCACGTCACCTGTTTTCGGACAGCCAGGAGCATTCTCCATGCGAGGTCCAGTTTTGACTGCTTCTTGTCGGTGTCGTTTTCGGGTTTCGTCCAGATGGCGTACGACCATGGATATTCAACCCCATTGCTGCGGACGGCGTGCAGCGCCACGATGTTCATCGCCCATGTGTACACTTTGTTCGAACTGTCGTAGAGCCAGTAGAGAAACGGGATCCCCTTGGCGTATGGGTGTGGGGCATGCGTATCGTCGAGCGCAAGCACGTCTCCGTCTGCCAGAGCCGTATCTGGATCTTCCTGAAGGCGAGAGGTCCGTTTTTCGTTGAATGTGTCCCATTGGGAAAATCCCGTCAGGAAGCGGCTGAGGGTGGATTGAGTCACCTTTTGGATGCCCAGCATGCGCTGCAAGAGGCCGTCTTTGTTGAAGAACGTGGCCAGTGCATTGACGGACGGACAGCGGTTAATGAGCCCAACGACGTAGAGGAACGCCAGAACCCAGGTGGCGACGCCACGGACTTTGAAGATCCCCGACTGGGACAAGAGCAACGAAAGGTCGAACCGATCCCACAGTGTACGTAGAACAGGGGCGCCACCGACATTGCTGAAAGACGAAAGCTCCTTGAACTCTGGTTTACATAAACGAGCCATACTTCACACCCGAATCGCTGAGAGATAGGCAGTTAGGTGCCTCCTCGGCGATTGTTAGGGTGTTTTTCAAAAGTCAAGTGTTTTTCGATGGTTTCATTAACATTTCATAAAATGTTCACAATCCAACTTCATACAGCAACTGCATAGCGCCT
>NZ_BCSG01000071.1 GCF_001570745.1 Alicyclobacillus mali NBRC 102425
TTAAGAATATAGACATCCCTAAAAATACCAGACAGCCACCACATGTCCTGATCTTCTAGGTAAGACTGAGCTGACCATTGGCACACAATTACGACAAGTACATTTTCACCAGCATGAATAAAATTCGTTATATCAAATTCAGAGGGCAACCGGCTCCCGTACCCGAAACCAAGATCATGACCATTGACGTAAACTTGATACAATCCATCGACCCCTTCAAACCTCAAGTGGATCCAACCTACATCGTGATTTGTCAGGAAAAATTTAGTCCGGTAACAACCCGTCGGATTTTCCGAAGGAACCCGGGGCGGGTCAACCGGGAAGGGATACCTGACGTTTGTGTAGTGGGGCCGCCCAAAGCCCTCCATCTGCCAATTCGACGGCACATGTATATCATCCCATGAGGAGTCATCGAAACCAACTTCAGTAACATCGCTCGGTACAGAAAGGGGATTTTCAAACAGGAAAAACTTCCACTTCCCTTCTAGTGGTAACACTTGTGTCGAAGCGCGGTAAAAGCCACGCATGAGCGCTTCCCGCTCCGTCGAGTGCGGGATGAAAAACGCACGGGGTGACAACCGATAGTCTGAAGGCGGGTAGAAGCTCTCGACATATTGCTCTTGCACTTGCATCTCCTCCATGCGCACAAAGGGTGCGTCTCATCCTTTGACTGAACCACTGTACATACCCGATATGAAATATCTCTGCAAAGCAACAAAGACTATCATCAGAGGTACTAGACCGATAGCCGCCCCAGCAAAAATAGGCCCGTAATGTATAACGTTTCCAGGCTGATCAAGTTGTTCGAGCATAAGTGGAATGGTCGACATGTTTCTGCTGTTAATCACTATCAATGGCCAGATAAAATTGCCCCACTGCTGTAGGAACGTGAGTATACCCAGCGCAGCCATAGAGGGCAACATATTTGGCATTACAATTCGAAAAAATGTATAAAACTCGCTAGCTCCATCTATCCTGGAAGCCTCAAGCAGCTCGGAGGGAAACGATTGCATTTGCTGCCTCATGAAGAACACGCCAAATCCATTTACTAGGAAGGGAACTATCAAACCTTCGTAAGAATTCTCCCAATGCAATTTAGTAACAATAATGAATAGAGGAATGAGCGTCGTTTGCACAGGTATCATGATAGTAATAAGCACAACGAAGAATAAAAAAGATTTTGCCCAAAACCGGTACTTAGCAAACGCGAAGCCCACCATCGCGGAGAAAAACACTACACTAATGGTGGTAATACCTGAGACAATTATACTGTTCGCTAAGTCCCTCCACACAGGCATTGACGACTCTAGCGTACGTACATTTTGAACGAAGTGAGCACCGAACCAATTTGCGGGCGGGAAATGAAAAATCTGCCCATCAGACAAGGTTGAGGCGACATATATCCAATATATAGGGTAAATGGACACAACGACAGCAATGGCCAAAAACACGTAACTAAGAATTTTGACAGGGATGCTTTCACGCACTGTAGTCGCCTCCACGAGAAACTCGTATCTGAAAATACGAGAGCACGGCAATGATTGTGGTTAGGATATATGTCCCTGCAGAAGCGAGACCGAAGTTATAATTCTGAAATCCTATGTTATATGAGCCCTTT
>NZ_BCSG01000072.1 GCF_001570745.1 Alicyclobacillus mali NBRC 102425
AAAGGGCTCATTTAATAACAGGTAACGTAGGCCAATCTCACATAGACACCGTAAGGAGGTTGCTTGAATGATTGACGGGCGGAGAAACGTACGGCCGATTCGTTGGGCTCTTGTTGGTGGTGGCGCGGGAAGTGCGATCGGGTATATTCACAGGTGTGCCGCTACGCGCGATGGCTATTTTCAACTGGTCAGTGGGGCGTTTGATGTTATTCCGGAACAAAGTAAGCAGTTTGGGAAAGAGCTTGGATTAGATCCAGCGCGATGTTATGGGACGTATAAGGAAATGTTTGAGCTCGAGTCACAACGAAGCGATGGTATTGAGGCCGTTACCATTGCTACCCCCAACAATTTGCATTTTGAAATTTGCAAAGCTGCACTAGAGTCAAATCTACATGTGATTTGTGAAAAACCGCTGTGCCTTTCAAGTCGAGAAGCACAGTACCTGCGCAAGCTAGCGCGTGAACGTGAGCGGGTTGTCGGAGTCATGTTTGGATATGCAGGCCATCAAATGGTTGAGCAAGCTCGCCAAATGGTCTGCAACGGGGAGATCGGAGACGTACGGATTATCAAAGCCGAATTCGCGCATGGAGGTTGTTCGCAAGCGAGTCCCCAGGAGAAGTTACAGTGGAGATTCAACCCGAATGTGGCGGGACCAAGCTTTGTGTTGGCAGACTTGGGGGTTCATCCACTTTATTTGATGCGAGTTATGGTACCCGACTTGAAGATAGAAAAGGTTTCTTGTATACGCCAAAGTATTGTACAGTCAAGGGCTCCCCTAGAGGACAACGCGTTTGTTACAATGGAAAGTAATGATGGTGCCATTGCGTTTATGTGGGTTTCAGCTGTTAATACAGGTTCTCAACATGGTTTACGGATAAGAATCGTTGGCAGTGAAGCGAGTGTTGAGTGGTGCGCTGAAGAACCAAACAAATTGAGGTATGAGCCAGCGCGGGGATTCCCCATTATACTTCAGAGGGGAACGCATGGACTATATCCCTCGGCACGTGCAGAAGATCGAATAGCTGAGGGACACTCAGAAGGTCTGTTTGAAGCGTGGGCAAACTTGTATAGGCGCTTTGCCTCTGCAATTCGTGGCGAAACACGAACCATGGATGAGCCTTCATGGTATCCCGACATAGATGATGGAGCTGAGGCAGTTCTGTGGGTCGAAAGGTGTATAGAGTCATCAGAGCGTAATGGTGGGTGGGTTAATATGTATTAATTTGAGCTTATTGCAGAATCACAAGCCCTTGTGCGGCAAGGATGTTCGAGCACAAAGAAGGACGTCACTCCAAGTCGAGAGGAGGATAATTGAACCTTCAAACCATTTTACTATTAAGTAAAAGGGTGTGTTAAGCGTTCTGTGTAAACTCCGTTTTAAGAGATTACTTTCGTTCCTGTAGCCAATACTAGGATGTCGTACCCATGTGAGGCTGTCAAGGTACGTCTCCCAGCCTTGACAGCCGATGTTAGCTTGCCATCTTGGCCAGACGTGGCATGCCACCTAACATCGTCACGGAGTAAGCGTCAAACCAAATCCACATGGTGTTTGCCCTCCTGCTGCTTGAAAATGGGCTCATCAAGCCACGGGAGGGTTCTTGCATGCGC
>NZ_BCSG01000073.1 GCF_001570745.1 Alicyclobacillus mali NBRC 102425
TGTCATCCAACAGAAAGCGGCGTTCGCCCGTCTTTCGATCGCGGTTTACGCTTACCCCTCCTTGACGAAAAAGCTTCTTCGTCTATGGGGCGTTTGCAGGGCAAAAAATCACCGCGCCCCTGCCACCTCCGGCAAGCTGCGCGGCGACTCTCCGCTTTCTTGTTCGGCACCACTTGCGTCTGCGGCTTTCTGAGCCACGTCCCTCGCGCAATCGTCGGGTCCAGTCCACCTTCGCGAATGCGCTTCGCGCGACCATTGCGGGCCTTGCCCATGAATCACGCCTCCCCTCGAACCCGCTTCAGCACCTCCTGCGCCTCTTGCTCGGACAACCCCGTCCAACGCATCACGTCGCTTACGGACGCACCATCACGGAACATCCGCTCGGCAATTTCCTTGCTTCGTTCATCCTTTGCTTCTTCCACAATCTCCTTCAGTAGCTCCGTCATCGCCAACACCCTCCTTAGCACCGCTTTTTGCTCATCCGTCAACACCCGTGCGCTGAACCCGAACACCAACGCCGCCAGGTAGTTCTGCTCCTCGCGATCCGGCACACGCTGCAAGGTTTCCACAATGGCGTCAAACGCCTCATCCCGCGTGCGACGCTCGAACTCCATGTGAAACGCAAACGCCAACCGAACCCGGTCTTCCGGCGTCCACTCACCCGTCTCCAGATGCCGACGAACCTTCTCCAGCGCCGCGTCGCCGTCCATCTGACCCAGATACACGTTCTCCACCGTGTAGCGGAAACTCCCGGCGTCGAGCTCAGACGGTGCGCTCTGGACGTCGCCCGTGTACAACACCACCGTGCGGATCGCCCGACGGTAACGTTCCGCGAGCGCCACGTCGTATGCCGCAAACCGATATAGTGCAGGTTCCTTCGTCGACTGGAACTCCAGATGGAGTAACCTCCCATCCGCAAGCTCCAGCATGATGTCCGTCATCGTCTGACGCAACCTCACCTCAGGGATCTCCGTCGCCAAGGCGCGCACCACCGGTGCGTCCCGTACGCCAATCACCGACAGCACTTCCCCGGGAAGCGCCAACGTCAAGTGCTTCGCAACCAAATCGTTCGCATTCCTCGGTATGTCCATCATGACCTCCGTTTGCCTTCAGTATACCGCCGCTCTGTGCGAGCGGCCAACTGTGTTTTCACGACGACACTTACACAACAGTTAGCGAATGAAGCAACGTGCTTACGTTATGCACGCATTCTCGGAAACACGAAACGAAGTGAACGTATGTGTGGGGAACAAATCGCGATGATTTGGGGGGAATCGAGCGCGATTTTTTGGGGAATTTTAATTCGCTGTGGACAACGCTATAAGTGGTGAAGCTCAGTTGAATGTTTGTTGTTTGCCTATGCTGTCTAGCAAACACTTTAGCTCATCCATCTGCGATTGATTCGAACACCTTACTATAAGTATATAGAGGGGATTAAATTTTATACTAATGATGTTATTTTCTTTATATTCAATAACTTTTATTCTCGGTGTGACATCAAGCCTAGCTTTTCGAATATAAAATTTTGACATATAAACCTCGATATCTATTGATTTCGAATAAAGATAGAGCAATGA
>NZ_BCSG01000074.1 GCF_001570745.1 Alicyclobacillus mali NBRC 102425
CCGCGGCCGAAGTAGTCATACAAGCGCGCATACTCGCGGTACAGCTCGTCGTACACCTTGACGGCGCTCGGGTTCGGAACGTACGGCTTTTCGCGCACGCTGCCCATCTCCCGCGCCGCTTCCTCAATGGAGTCGTATCCGCCGCGCGCCTTCCCCGCCGCCACGGCGCCGAACATCGCCGCGCCGAGCGCCGGCGCCTGCGTCGATGCGCCGATGTAGATGGGCATGTTGAGCACGTCCGCGTAGATCTGCATCATCAGCGCGTTCTTCTGCGCAATCCCGCCACACGCGTACATCTCGTCGACCGGCACGCCGCTCGCGCGGAAGGTCTCGACGATCATCCGCGTGCCGTACGCGGTCGCCTCAATCAGCGCCCGATAGATGTCCTCCGGCTTTGTCGCGAGCGTCGCGCCTATCAGAAGACCCGTGAGGTCCGCGTCGACGAGCGTGGATCGGTTCCCGTTCCACCAGTCGAGCGCGAGAAGCCCCGTCTCGCCCGGTCTCAGCTTCGCCGCCTTTTGCGTCAGGAGATCGTGGATGCCGATGCCCTCGCGCCGCGCTTCGTCCCAGTACGCCGGCGGCACCCCGTTCTCAACCCACCACTCGAAGTGGTCTCCGACGCAGGACTGCCCAGCCTCATACCCCATGTACCCCGGGATGATCCCGTCCTCGACCACGCCGCACATGCCCGGCACCGCGCGCTCCTCCGTCCCCAACAGGACGTGGCAGGTCGACGTGCCGATGATCATCAGCATCTTGCCCGGCTCGGTGATCCCGACCGCCGGCATCGACACGTGCGCATCCACGTTGCCCACGGCCACCGGCGTCCCGGGCAAGAGTCCGATGCGGCGCGCCATCGCCTCCGTCAGCTCTCCTGCCCGCGATCCAATGGGCAGGATGGGCCCCCACAGCTTCTCGTCCACGACGTGCTCCAGGCGCGGATGAAGAGCCCTGAAGAAGTCGGGGTCCGGATATCCTGTCCGCTTGTGCCAAATGGACTTGTACCCCGCCGGGCACGAGCTGCGCACGAGTTTGCCCGTCAGCTGCATCACGATCCAGTCGGTCGCCTCCACCATGGCGTCCGCCGCATCGTAGATCTCCGGCGCCTCGTCGAGAATCTGCCAGATCTTCGGGATCATCCATTCCGACGAAATCTTGCCGCCGTAGCGCGCGAGAAACGCCTCCCCGCGCTCGCGCGCGATGTCGTTCAACTTGTTCGCTTCGTCCTGCGCGGCATGGTGCTTCCACAGCTTCACGTACGCATGCGGATGCCGCTCAAAGCGCGGCTCCAAGCACAGCGGCGTACCGTCGGCCCGGATTGGCAACATCGTACAGGACGTGAAGTCGATGCCGATTCCGATCACGTCCTCCGGCCGCACGCCCGACTCGCGGAGCAGCCGAGGAATCGTCTCCTCAAGAACCTCCACATAATCGCGCGGATGCTGGAGCGCCCAGTCGGGTCCCAGGCGCGTCACCCCATCCGGCAGGTACTCGTCCATCACGCCATGCGTGTACTCCTTCACGGCTGTCGCAATCTCGCGACCTGTCCCAATCTC
>NZ_BCSG01000075.1 GCF_001570745.1 Alicyclobacillus mali NBRC 102425
GTTAAAGTCTCAAGTAGTGGTGTAAAATCCGTCAGTCCCAATTGACGAGAAAGCCACCGTGCGTGTCTACTCTAAGTGTGGCGAACACCAAAAGTAGGAGGTACGCACGATGGCTTCGCTTAATAGCTTCGCAGTTTTGGAATGGATTCGCAAGATGCAAGATGAGGATCACATCGACGTGTTACGTGAACTCATGCAACTGATCGCCCAATTCATAGTCGATGCGGAGGCGACGGAGAAAATCGGCGCGGAGCGTTATGAACGCACAGAGAGCCGCGTCACGCAGCGAAACGGTTCGCGCTCGCGCACGTGGGATACGCGCCTTGGAACCGTGGAGCTGAAGATCCCGAAGCTCCGCCAAGGCAGCTTCTTCCCCTCCCTGCTCGAACCAAGGAGACGAGCGGAGCAAGCGCTGGCGGCTGTCATCCAGGAGGCTTACGTGAAGGGCGTCAGCACCCGCAAGGTGGACGACCTTGTGCGAGCCCTTGGATTGGAGGGCATCAGCAAAAGTGAAGTTTCTCGTCTGTGTCAGCAGATGGACGAGACCGTGCAACAGTTCAAAGAACGGCCGCTGGAACACGAGTATCCGTACGTGTGGCTCGACGCGACCTTCCCGAAGGTTCGGGAAGGTGGTCGCGTACAGAGCATGGCTTTGGTGATTGCGATTGGGGTGACGGACACCGGTGAGCGAGAAGTGCTTGGGTTTGACGTTGGCACGAGCGAGGACGGCGCGTTTTGGACGGATTTTCTCCGAAGCCTGAAGGTCCGCGGACTGCGTGGCGTACGGCTGGTGGTCAGCGACGCACACGCGGGTTTGCGCCAAGCGATTGCCGAGGTGCTCACGGGTGCCACCTGGCAACGGTGCAAGGTGCACGCACTGCGCAACGTGCTGAGTCAGGTGCCGAAGAAGGAGCAGGCGATGGTCGCATCCATCCTGCGGACGATCTTTGCCCAATCGTCCCAGGAGGCGGCTCGCGAGCAACTCCGGCGCGTCGTGAAAGAGTTGAAGGGGCGATTCCCGAAGGCGATGGAGATCCTGTCCGATGCGGAAGACGACGTATTGGCGTTTATGGCGCTGCCCTTTGAGCACTGGCGACAGATCTGCTCGACCAATCCGCTGGAACGCCTGAATCGGGAAATGCGGAGGCGGATGGACGTCGTAGGCATCTTCCCCAATCGGGAGGCCGTACTGCGACTCGCAGGCGCCATTTTGCAAGAGCAGCACGAAGAGTGGATGGTGGCACGGAGATATTTCAGCTTGGAGTCGATGGCCAAGTTGAAACCGAATCAGCCCCAACTCGCGGCAGCGGCGTTGTTGCACAAATAGATGCATGCGGCGAGGTGATGCGACCATGCACACGCAGGCTTTGGCCCTAACGGATGAGAATCGACCGCCGAACGCCCGTCAAGGGCGTCGAAGGACGAGCGAAGCATCCCTTGACGGAGCGTGACGGCGGTCGATACAGTTCGCCAAGGGTCAAAGCCGACCACGTCACACATAAGGCACGCACGGCGAAATTCCACCACTTGACGGGACACTACCC
>NZ_BCSG01000076.1 GCF_001570745.1 Alicyclobacillus mali NBRC 102425
GCGATCACTCAGCTAAAATCTAACCGAAAGGAAGGTGGCTCACTCACTTCGAATTCTTACCGAAGGGTGCGTGCATGGAAATGTCTCTTGGTTCTCGCCGCGAATATCTTGGGGTCATGCGCGCCCGATACGCAGAGGCGAAATCTAGACGCGAAAAATCGCGGATTCTCGATGAGATTCAGTCCGCGCTCGGCTATGCCCGGAAACATGCCATTGCCGTGATGCATCCGAAGCCGCCGCGCTGTGCCAAACCACGCAAACCGCGGCCACAGCGCTACCAAGCAGCCATGCCCGTCATTCAACTCGTCTGGGAAGCTCTTGATTACCCCTGCGCTGAACGGCTCCACCCCGTGCTCCTCTCGACAGCTCAACAACTCGCTCACCATGGCGAACTTCGTCTTACGGCCGAAATCGAGCATGACTTGCAAAACATCAGTCGTGCCACACTCGCTCGGCGCATCTCACGATGGCAACGCCCAAGCGCGCGGCGCGTACCCACAGGCCGTCGACTGGCTTCCAGGTTGCGGAGTGAAATCCCTGTGCAATCCTACGCTTGGAACGAAGAACGGCCCGGCGCGTTGGAAATTGACCTGGTTCAACATGACGGTGGCTCCGCCTTGGGGCACTTTGCCTACACGCTTTCTGTCGTGGATGTGGTCACGGGATACAGTCGGCGCCGAGCTGTACTCGGTCGTGGTCAAGCCGGCGTTCTCGACGCGCTCCGTCGCATCGTCGAGGAGTGGCCATACCCTGTCTGGGCCATTCATTCGGACAACGGCTCCGAGTTCATCAATGGACACCTTCAGGCGTTCGTCCGTGAGCGAGGTCTTCAGTACACCCGTAGCCGCCCTTACCAGAAGAACGACAATCCGCATGTCGAGCAGAAAAACCGCTTCCTGGTGCGCGAGGTCGTGGGCTACAGTCGATACGACACGCCTCAGGATGTGACGTGGCTGAACACCGTGTACCAATGGCTCGACGTCTATGCGAACGCCTGCTTGCCCATGCGAAAACTCATCCAGAAAACGCGCGAAGAAGGGCGCGTGCGCAAGCGATATGACCAAGCGGCAACACCCGTGCAACGCATGCTGAACGCCAGGATTTTACCAGCATCTTCCCACGCGGCCTGGGAGCGCTGGATTCTTTCGCTCAATCCGCTGCAAATGCATCGTCAGCTGGAAACCCTCGTTGCGCAGGGCTCAAGCGGCGAGTCGATTACTCCGGACCCTCCGACTCCACCCAGCACTAAGGCCTGTGGATTTGATGGACAACCCTGCGGGTTGACCACAACTCCACAGGCTCGATGAGGGGAAGCCGCTTCGCTCCTCCCCTCTGGCCTTCGGCCATTCACCCCTCCCACTCCTACATCAGAGGGAGGATCGAAAGTTAGATTTTTTGGTGAGTGATCATCTATCCGTTCGGTAAGATTTTTTCGTGAGTTGACACG
>NZ_BCSG01000077.1 GCF_001570745.1 Alicyclobacillus mali NBRC 102425
AAAGGGCTCAGGTATACTAATTGGTCAACAACTCGTGCCTTAGGGTAGAGCCCCCTCTCTTCAGGTAAGTACCCAAATCTGAAGTGCATTCCCCTAACGTCAGTCCCATCCAACTGAATATCACCTGTATCGCGCTCGACAATACCTAAAATCATTCTTAGAGTCGTAGTCTTGCCAGCTCCGTTACCTCCCAAGAGCGCAAATGCTTCGCCTGATTCTGCCGTGAAAGACACATTCTCGACGGCGACTTTTCCACCGTATCTTTTTGAAATACCTCTTACTTCGAGTTTCACTCACGTCACACCCTTGGTCTGTTATCTATCCCACTGATCTTGCTGTGTTTGCTAACGTAAAAGTTGACCACGTGGGGGTACTTTGACAACCAAAAAGTTGACCACCCCGGCACCTCTGTCCTGTACCCTGGAGTTTGGTCCGAACTCTGGGGAGACAGGAGGAAAGGAATGTGCTCGAGATGGTCGACAAGGAGTATATCAGAAAGCGGTACTATGTGGACGGATGGTCGATTCGTAAAATCAGCCGGCAATGCCAAGTCTCGCGACAAACAGTGCGCAAGATGCTGGCCGACGCTGATATCCCCAAGTATCGGTTGACCAAGCCTCGCTCTCGCCCGGCTATGGAACGATGGATCCCCGTCATCGAGTCCTGGCTTAAGGAGGAAGAGAAGGCGGGAGCTCCTAAGAAACAGCGTTACGTGTCCTCAAGAATCTACGAACGGCTACAGGAGGAGTACGGCGAGGAGTTCACCGCGGCTGAATCCACCGTGCGGTACTGGGTAAGCAGGCTAAGAAAGCGCAACCAGGAGGCGTATATCCCGCTCACATCGGACGCCGGTGAGCTGGCACAGGCTGACTTCGGACGAGTCGTTGTGCAGATGCGCGGCAAGAAGACGGAGGTCAGTCTGTTTGTGATGCGACTGCAGTACAGCGGTGTCATCTTTGCCTGTGCTTTCTCCACGGAGAAGATCGAAGCGTTCCTCGAGGGTCATCGCCGCGCGCTGGAATGGTTCGGTGGTGTGCCGCGCAGTGTTCGCTACGACAACCCCAAAACCGCGGTCACTAAAATCTTGGCTGGCCCTGCCCGCGAGGAACATGTACTTTTGTCCAACCTGCGTGCCCATTACCTGTTCGACAGCGAATTTTGCCGTCCCGGTGAACCCCATGAGAAAGGCAGCGTCGAACACGGCGTGGGTTACGTCCGCCGCCATACGTGTGTCCCCGTTCCTGA
>NZ_BCSG01000078.1 GCF_001570745.1 Alicyclobacillus mali NBRC 102425
AAAGGGCTCATTTAAAATCTATTCAAGTAATCCGAGACAATCGCGATGAGCATAACATTCGGATAGCTGATACGACCTTCCATCTCCCATCGACTGTGTCACCTCTTTTTCCTGTGCTGATTTGCTTTCGATAATATCCATATATATACTGGTTGTAAATACCTAAATTGCTTTTCCTGTCCATAGACGCCCCGGTTCCAACGCCCGCTGCATGCTTCACTCGGATCGTGGAAGCCAGTGCGCCTCGCAAGCGTATCAGGACCGGCTCAGAGCCTATGGAATGACGGCGACCATGAGTCGGAAAGGGAATTGTTGTGACAATGCTTGTATGGAATCATTCCACAGCGTGCCCAAGCGAGAACTCGTGTACCTAGAGAGATTCCGGACGCGGGCTGAAGCGATCCGACGGATCTTCGCATACATCGAAATCTGGTCCAACCGACAACGGATCCACAGCGCAGCTTGGTACTGGACGCCCGATGACGCCGAGCGTCCATACTTCGAGGCGCAGTTGAAAGGTGCCGGTGCAGATTGCCAAGTGAGTGCTTGACGTGGAGAGGCGGGCATGATAGCCTGGTCGGCCTTCCAAGGGCGAGCGTGGCTCGGCTGCGGTCAAACGCGACATCATGCCTGCGGAGGCTCCATGTCAAGCACAGCCCAGCCAGCGCATTGAGCAGGAAATCTTGTACATTCTCGATTTTGATCTGTCCAAGGATGAAAGGAAACAGAGACCTAATGGACAGGGAGGCGATCACGCCGAACATGGCGGCGGCCTGCGCGGCGTGCACCGCGAGCATGACCGCTTTTTCTCTGTTAGGTAGCCTCCGAGCGGTGCACCGGCCCAGTTGGCCACGTACTGAACTGCGTTGGCAAAGGACAGGAGCGGCGCCCCGTATCCCATGCCCTGAATGATCAACGGCAGGGCCACCAAGACGATCTTGTCACCGACACGGGAGAAAAATCGTCCAGTGAGAAACGCATGAAACGCATCCACACGCGGTCGGCGTCGCACTGGGATCCCCCTCCGTCTGGTGTGATGACTTCCGACCTCGAAACATAATCGCTTGCCGCATAGAAATAGTGAAATTTAGTACGA
>NZ_BCSG01000079.1 GCF_001570745.1 Alicyclobacillus mali NBRC 102425
AAAAGGCTCATTTCATATATTGTGCCTCGCAACAAATCGAATTTAACGACGAACGAATCGTCATAGATGCGCAAATCTCTGCGCGTTCCTACAACTTCAAACGTTCCATCCAATCGACATATGTTAATGTTTACATTCTGTCGAACGCCCTCAATATAGTCGCTAAAGCTCGCAACTTCGTGGAACGCTGACGCATAGTCGGTTGGATAACGCAAACAAAACCTTAAAGTGAGAGTCAAACACCTATCTCGGTGCCGAGTAAGGATTTCGGCACACGGCAACCTGATTTCTGCAGTTTCCCTGGGGGGCACTGGCTCTAGTTCGAGCATTCCGCCGGCTAACACTGACTGTTCATCCTGAAGTGACCACTCCGCTACGAGATGATCGAGACTGAGAAAATCATAGCGGTTCTGTAACTTAATGATCCCTGATAACCGATCGAACTCAAGAACTCGTATCGGCTCAATTGCTTTCTTGTACTCGACAAGCCCCGGTGACGGAGTTCGATCAGGAAATAACAGTCCGTCAATGACGAAATTTAAGTCGTTCGGAACATCTCCAAAATCACCGCCATACGCGAAGTACGGTCTGCCATCTGGTGTATGGGCCTGGATCCCGTGATCAATCCACTCCCACACAAACCCTCCCTGTAACCTTCGCTGTTGATAAAATAGCTCAACGTACTCCTTAAAACCGCCTGGTCCGTTCCCCATCGCATGGGCAAACTCGCACAATATATGAGGTTTAGGAAGGTCCAGTTGCCCAAGCCTGCTCAATTCATCAACGGGCGTGTACATTGTGCTGTACACATCCATCACGCCGTGTTTTAGATCAGAACCAAGCTCTAGCAGCCTTCGTGTTTCACCTTCGTAGTGAATGGGTCTTGTTGGATCTATGGTTCTTGACCGTTCTGCCATGGCTCTATGGTTGCGACCATACCCTGATTCATTACCAAGAGACCACATAATCACACATGCATGGTTGCGATCACGGTAGATCATCCGCTCCAGGCGATCGACATACGCCTTTTCCAACTGCGGATCATCACTCAATTGATCCCAGTTCCCTGTCAATGCAA
>NZ_BCSG01000080.1 GCF_001570745.1 Alicyclobacillus mali NBRC 102425
CGCGAGAAGGTATTCGAACAAGGAGAAGTTCCATCAGGGACGAGCAAAGTGGAGACGCTCTTTGTGGAAGCGGATGGCGTGTACGTGCGCGGGCGCAGGGCGGAAGATGGTCAATCACACTTCGAACTGAAAGTGGCCGTGGCGTATGAAGGCAAGCAGGAGCAAGGGCGTGAGCGGCGTGCCCTCATGAATCGGCAGGTGGTTGTGGGGACTGAGGAGGCCGAACGCTTCTGGGAGGGGGCAGTGGCATCGTTTGGGCGCGTATGGGACTGGGCCAGTGTGAAACGATGCTGGGTCGGTGCAGACGGCGCGGAATGGGCGAAGAAGGGCGTCGAGATGCTCCCTGGAGCTCGATATCGATTGGATCCCTTTCACCTACGGCGCGCAATAGCTGGGGCCTTGGGGCGGGAGACGCAGGCCTACCGGAAGGTATGGGATGCGGTAGGAAGCGGGGATTGGTCACAGGTTGAAAAAGTCCTGAGGAAGGCGGAGAGCCAAAGCGAAGGAGCGAAGAAGCAGCGTATCTCGAAGCTGAAGTCGTACATGGAGAAGAATTGGGAAGGCATCGTGAGCGATGGTGACGTGGTGAGTCTGGGTACGATAGAGGGTCAAGTGTTCCACCACGTGGCGCGCCGGATGAAGCGCCACGGGGCACGTTGGAGCAAGTCAGGGGCGGATGCGCTCGTACGGCTTGTCGCAGCTCGCTCGAATCAGGAGCCCCTGCGGGTGCGTAGGCTTTCTCGTTTCGAAGTACAACCGAACGAACTGGCCAATGGGAAGCGAGTGAACGAGGCCGAACTCACAAGGCATGCTAAGGAGGCAGTGAGGTGGCTTGAAAGGCAGATGCCAGCATTGGTCGGTCCGCACGCGGACCGACCCTGGGTGAAGTACGTCTTACGTGAACTTTCCAGGATTTCGTTTACGGTGGCCTAATCAATCTACCCAGTGGGGTC
>NZ_BCSG01000081.1 GCF_001570745.1 Alicyclobacillus mali NBRC 102425
GCAAACACCCACGCTCAGGGGTCCAGCCCACAGACCGTGCGAACTGGGGCGCGAAGTTCGACGCCTTCGGCAACAAGTTGGCGTGGTTTGGTTACAAAGTGCATTTGGCTGTGGATGCGAAAAGTGAACTTCCTATGGCGCTCACGGTGACGCCGGCAAACGTCTACGACGGAGAGATGGCCATTCCCTTGATGGAGGAACTCAATCGCCAAGATTGGCGGATTCGCTTCGTGCTGATGGATGCCGGGTATGACCAGAAGAAAAACTACGAAGCCGCTCGCGCATTGGGCGCCCAGGCCATCATTCCGATGAATCGCCGGAATGAGAAGGAGCCGCCGGAGGGGATGGATTTCGACGGCACACCTCGCTGCACGATGGGGTACCGGATGACGTATTGGGGTGTAGATGGCGGCTGGCTCAAGTTTCGCTGTCCGCACGCGACAGGACAGGTCGATTGCCCGCTTGGCATGGCTGCCTGTTCTGCGTCGAACTATGGCATGGTCGTGAAGAAGCACATCGATGAGGACGTCCGTCGATACGCGAATCCACATCGCGGCTCTCGCACATGGAAGATGCTCTACGCTGAACGGAGCGCAGTGGAACGCTGCTTCGCGCGGCTGAAAGAGTGGCTGACGCTTGACGGCGTGCATGTACGTGGCATCGAGAAAGTCACCGTACATGCGTACATCCACGCGATTGTGCTCTTGGCATCTGCTCTGGCGATGCACCGGACGAATCGCATCGAGCAAGTGGCTTAACCTGATGATTCGAATGAACACCACCGAAGGGGCGTGATCTATCCACACAACAGAAAAGGATTTTTATGGCATGTGTTATCTTTCACGAGAAGTGTGCGTC
>NZ_BCSG01000082.1 GCF_001570745.1 Alicyclobacillus mali NBRC 102425
CGGCAAGAGCAACAGTTTGCGCGGCACGGGTATCCGCTGTCCCGCCAAACGCTGGCGAATTGGGTGGTGCACGCGGCGGAGACGTGGTTAGAGCCGCTCTATGCGAAACTCCGCCAAGTGCTCTTGGCTCAGCGCTATCTACATGCGGACGAAACGACCCTGCAAGTGTTACATGAAGCCGGGCGCGCAGCGCAGACCCAGTCGTACATGTGGGTATATCGCAGCAGTATGAATGGACCGCCCATTGTCCTGTACGATTACCAGGAAACGCGAAGTGCGGACCATCCGCGGCGGTTCTTGGCAGGGTTTCAAGGGTATCTGCACGTGGATGGATACGCGGGGTATGAGGGCTTACCGGATGTCACCCTTGTCGGATGCTGGGCGCATGCGCGGAGGAAATTTGACGAAGCCCTCAAGGCAGTGCCTCCCAAGGAGCGAAAGGGCAAGACGGCGGCGGAAGAAGGACTGTCCTTCTGCAACGCGCTGTATGCGGTGGAGAAGAAGCTGAAGAACGTAAGCGTCGAAGAGCGGCAACGTGTGCGGATGGCCCAAAGTAAGCCCATCCTGGACGCGTTTTTGGCATGGCTTGAAAAGCAGGAACAGCAGGTGTTGCCGAAAAGCGCGTTAGGACGGGCGGTGAATTATGGCCTGAAGCAGTGGCCGAAGCTGATTCGGTATGTTGAAGATGGGCATTTGGAGATCGACAACAACCGCTGCGAGCGGTCATTGAAGCCGTTTGTGATCGGACGGAAGAACTGGCTTTTTGCCAATACGCCGCG
>NZ_BCSG01000083.1 GCF_001570745.1 Alicyclobacillus mali NBRC 102425
CACGCACACTTCTCGTGAAAGATAACTCATTCCATAAAAATCCTTTTCTGCTGTGTGGATAGATCACGCCCCTTCAGTGGTGTTCGTTCGAAGCATCAGGTTAAGCCACCTGCTCGAGACGATTCGTCCGGTGCATCGCCAGAGCAGATGCCAACAGTACACTGGCGTTGATGTACGCATGCGCTGTGACCTTCTCGATACCCCGCACATGCAGGTCGTCAAGCATGAGCTGCTCTTTCAGCCGTGAAAAGCAGCGTTCCACCGCGGTCCGTTCATCGTAAAGCATCTTCCATGTCCGAGAGCCGCGATGTGGATTCGCGTATCGACGGACGTCCTCATCGATGTGCTTCTTCACGACCATACCGTAATTCGACGCGGAACAGGCAGCCATGCCAAGCGGGCAATCGACATGTCCTGTCGCATGGGGACAGCGAAACTTGAGCCAGGTGTTATGGACGCCCCAATACGTCATTCGGTACCCCATCGTGCAGCGGGGCGTGCCGTCGAAATCCATCCCTTCCGGCGGCTCTTTCTCATTCCGGCGATTCATCGGAATGATAGCCTGAGCGCCCAATGCTCGAGCGGCTTCATAGTTTTTCGTCTGGTCGTATCCCGCATCCATCAACACGAAGCGAATCCGCCAATCTTGGCGATGGAGCTCCTCCATCAAGGGAATGGCCATCTCTCCATCGTAGACGTTCGCTGGCGTC
>NZ_BCSG01000084.1 GCF_001570745.1 Alicyclobacillus mali NBRC 102425
TCGCGTGATCTCACGGCTCATCTCGTGAAGCTCACCCGCACATTTCGAGCAGACTCGCTCGTCATCTGACAGTCGGTATTCGACGACCTCGTCTGCTTCGCCCTGATACAGCCAGGCGTCACGCTCCCGCGCCGCACGAGGCTTCCGGCGCTCATACGTGATGGTCTCCGTCTCCACGCCTTCCGACGTCACTTCTGCATCGGCTTCCCCGGTCTCTTCCGAAGGTTGGGCGTCCGCCTCGACTTCGGCTTCGTTGAACAACGGGAGCTGGACGCTGTCCGACTCAGCCGGGGTCTTGCGCCGCTTTTCACTGGAAGCCCCAAACAGACGATGACGGAGCATATGGATCTGCTCCTCCAGGTAGGCCACCTGTTGGCGCAATTGCTCCTTTTCTCGCTGAAGGGCTTCGTATTCTTGTTCGGTCATGAGGATGGTGCCGTTCTCCTGCGTCATGCCCTAAGCATTCGACGGCCTAGATCCGATTCCTGCTGAGGTGGCCTACTTAAATCGCAGAACGGACATGCACGGCTCGATGCGCTTTCGGCTGCTCGAGCGGCAGGCCATCCAGGAGCCAGTTCAGCTCTCGCCGTGTGATCACCATGGTCTTGGCATCTCCT
>NZ_BCSG01000085.1 GCF_001570745.1 Alicyclobacillus mali NBRC 102425
GAGACCTCCGATCTATCTGTCCGATGTTCGGGTTCAATCACTCTTAAGTCCGGACGGTCAAACAGGCCGTGTACACCTGGAAGTGGATGTGCAAGGGGACATTTGTCGCGATCAGCCGATTCCCTTACGGATAAGGCTGATTGATGGCATGATGGATTGCGAAATCCTTGAAAACACTATGTTGTGCGATGGATTCTTGACTTACGAGACTGAGATTCCCAACGTAAGACCGTGGACAGCGGAAACGCCTAATCTGTACACGCTGCTGGTGTCAATTAATCCAGGCTCGTCATCTGCAGAACATGTTGCGCTACAAGTAGGCTTTCGCACCATTGAGATCGCTGATGGCCAACTGAAGATTAATGGAGTGCCGGTTGTGTTAAAAGGAGTAAACAGGCATGAGCACGACGCACGTCTTGGCCGAGCTTTAACACTGGACGTAATGATTCGTGATGTGCAGATGATGAAACAGAGCAATATTAATGCCGTTCGCACCAGTCATTACCCTCACCATCCTGTGTTTTATGAACTTTGCGATCGTTACGGTTTGTATGTACTAGATGAAACAGATCTCGAGTGCCACGGCTTTGCATT